>NZ_JBCLWJ010000002.1:0-492600 GCF_039563885.1 Algoriphagus sp. SE2 | reverse complement strand
ACAACGCCGAAGGCGCACAACAGCGTAGCTAAACAACGTCGAAAGCGCACAACAGCGTAGCTAAACAACGCGAAGCTCACAACAGCGCAGCGCCACAACGCCGCAGGCACACAACAGCGCAGCATAACAACGCGAAGCGTCACAACGCCAAAGGCATACAACAGCGCAGCGTCATAACGCGAAGCATCACAACGCCGAAGGCTCACAACATTTCATACCTCCACCTCTGCCAATCGTCTCCTCTCCTCTTCCACAATTCGATTGTAAATTTCACCGCGTTTTTTGATTCGATTTGTTTTTTGCCAGTCCATAAATGCGACCACCACAAAGAGCATAAAGTACATGATCTGGGATTTTTGGCGGATAATAATCCCCAGATTGGACATTACGAAGGTCATGGAGATGGAAATGGAAATAAAGACCACCGCCGACATCTTTACCATGGCAGGAGCGATCTTGATATAGGTAATAAAATCTTTCTTTACAACCTTACTAAACATGTAGATGTAAAGCGCATTCTCAAAGGAAATGGCAATTCCCAATGCATTCGGAGAATCTATAAAGAGTGGTCTAAACCAAAAAGTAAAGAGCTTCATCGGAAGACTATAGGAGGCCATATCTACCCCAGAACCTGCGGACTGAAGCCTCTGGGCATTTAATGCAGATTCTTCTTCAAAGCTATCCAATAAATTATTTGGGTCGTAACCTAAATAAACGATCAAATCCTCATACACATAAATACTCATTCCGATGGCAAAGAAAACCACTAAATACTTTTGATAGATGGGGACTTTTTCCCTGCCAAGTACAAAGCCCACTCCCATTCCTATCAAGATAGCAAAGAGAATGTGCGGCCTGATCATATAGCATAAGAAGCTTCCAAATGCGATATGAGGAATTCTTTTTGCAGGCCAGGAAAGTCCATAAACTAAAAAACCAATCCCTGCAAAAATCACCGCACCTTTTCCTAAAGATGCTGTCCAAAAATGCATGTTCGGTAAAAACATAAAAATGGTAATCGCATCCCATCCCTCAAATTTGGGGTTGAAACGAAGGTTTTCTTTAAAAAACAGATAAAAATAGACAAAGCCCCAGAATCCCAACCAGGTGCTCAGAAACATCATCATATCGTAATTAAAGTCAAACCAACGAACAAATGGAAAAGCCATCCATTCTACAAAATCAGTTCCAGCAGCAAAGGCATCGAACCAGTTTCTCCAGTATCTATCTGTTCTATTAAAATAATTGACTGAATCTGATCGGTTGAATTGCGCATAGCTCCAATACACCAAACCAAAAAACATATGATACCAGAACATCTGGTTTAGCAGACCAGCTTTAACCCATTTATGCTCCCGCTGTAGATTTCCCAGCACGGGTTGGCTAATGCCAAAAAGGATAAGTATGAGGATAACGGCGCCTAGCACTGGGTTAATTTAAGATTATTGAATTAGAAATTTAAAATTAAGGTATTGAAATGTAAAAAGGATTCGGGTTAAAATTCACAGTCATTTCGACGAGGAGGAACAGCCTCTGTCCCGATTCATCAGGAAGGAGGAGAAATCTCCAGTTATATTTATTGAGATTTCTCAGTCGCTTGAAGAATAGTATTTCATTGATTAGGTAAACAGCTCCTTCGAAATGACCCAAACCATGTTACACTAATAAAACCGATTCATAAACTTCCTCCAGCTCTTGCACCATTCGTTTCATGCTAAACTGCTGAACGACTCTTGCTCTGGCAGCGCTGGACATCTTTTGATGGATTTCTGGATTCTGGATCAGCTGAATGCAATAATCCACCAATTCCTCGTATTCCTCAATCTCTGAAAGGAAACCTTGCACCCCATGTTGTACGACCTCACCAATCCCTCCAGCTCTTGTGGCAACGACTGGGATTTCACAGGACATTGCTTCCAGCATCGCAATAGGCAAGCCTTCAAATTCTGAAGTACTGAGGTAAATATCCATGACAGAAAGGTAAGGCAACACATTCTTCTGAACCCCTACCCAATGGAAATTAGAAGATTTTCCGGATGCCTCAATTTGGGCCAAAATGCGATCTCTCCACTCCCCATCACCTACCAACAGGAAATGCGTTTCGGGACAGGATTCTAAAATTTTGAGTGCTAAATCCACCCAGATCCATAAACGTTTTTGGGAACGAAAAACAGCTACTTTACCAATAACCGGAGCCGATTCAGGAATTCCTAAGAAAGTTTTAAATGAGTCATTTCGACTTCCTCGATAGCTATCGGGAGCAGAAATCTCTCCACTAGAAGAATGAGCAACCTCTTCCCGATTCACTAATTCACTAATCCCCTGATCAACTGATTCACTTAGCTCTATTCCCTGCTCTCTAATTCCTTCTCCCTCCCGATAGCTATCGGGATCACCATTCTCCATCCTCCTAAACACCTCCGTATTCACCCCATTTTGGATCATTTTGACTTTAAGTCTTCCCCCACGTTTGTATGGATCAATCATAGAGTTGAGCTGCATGGAAAGAGCTACTTCGTTGGAAACTGCGATCGCCACATCCTGCTGCTTGAATGTCATTCGATTCCCCCAATAAGAAACTTTATTGTATCGATCCCAGGTATTGTGCTCCGTATAGACGATTGGGATCTTCAGTTTATTTCCAACAAAGCGGGATAAAATCCCGGCCCAGGGTAAATGTGCATGGATAATATCAATTCCCAATGCCCTGGAAAAATCCCCCACTTTTTTTACCTGAAAAAACAAACCCAAATTACTGGAAGGAATGAGATGTACTTTGATTCCAACTGACTCCAGTTCATTGACAATGTTGTTTTTCTGATGGTAGAAATACAGGCAATGAAACTCAAAACGATCTTTATTGTGAACCAAAGCCGTTTCGGGGATTAGCTTTTCAGCTCCTCCTCTTCCAAGGGATTTGATCAGGTGAAGTATTTTTATTTTTCTTGGCAAGGGGGATTGAGATTTATAGAAAAGAGAACAGGGATTAGGAGATTAAGAGATTGGGGATTGGTGAATAAGTTAATTAGGGATCATGAACTCAAAGTCATTTCGACCGAAGGGAGAAATCTGTTACTTGTTTGTTTGTCATTTCGACTGGAGATTGCGCAGGGAGAAATGACTACAAAAAGAGTATTCCTAATGATAAAATAGTATCAAATCAACTCAAAGTAGAAACCTTCAAATTCTTTTCCAACCTGATCCATTTGATATTTTTTTAAAACAAGTGCTTTGGCAGCATCAGTGATTTTCTCTAGTTCAGTTGGAGGTGTATTCAATACTTCTAAAACACTGGCTTCAAAAGCCTCTTGGTTTCCTGTTTCAATACACCATCCTGTTTTTTTACTCATCAAAACTTCCGGAATCCCACCAGCTGCATAAGCAATCACCGGAACCTTACAGTACATAGCCTCCAAAATCACTGCCGGTAACCCCTCAATTTTAGAAGGCATTACCAAGACTTTTGCTTGGGATAAAAGTGGGAAAATATTGGATTGATTTGGAATTATTTCCACAGAATCCTGCAACTTATCCGTTTCGATCTTTTCAGTCAAGGAACTTTCAAGTGATCCCGATCCTAGAAATTTCAATCGAATCTTCGGATAAATTTTCAGCACTTCCTTAAAAATGGTTACCATCCCCAGAGGATCTTTCTCTGAAACAAGAGAACCTACAAATAGTAAATAATCATCCTTTTGTGGTTCAACAGAAATTTCAAGCTTCTTTTGAATTTCGTTTGGATCTATCCCTATCGGAATGCTGATGCTGTTTTTGGGTCTGAAGGTTTGACGGTAATCCATCAAAGAGTTTTCTGAAACAGAGATAACGGCATCTACATTCCTATGCAACAAGCTATTGAAAAGTCTTTGTTTTTTACTTTTAATAAATCGAGATAGCGTATTGGCATTTCTATAAATCAATACAAAATCCCCAGCTCCAATCAATCTGGCTCCGACGGCATATCGAAGGGTATCAGATGCATTCGCTTGAATAATATCCGGCTTAATCTTTTTGATGGTTGCGGCTAGTTCCTTAAACCCCTTATAATCCAGTTTTGGTCTGTTTTTAAAATCCATTTGGATTAAACCTTCCGAAAAACTTATTCCCCCCGGCCCCTCTAATAAGGAGATCACCCAAAGCTCATGTCCCCTGCTTTTTAAACATTCGGCTAATTGAACTGCAAAAATCTCTGCACCTCTCCGTTGAGGTCTGGTGATTAATTGAATTATCCGCATAGTTCCGAGTGAAAACCCAAATACTTTTTAGCTACTTGAGCTATGGTATAATTTTCAATTACTGTCTTTTGAGCCCTGTCAAGTAGAGATTTTTTAGTGACTTCGTCCATCTGAAAACACTGCTCCAATGCCTCATAAAATTGCTTTTCATCATTTGGGCTGGCCAAAAACCCATTTTCCCGGTCCACTAACACTTCGGGAATTCCCCCAACACCGTATGCAACCACTGGGATTCGAGCAAAAAAAGCTTCCAGAAGTACTGCAGGAAGACCTTCAGAAATGCTTGGCAAAATCAATATGGCATTTTCCGGTATCCGATTGAAAGGCTGGGATAATGATCCCAGAAATTTTATCTGACTTTTAAATTCGATCTTTTCTACTTCCCTTTCAATTGTTGCTTTTTCAGGCCCATCTCCTATAAACCAAAGTTGGGATGCTGGGTATTTTTCCTGGAATCGTGCGAAAATCCTAAGTGAACCTTGATGATTTTTTTCATGGGTAAAGCCAGCAATCTGAACGATCACCGGAAAAGAACTCTTGTTTGCCAAATGATCAAAAAAAGAAATTTGAAGCCCAATAGGAATAATCTTATGTTTTTTATTAGCTTCTAAAAACTGATCCAAATCCTTCTTGGTATACTTGGAAACAGAAACAAATGCATCCGTATTCCTGAAAAGGAATCGATTGAACACTCGGTGAGCCAAGGAAGTCATGTAGGTACTGACGAGTCCTCCATTGTTAAATACCAGTTTATAACTCTCTCGAAATAATTTTTTACTGACTACAGCAAATTTCAAAGTGTCGCCTCCGTTTGCCTGGACCAGATCCGGTTTAAAGTCTTGGACGATTTCATTGAATTTTTTCCAACCCTTATAATCCCAAAATCTATTTTCTTTTTTTCGATTGAGTCGGATCAACTTTCCGGAAAATGGCAACTCAAAATTTCCTTCAAACAATGAAACTAACAATACTTGATGGCCCAGATCCTTTAGCTCTTCACTTAGCCAGGCAGTGAAAATTTCTGCGCCTCTTGCCTGGTTTTTTTGAACTAGTTGAATAATCCTCATTTTCGAAAGTAAAAATCCAAATACATCTGATCTCCGCAAAAATTGAGTGTGTGAACTCCCAAGGCGATAGGTACAAGCTCCGGTTCTATAAAATAGGCTGTTTGTTCCTTATAGCCGTTTTCTGTCATTTCCAGAATTTCCTGAACTGCAATCCTATGTCCATATCGCTTTCCAGAATCCTGTGCCGGCCGAAACAGCTTTCCATTTTTTTCAAATAGTTTCCCCGCTGGCCTGGAGCATCTGACATCAGATACGATAGGATTCATTGGATGTGCTTTCCATTCCGCAGAATGCAGCGAGTCAGAGAAGTATAAATTCAATTCATCAAAGGGAGAGGATGCCGGATGGGGCTTTTGATTGAGGAATAGCCAATACTTTCCATCTGCAACATAAAGTGTTGGATCATAACCTTCCCCATCAAAAAAAACTTTCTTTTCACCCCATTGAAATGGGAAACCCACCCCTTTATAAATAAAGAGCTTACCAGCTTCCGCCGATTCTGGAATCAGGTAATAGCTGCCATTTTCCTCCCAAATAAAGGGATAAGATAAATGCCACGCTTCCTGAATCACAGGTTTTATTATCGATTGCTTTTCTGCTTCAGGTACCAAACAAACAATCCTTCCTTTTTTGGTTTGTTTATTAAATTCTTCGGCGAACACATAGGGTTTACCCTGATAAAAGAAGGGAAATGGATCCGCAAGATAGCTGGATGATTTTCCTTCCTGCCTTAGCCAATGAATCTCTGACCTCTGGATTGCATCAGATTGGGTATGATTTACTAGAGCTATTTCCCAATGGGCGGGTTTTCTATTTTCCTGAATCTTCCGATTTAAATTTCGTCGGAGCAAGTTCCATAACAACGAAATCATCTCGAATGAACCGGGTGGCTTTTTCAATTCCACCTTGGTTTTTTGACTAGGTTTTGATTTCATCTTCTCCTCCAACCAGGCCTCTTCTCCAATGGTATCAATTCTGGAAAGAACTCTGGCCACAAAATACGAGGACTTCCAAAATATCGCATTTGCATTCCGATCCACAGAAAGTGGGTTGGTCTGAGCATACGATTGATAAAGTATTTCTCCCTGATCTAATTGCTCGGTTAATCTTTGCAAAACAGTCCCGGTTGTTTCCCATCCCAGCATTACTTCCCAAAATGCAGGTGGACCTCCCCGATACCTGGAAGGATCTCCATGATGATATGACCAAACACCCAAGCGGGGAATTTTCAATAAGTCCCCGGTCAAAACACGAAATCCAAATCGTAAAATCAGGTCCACTTTAAAGGCTTTGATTTTTTCAAGGTCTTCTTTCAAAAACTCATCTCGGTAAGTAGTCTGAATCGGACTTACCTGAATCTGGGTGAAATTATTCTGAGGTAAGGTTACTATTGGAATCCTTTTAAATGCATCAAACTCAGATTTAAAAAACTTCCGATCCAAAGCCCGATAGACCCGGTATAGAAAGGGGGATTTTTTACCGGATGGTTTTGGGGAAAGATTCCTGATCTCCAAAACAATCTCAGAATTCCCCTGCTGGATCAAAGCATTTAAGCATTCCCATTCCCAGGCCTGAAGCGTATCAGAATCCGTTAAAATTGCTATTCTATACAATAGAGGGGAATTGTAATTTTTTGAAAGTCATTTATTAAAATCAATTTAATATTCCACCTAAATCCCTTTGAAGGGGGACAAGGTTAAGTTCAAAAGGAGTATTAAAGTATTTACAATTGTCGTTAATGAACTATCCCTCTCCTTGAGGAGAGGGCAGGGTGAGGTGATTAGATTCGATAAAATTTAGGATTACCTGAACTGCATCATGACAATTTTCCAATATCACCTTATTTGGAATCCTAACCACTGAAATAGAAAACTCATTTAATTCATAAGTCCTTCCTAAATCGTACTCTTGATTCTCTAAACTGTCGTGGATGGCACCATCAACTTCCACTACTAATCTTAATTCATGACAATAAAAGTCAACGATGAATCTACTAATCGGATGTTGTCTTCTAAATTTATACTTGTGAAGTGATTTACCTCGCAGTTTTTCCCAAAGAACCTTTTCGGCCGGTGTCATTATTTTTCTCAGCTCTCTTGCCCTTTTGTGAATTTCAGGACTTGCTCCATAAAAAAGATTATTAGAATAACTCATTCTTTGATCACTTTATTTTCTACCCCCTAAATCCCCCTGAAGGGGGACAAGATTAAGTTCAAAAGGAGTATTAAAGTATTTACAATTGTCGTTAATGAACTATCCCTCTCCTTGAGGAGAGGGCAGGGTGAGGTGAATCTCAATTATTTTTTATCTCAAAAAGTAAGGCTTCATAGTCTTTGGCAATCTTTTCAATATCGAATCTAGCAATCGCTTCTTCTCGGGCTGCTTTCCCCAAATCAGCCGTTAGACCTGGATGCTCGATAGCAAAAATCATTTGATTAGCTAATTGCTTTCTATTTTGAAACTCAAAAATCAAAGCAGTTTTGGGGCTAATAGCTTCTAAATTCATAGAAATATTGGAAGCGATAATTGGGATTCCCGCCATCATGGCTTCTACCAAAGCACCTGAAAAACCTTCATACCAGCTTGGGAATAGGAAACAGTCATTTTCTAATAAAATCGTGGTGGCGTCATTGCGAGCCGACCGAAGGGAAGGCGTGGCAATCTCATTCTCTTCCCGATAACTATGGCTACCTCCAGATCCAAATTTGCCAGGAAGTTTCACATGATCAGTTAGGCCTAGACTAGTAATTAAAATTTCTAAATCAGATCGATAAGGTCCTTCTCCATAGATGGTCAAGGTACAATTCGGGTATTTTTTTAGGACTTTTGAAAAAGCATGGATGGCATCTTGAAATCCTTTCCGTTCCAAAAGTCTCCCATAGGAGATAAAATGAAATGCATTAAAACTTGAATCTTGATTTTGATGATATTTCTCCGAAGGCGTATCTCGCCTTTTTACCTCCATCTCAATATTCTTACTATTTTCCACAGTCCCCTCATTTCCGAATCCCCTCTCCTCATTCTCATTATCCTCAAGATGGCTTTCGGAATCTCTATTCCCTTTTTCCGATATATCCTTATCAACTGACTTACTATTTAACTGATTTACCGATTTATCATGAAACCCTTTAGGAGATTGCCGCGCTTCGCTCGCAATGACGTCCAAATGAGAATTATCAGGAATAGAACGTCCCCTATAAACAACCGAGATCTTATTCTTATCCAATCCTAAAGTTTTCTCATGCGACTCTGCCAAGGCCTGAGCATTTGCAATCCAATGTTTGGGAATCCTGGCTGTTAACCGATCTAGCCAATAAACCATCTTGTATTTCAAGCCCCTCTTATCTTTCCAGGCAATGGGAGCATAGCTATCATTGACTAATGTACCTACAAGCGGAACTCCCGTGATCACTGAGGCAATACGTGTAATAATATCTGCCCGCCAGAGACTTGATACTAAGAGATCGGGCTTTTCCTTTCGAATAGTTTTGACCAAGCGAGTCACTGCCAAGCGAAAATGATAGGACTCTGGAATCTCCAAAAAAATAAGCCGAATTCCGGCTTTTTCATATTCCTGTTTTAAATCGTGTTTCGGGTAGAAATACACAAAAGCGACTTCAATTTCTTTAGAAAATCTGGAAAGGATTTCTAAGTGACTCCGTTCTGCTCCTGCATTGACTAAGGCATCTTGTGTAAAGAGGAGTTTCAATTAAGTTCGTTAGATTTTAGAAAGTTTTGCTTCTCTCTAATTGTTTTAAAATTCAAAAGTCGCTTTATCCCTTGCATTGATCCTAAAAGAAAAGCATCCAATGAAAACTGTCTCTTTAAGGGCATTTTAACTTCTAAAATAGCCAATCCTTTATCACCAAACTTCTCTTTGAAATAGATCAATTCAAGGCCTTTATAAACCTTTAGCCATTTATAAATCACACATTGTTCCGTATACCGTTCTGCATCATCCATTACGATTAAGCATCCAACTTTTAATTTATCATAGACCCCATCCAATGCTCCTTCTCTTCCATAATAGTATTGGGGACCATCAACGAAAACCAATTCAACCCCATACTTTAGGTTTTTCTTTTCGGGTATCTGATAACTAGCATGGATACCAAATATTCCGAAAACGAAGCGTATTCTACCCGTATAAAAACCCATTGAATCGCGATCAACTAACTCTTTTAATTCACTGGGAATTTTAAACCAATCCACATTTTCTTCTATGGAAAAAACTTCATAATTGGGGCTAATTTTTGGCATGGTAAAATGAAAAACGATTGTAGAAAACCCAGCTCCAATTTCTACCACTCTATTAATCTTCTTTTCTTTTACTAAAGCTATAATTGCTTCTGCAACTGGCTTATCAATCGACCATCCTCCCGGAGAATGTTTTAAAACTTTTAGCTCATGTTCTGATGGATTAGAATTGGTAAGTTTCAGTTTTTCATCTGTAAAAGTACTTTTAGACAAGTATGATGTGACATTTTTCTTAATCCAATTCATAGGCTTGTAGCTAATCTTTTATGCACTTTTTTAGCGAAACCGATGGGGAAAAGAATAAATATTAAATAAAGGAGAGTTGATTTTAAAGGATAGCCCATGGATTTCAAATAGGTCCTTGCCTGATTAGTTTTTCCGCAATATAATGCAAGCCACATTGCTTTATGATACCACCATTTTTTGCGAGAATTATTTAGCTCTATTAATTTATGATATCGATCAATAAGTCTTGAATAGGCATCATACTGGGCTATAAAATCTTTTCTAACTGATTCATGATCACCTATCAAACAATTTACCAAGGTTTTTGAAATCCCACCCCCCTTTTCTTTCTGACTGATTCTAAGAAAAATCTCTCTATCAACGGAAGCTTTAAATAATTCATCAAAGCCATTAAATCTTTCAAGCATTCTTTTTTTAAACGCTACCCCACAATTAGTCCCAATTCGTAACTCATCAAAGAATGTAGTGCTAGGTAAAGCACTCTGTTGACTCCAAAACTCTTCTTTTATTATCCCTCCAGTTGGATTTACATATCTTACGCCAGTCCAAAAAAAACTTATATCTGAATTTGCCTTTATCGTTTCAGACAGATTTTGTAAATAATTAGGTTCAAACCAGTCATCACTATCCAAATACACTATCCACTCCCCCTTTGCGACTCTCCAACCAGCATTTCTAGCCTTCGCATTTCCTCCATTTTCAGTGAGTGATACTACCCTCACTCGCCTGTCATTGATAGCTTTAACTATTTGAAGTGATTCATCTGTTGAAGCATCATCTACGATGATGAGTTCAAAATCCTGATAGGATTGATTCAAAACGCTTTTAATCGCCTTTGAAATATAATTTGCTCTGTTGTAGAGTGGAATTACAATAGAAAAGTGAAAATCCATTTACTTTAGTTTAAAGGTCAATAGTTTTTCCTTTTATCCTTTTGTGATAATGATGAAAAGCCAAAAAAATCATCTTTGCATTCTTAAACCCATATTCCGGGCCATATCTAAATCCATAGATTGATTTGGCAAGCCATTTCTTAATCAATCTTGATCTCATGGATCTTAAAGTGAGTGTATCTGAGATCATCAATAAATTCCGAAGGCTGTAGTATTCTCTTGAGGGATTTTTCTTCTTTTTATAATTCGGTCTTTGATAATCTGTGCGATTATGGAGTTTTCTTAAAGCAAGAAATATCTTGCAGTGGACAAGAATTATATAGCCTTTTCTTGAAGCTTTCAGACAAAAATCAAGCTCTTCAAACCCAAAAAACAAATCTTCATTGGGTAATATCCCTGCTTTAACCAGTTCAGAACTGACCAACATGGACATCCCTCCTGCTACAAAATCAACTTCTACACATTCCTTTTTTTCTAGCAGGCGTGACTGGATTCGCTTGACTACTCCTTTTTTACGATCAAAAAAATGTCCTACAGATCCTATGATTCCACAAAAAGGGTTTTCATTCCGGATAGAAAGCAACTTCTCAAACGTGTCATTAAAAAATGGGGGATCGTTGTCATCGCCCCAAAACATCCAATCTAAACCCTCTGCGGCACAAAGCTCCAATCCCTTTTTTGCAGCGCCCGCTGGTCCTGCGTTATAACCCATTCTAAAATATTTGATTCTAGAATCCAATAGACATGCGATTGCATGATCCGTTTCCAGATTTTCGGAGTTATCGATAATCCAAATCAATTCAGGTGGAAAAGTCTGTTCGAACAGTTTTTTGATCGTCTCCTTTAAAATTTCAGGACGATTATAAGTAATAATAAAACCTCCTAAACGAATCATATACCGATCTTTTTGGTGTAGATTATTTTTGATAGAATTGGCAGGAAGCTTAACCCAAATCTGGCAAGAGTTTGGATTTTCCAAGGCTTATATAAATAGGCCTTCCAGAGATATTCCCTTGCCTGACCAAATCTTTGAACCCTCAAATTATTTACACCAACTATCTGATTGTACAGATATTTATGGTGAGCACTCATTGAATTTTGATGCTTTTTTAAAAACAAACTGACCGAATTAATAATGTTTTCCGGGTTTCTACTACCACCTGAAGCATTTTCATGATAGACTAAAGAAACATGAGGCATCAAATGTGGCCTTGCGGAAGCTTGCATTATTCTATGGAGTAATTCAGTGTTTTCAGAAAAAGTAAATAAGGGATCGTAGCCACCAATTTGATCAAAAAATGCCTTTTTAATACAAAAGGTGCCAGAAAGAAATGGATTATAGGAACCCTCTTTTGGAATACGGATAATGGTTTCATTGAAGCTTCTCCGCTCATTTCCCGCAACAAACAATTGGTCTCCCGGAAAACGATCAATAAAAGAGCTAAAATTTTCTAAAGCGTCCTTGATTAATTCATCGTCAGAATCAAGGAAAATTAACCATTCTCCTTGTGATTTTGTTGCGCCAAGATTTCTTGCTCCACTCACTCCATAATTTTCTTGATATACAGATCTAAATCCCAGAAGACCAAAATAGGCTGAAATTACATTAGATGTATCATCCGTGCTTCCATCATCAACTACAATTAATTCCCAATCCTTATTTGTTTGATTTAAAATGGATTGAATAGCTCTTGGAAGAACCTTTGCCCGGTTAAATGCAGGTATGATGATAGAAAATTTAGGCATTGAATAATTTTTGGTTTGCCCTAAATGCTTCTAAGGTTTTATTATAATTTTTAAAAAATGAAAACAATTTGGTTTTTGTCGTCACCCTATTGACCTGATTTAAATTTTCACTGGAAAAAAAGCCAAGGAGGTTAGATTTTATTACTCCTTTTAAAATGATAAAGTAATTTTTCCAAAGGTGTTTTTTAAAACTATTCAATTCTGAAAATTCATGAACCTTGTAACTTTCCAGAATCGGGAAGGAAGAAGAAATCCCTTCTTTCAATTTCAAATAATAATTCCAGTTTAACCGATGGGTCTCAATGAAATGTTTAAAAGTCAAACGATCATCAAAGTGCAGCTCATATCCTACTAGCTGCACTGCAAGGCATAATTCCACATCTCCTCCAGAATTTAAGCCCTTCCCTTTTCGGTCAGATAAAAAGCTCTCAAATCCCAGTTCTTCCAATTTTTCTAAAGCTGTCTTTCTAAAGAAACAGGCTGCACCATAATGAAATGAACCTACGGGTTGTATGCCCGGTTTTTTCCCAAGAGATCCCACGGCATAAGTATGCGAAAAATCAGAAAACCATTCCGGTTTTTCGATTTCAAAAACTGGGATACCCAATGAGCCCAATACCCCAGCCTTTGGATTTTCGTTTAGGTACCTTGATCCAATAGTTAGAAAGTCAGGTGCCAGCCAGTTATCATCATCACAAAATAGAATCAAGTCAAAGGAAGAAGCTCTAAAACCCGTAATCCTTGCATGATTCAGCCCTGGCCTAGACTCTTCAATTATCCTAAAATTAGTGACATCAGGAAACTTTTGCAGGTATGAAATAACCCATTCTGCAGTATCATCCTTAGATGCGTTATCAACCAGAATTATCTCAAAGTCAAATTCAGGGTTTTGATTAAGAAGATGATCAATCGTTTTCTTTAGTCGATTTCTTCCATTGTAGGTACAAATTATTACCGAAACTCCAATCAAATTCAATTTCGTAATAGCCTAAAAAGGCTCTTTAGCTTATTTTTAAATCTACTTCTTGGGGTATTTTTAGCTTTGTAGAATTTCAAAGTTGGCTTAACTTGATTTAAAAAACTGTAATCATTCCTCAACAATTCCTTCTCATATTCTCCTCCTAGCCCCTTTAATTCCGGTAAGGCATGATATCCATACCTACTCTCGGAAGATCTTCCTGTAATGGAAGATGAACCAGGCTTGAAACCACTGAAATGAAAAAAGACCAAGGGGGTATCTTCTGAATTGACGAAATATCCATCCTTCGTATCGATCAACTTGCGATCATTAAAATTCCACCAGGCCATATTGTACCCCTTGTCTTTTAAAATATAAATTCCTTCAAAAAACAAAGGTGCCAGATCAATCCATTTCTGATCTACAAATATTCCACGGCACTTATCAATCAAACAGTAGTCCCGCAAACGTTCTTTCCACCAGCCTATAAACCTAAATGATTCATCAGATCGACGGATGCCTATAAAGCCAAGGTTAAACATGCCATGTCGCAAAGCTACCAGCTCATCAAACTGACTTTCTTTTCCCGGATCAGTCAACATGGGAGTCAGCACGATATTATTGGAATCGAGTATGGAATCCAACTGTTCAAATCCCTTGTAAAAAACAATATCAGGGTCTACATAGTAGATTTTTTCCTCTGATGGGTAGGTATCAAATAGATATTGGAAATAATAAGGCTTTACAGCAGTATTGAATTCAATGACATTATATCGGGAGAGCATCTTATCAAATTCCGAAAATCCCAAATCAAAACATTGAAGAACAGTTACATTTTTAAATTTCTGATAATCGATTTCAGGATCAAGATAATCTACCAAGCCAATTACAAAATGAACTGTCGGTTGAATTTTCAAAACAGAGTCGGCAAGCGTGATTGCTTGCGCGAGATAGTTGTTTGAACAGAGCGTAAAAACGATCAATGAAATTTCTTTTTAATGTAATGAATGAATTTTGAAGAAATGATTCGAGCTTTCGAAGGCAGGAATTCAGGATATTTTGAAGGAATTTCTGAATAGAATTGATCTTTTCTTTTGGAATTCGTACTGATTCCACCAGAGGAAAAGTTAGCTATAATAAGATTTAAATAGTGAAAATCCGTTTTAGTCCTACACCTTAAATTAAAATCCCAATCTGAATTGATAGGATACTTTAAATCGAAAAACAGTTGATTTTTGTTCAAAAAAGATCTTCGGTAAAAGATTCCCTGATGACAAATATTCTTTTTTGTTAATCTGAAAGCATCAAATTTTCCGGCATAAACTTCCTGATCTTTGGCCCAATCCGAATCGCCCTGGATTAAAACATCTCCATAGGCCACGTGAAAACTCGTCTTTGCTAACCTTTTATAGACTTTTTCAAGGGTATGTTTATCAAACAGCCAATCATCTGCCCCAATAAAGAATACCCAGTATCCCTTCGCAATTGATAGCCCCTTATTCATTGCCTCATAGACCCCTTTATCAGGAGAGGAATAAATTTCAATTCTTTTGTCATGAAAAGAATTGATAATCTCCAGGGTATTATCAGTGGAGACTCCATCCATTACAAGAATTTCAAATTCAGAAAAACTCTGATTTACTAAACTACTGAGTAGTCTTTCTAAATACTTTCCAGAATTAAGAGTTGGAACAATGATTGAAAATTTAACTTTCACTATCTATTGAGTTTCCAATCCAGTCCCTTGGTAAGACAACATGATTTCCTACCTCATTATCGACATCCAAGGCATGGGGAAATGAATTTGAGTAAGAAAATTCTTCTACCCGATCCTTTCTCAAGAATGTAAACTCCATAATTGGAGGAATCTCAATGCCATCCTTTTTAAAAACCGGGTAACAGTTATTGGGATGAAGGTGGACACAATAGTGATTGTGAAGCAATTTTTCAAAAACAATAGAGGCAAAACGGAAAAATTCAGGGTTCCATAGTTTATCCAAGTCGTGAAACTCTACCACGATAATTCTGAAACGGTTTAATAAGGAAGTGGAAATACTGATTAAGGACTCATATTCAAACCCTTCAATATCCATTTGCAAAATCAGATCCGAATAATCTGATATACTTGATTGGGTTGCCCATTCATCTAAGGTGATGAATTGATCATCAGTTTTTGATCCAATAAATTTCTTGAGAAAAGAAAACTTAACTTCCTTAGGGTCGAGATTTGGCGAATCAACAGAATTATCTGCCATAAAAATTTTCATCCCATGCCGGTAGCAATCCGTCTCAAAGGAACTAAATTCACCAACTCCCGGTGAAAAGCAGGCTTCAACCCCCTTTAAATCATTTGGCACTAAATATCCTCCATCGGAATCTGCACCAAGCCTGATTAATTCTTTGTCAGTGCGAATTGGTTGAAGCTTTGAAATCAAATCAGTTAATTTTTGCTTTTCGGTCTTATCTAAAACAATTTTATCCTGTTTTTCAATTATGCCAACTAATAAGTTGAAAACTTTGATTTTATTTTTGATCAAAAAGTTCATATTTCTTTACCGATTATAATCTCTAAGTATGAAAATAAAACTAGACATAGTTAAATAACTCCAGCTCATTTTTTGACTCCGACTCAAAGTATTCAAGCAAATCCTTCTCAAATTTATCCTTGTAGCTTTTTGATTTTCCTTGATTAAAAAACAATACTCCTTTTTCTCCTTTTAGATCTTTATGAGCCATTCCTTTACTTTTAGAAACTCGTTTCCGCATTTTTTCTATATGACACCCTTCGACAATTCTTTTTAGCAGAAGCTCATCCCTTTCAATATTTGCAAACTCACATACTTTTTTTAATTCGTTTATTGGATCTTCAAGTAAGTCCTCATATCGAATAATTATCATATCTGAATGATATGGATTTTCCATCCATTCTCTTACATGAAAATCCCATTTACAAGGAAAAAGATTCTTTCCCTCAGTTATCATATCTTTCATTGACGTTTCCTTATTAATTATATTCAAGTAGTTCTCATAAGAAACCATGACATCTCTTCCATCTCTTACTAGGTAAATGACTCTTCTATATCTTTCGTCGGGGAGATTATGTGATTTGAAAAAATTTATTTCAGAAAATCTTTTATAGTAAGTTCGAGCATGAACATCAGGAACCAATTCTTGAGCTAAGGATTCAGGTAAATATTCTGTACTAATCCCGTATACTAATCCAGAAATCAAAGATTGCATCCAAGTATTTCCAGATTTTGGATATCCAACAATGAAAATATCTTTTTCAGAAAATTCTTCAATCGGAATTAAAAAATTTCTTTCTATTAAGTCTTCTAGATTCCTCTCCTTTTTTGAGGGAGAATTTTTAAATAGTTCAATCAATTTTTTCATTATTCCATAATAGTTGAGGGGCAATAATTCCTGGCCATTTTTCTTTTCTAGTTGACCCGTGTAATCCTGAAGAAAGTACCCTAAAAGCTAAATAGTCTTTAGGATGCAATAAATAGTTCACCCCAGGCTGACCAGCATGAAGTCTGATCTTGTATTGACCATCCCTTAATATCCTATCCGGGATAAAACATTTCGTTGAATATTTTCCCGCATCCAAAGAATAGGTTAAAACTTGTTGGTTTGTAGAAGCAAAAACTATCACATCATTTGTATCGATTAGCTGAATGACTAATCTAGCTCCCTTTAGATTCTCTTTTAAAGAATAATTTATTTCCAATACAATTTCATCCGTGTCTTCAAAAGTATCTGTTATTTCATCTGCCCTATTTTTTAAGCAAACACTGGAAATATCAAAAATAGAATCACTGGAAATGGACTTATGATAGGAAGAAGACAAAGTATTGGAACCAGAGGTATTTAAATAGAAGTTTACTGTCTCATCAACATTACCATTTTTTACTAATGCGCCATTCGATAATAATATAGCTCTGGAACATAAAGTTTTAACTGAAGGAAGATGATGACTTACAAATAATACTGTTCTTCCCTGATTTTTGCTTACTTCCTCCATTTTGCCAAGACATTTGGCCTGAAATTCATAATCCCCTACAGAAAGAACCTCATCAATGATTAAGATCTCTGGTTCTAAATGAGCTGCAACTGAAAACCCTAGACGAACTTTCATACCCGAGGAATAAAACTTAACTGGTGTATCAATAAACTTTTCCACTCCTGAAAAATCAATAATTTCATCCAGTTTGGAATCTATTTCCCGACGGGTCATCCCGAGAATGGTTCCATTCATATAGATATTTTCCCTACCCGTGAGTTCCGGATGAAAACCCGTCCCCACTTCTAAAAGTGAAGCTACCCTTCCTCGGATTTCGATCTTCCCTGAAGTGGGATCTGTAATCTGGGAGAGGATTTTCAGTAAGGTGGATTTCCCAGCACCATTTTTTCCGATAATCCCTAAAACTTCTCCTTCCTCCACCTCGAAATTGATCTCTTTGAGCGCCCAAAAAACAGATTCATCTTCAGCTCCAAACTTATTTAGTGCCTGAAGTCTTTTAAGATTCTGCCAGGGCGATTTAATAAGGTTTGCAACTTGACCAGCTAAAGTTTCTGCTTTTTTTTCTTTTAGACCTAAACGATAGCGCTTAGAAAGATTCTCAACTTTGATTACTGATCTAGACATTATTCACTTAATGAGCCTATTTTATATTTTAAAAGCTTGCGGAGGATCAGGAATTTATTTAACAAACCAATGGGCTTATTCCATGCCCAAGCCCATGTAACTCTCCACTGCAAAAATCTTGATACATTGGAAGTGCCACTCCAAATTCTATTTCCCGAATGAACTCGAACCATTGCAACTGGAGTATTTATATTTCCTGAAACTAACCGACCGTAGAATGCTAATTTCAACCATAATTCTGAGTCTTGATGCAACCGAAGTGATTCATTGAATAAACCAGCTTTAATTAACAAATCTTTCTTAACGAGTAACCCATTGGTATGAAAATGTCCGTAAGTGCCTCGAATTAAATAATGGAGGAGTTTTTCAGGTGGTATATTTTTTTTGATTCTATAGATCTTCTGAGATCCATTGAAATATTGAACTGGTTCATATATCCCATCAAAATCAATAGATTTTTCAAAAAAATCCCGAAACGATTTAAATCGATTTGGTTGAAAATAATCATCAGCATCTAAAAATGCTATAAAAGGGAAATTCGCTAATTTAATACCTAAATTTCTTGAAGCAGAAGCTCCCTTATTTTCTCTATTAGTATGAGAGACCAATTTTATAAATTCAAAATCGGACTCTAATTTTTTACATTTTAAAAAAGAATTATCCTTACTACCATCTTCGACCAAAATAACTTCACCAATTTCTGAAAAACCTAGAGTGGATTTTACAGCTTCTTCAATATATTCTTCTGCCTCAAAAACAGGTATTATTACTGAAACTTTTTTTTCCAATTAATAACTATTGAATAACTGAATAATTGAATTCCACAATACAAAAATCTAAAGTCAAGATAATTTAAAAAAAACTTAATAGAACTTCTTGACCATTTCAAAAAGTAAATAAATAATTGATTGTTCCAAACACTCAAATTAAAATTTGAAATTGATCTTAAATAACTTCCTAATAAAATAAGAAATAAGTGTTTTTCATCCTTTTGAGAAATAGTTGATTTAATACTATTATCATGAATGCGCCTCAAAGACAGACTCTTATTAATAACAAGGAAATTAGGATTTAATAAAAGTAGTCTAAAATAGAATTCACTTTCTTGATGTCGTTTTAAATCAGTATTAAATAATTTCTTATCTAAAAGGAATGATTTCCGAAAGAGTGGACCAGGTGTAAAGAAATAAACTTTATTTCTTATATAATCAAAAATCAAATTATCAGAATTTAAATTGTAATAATTTGTTTTTATATCACCGTTTATCAAATCATCCATTTTAGCAACCACAAAATCTAATGTAGGATTCGAGATAAGTGCAGTCACCTTTTCTTCAAGCATGGTAGGATGCATGATGTCGTCAGAATCAAACCACTGAATAAAATCTCCTTTGGATAAATTAAAACCAATATTTCTACAGGATGGAGCACCTTTTATACTACTTTCGGGTCGGTTGAAAAGAAAATATTTAGATTTATCCTTTATAAATTCATTTATTACAGAGGCCGTAGAATCAACAGAGCCATCATCTAGAATCAGGCATTCCCAATTTTTAAACGTTTGGTTTTCAATTGATTCAAGCGTTTCTAAAACTAAATCTGCTCTATTAAAAACAGGTATTATAATTGATACTTTAAACCCCACCTAAAACTGATAGATATTTGTTTGAGAAAAATAAAGATGATTAGCTGTTACAGTATATTCGGATAATTTTAAATGACTTTTTATTTTCAATAATTCCATTTTATACTCTTCCCTATCAGCATTATCAAAAATTAAAATCCCTCCTTTTTTCAACTTTGATAGCGAATATTTAAGACATTCTAATCTCACTCTCCCATCAATAACAATAAAATCAAAGTATCGATCAGGGTAGGATTGAATAAATTTCGCATAAACCGAAAAATCTTTATTTATATATTTTTTCTCTTTTTTGGAAAAAACACCTTCCACTTCTGAATTCCCATCAGGTTCAACTAGAAAATAATTAACATTTGAAATATGATAAAGATCAAGAACATTTTTAATTTTTTCAAACCATTCAGAATTGTGATCAATCGAGACAAGATCAACCCCTTTATTAGCAAAAAAAAGTGTGGAAGCTCCAGAACCATATTCAAATCCTTTACTATTCTTAGTAATATATTTTTTTAAAAATTTTACTGCAGGAACGGTCATCCATGGTATCCCTTCAGAGATAAAATCCTTTTTAATTCTGTTTTGTTGAATATAATCGGGTAAATGTTTAATAGGTATTAAAGCTGACTTACCTTTTACTTTTGCTATTTTAAGTTCTTTATAAAATTGATGAAATAAAGAAATTACCCTTCTTTTTTTCATTCCTCTATTAATAGCGATTTTGAAAACTTATTAACACCATCTGCATTCAAATGACTTCCATTATAAAAATATTTCTTTTTGAAAGAAATTGAATCTCCTGTCATATCAATAAAAGGTATTTTCAATTCAGAGGCGGTATCGGAATAAATATCAATTATATCAGAGGAGTTAGAAATTACTTTTTGAGCCCCTATATAATATGGCGAAACTATCCAACGTATTTCTATACCCATTTCCTTAAGTTTAATTGAATTATGAACAAAATCATTAAAAATTAAAGAATCAATTCCTTGAGAAATACTTTCATTGTTTTCTATTAATTGATCAAATTTCCCATCCCAAGTTTGATAAGGCTTTCTAAATCCTTTGTAAAGGTTCGGTTCATGAAATCGTATTGGAGTATAGGCAAGTAATCCTCTATATTTTATGGAAGGATTATTTGAAAATCGGGCTATTGGGTAATTGAGGTAATCCAAATCCATTCCCTTATTCAACCGTAAAATTGATTTAATTGATTTTTCTGTCCAAAAAGGGATAAACTGCTCATACCTATAAATACCTTCCAATTTTTTAAAAGAACTATAATCAAGTGACCAATAAATAATTTTTGGAGGCTTGTTGTGCTCTAAATATAATTCCAACACTTTTTCTTGGGAATTATATTTACTACCATCTAAACCTAGATTATAACAAATCAACCCAGTACTTTCTTCAATCATTTTAGGGTCAAAATGAACTAGGGCTCTCGAGGAACCGACTATTAAAATTTCAGCATCAATTCCCCCTTCTACTACTTCATTCCATTTGCTGATTTCTCGGTAGGAAGATGTCTTTATACCTTCTTGAATTAAATAATCCACTCCATAAACAATACCAGTAAGAATAGTGATTAAGAGAAATGTTTTGGTAATAAATCTTTTCAAAACTGAAAGTAAATAAACTCCTTCGTCTCAGTAAACACACCCCAGAATACAATCAAAAATGCAGTCAATATATAAGCTACATACCTAAACCACATCCCCTCTAACTTTTTCATCCAGTTAAACTGGTACCTTCCGATCCACTCTAATACAAGAAATACCAATGACGCTATTCTAATATCATAACCAATCCAAGCGAAATTATTTGGCATTATTGGATGCTTAATCATACCACTTAAATACCCCCAAGCATCACCTACTGTATCCGCCCTGAAAAACACCCAAGAAATACAAACTAATGCAAATGTTGATATCATTTGAAAGACTTCCTTGAAAGAAGGAAAAAGGTGCTCGCTTTCATGCAAATGAGATCTATTCTTCCCAATCAAAAAGATCGGGATAAACAAGGCTGCGTGAATTCCTCCCCATGTGATAAAGGTCCAGTTGGCTCCATGCCAGAATCCAGATACCAAGAATACGATAAAGATATTTCGGATGGCTTTTGCTTTGGGTACCCTACTACCTCCCAATGGGATATAGACATAATCTCGAAACCAAGTAGAAAGAGAAATATGCCATCTGCGCCAAAATTCAGCAATATCCCTACTGAAATAAGGAGTACGGAAGTTAGTCATCAGATCAAAACCAAAGAGCTTGGCCACTCCTATAGCTATATCAGAATAACCTGAGAAGTCTCCATAAATCTGAAAAGCGAAGAGAATAGCTCCCATCATCAGTTCAAGCCCGGAAGCAGTTTGGTAATTCTCAAAGATGGGGTTAACAACCAAGGCACAATTATCTGCAATCACCATCTTTTTAAATAAACCCCAAAGAATCAGCTTCATTCCATCTGATCCTTGCTGATATTCGAACTTCCTTTTCTTGAAAAACTGAGGTAAGAGATTAGAGGCTCTTTCTATGGGACCTGCGACCAGTTGAGGGAAAAATGCCACAAAGGTGAAGAAGGCGATTGGATCTTTGGTGGGTTTTAGATTTCCTCTATAAACATCTATCGTATAACTTAAAGTCTGAAAGGTATAAAAACTGATGCCTACAGGAAGAATTAAGTTTAACGTACTGATATGGGGTTGAAACCCTAATAAAGAGATAAAATCGGTTGCTGAGTCTATAAAGAAATTAAAGTACTTGAAGAAACCCAACATGCCTAGGTTGAAGGCGAGGCTTAGAGTCAGGTACTTCTTTCTTCCTTTAAACCAAGATTTCCAGTTGGAACCGTTATTCCCATCAAAAGAGACCACTCTCTGCGTTCGAGGTGACTTGGTGTATCGGTCATTTCGAACGGAGTTTACGGAGAGAGAAATCTCTTCTTCTACTTTACTATCGTCATTGAGATTTCTCCCTTCGGTCGAAATGACTAGGTTATTGGTCGAGATGACTTTTCCTAACTTCAATCCACACCAATAATCCACTGCTGAGCTAGCTATGATCAATCCAAGAAATCTCCAATCCCACCAGCCATAAAATATATAACTGGAAAGTAGGAGAAAGGCATTCTGAAGCTTCAAGTTCTTCTGAAATACAAACCAGTATAATAGAAATACTATTGGTAAGAAAATCAGAAAAGTGAGGGAGTTGAAAAGCACTTAAGAATTTAAAATTAGAAGGTCAGATAGCTGTAGTGAGTACTAGTTGTTTGTTCTCTGTTCTACTGATTTACTGCTAACTGTGAACTGCTCCCCTACATCCGGTAGGCAGGCTGGGCACAGCTTCGCCCTTTCACTCACACTTTTGGATTGAGCTAAGAGATCAAGTTTGCTTTTCACTTCCATAGAATCATTTCTATTGAGAGATTTCTCCTTTGAGTCGAAATGACTGGTATCCGATTCTTATTGCCATTGCTTCGCTTTCAAAAAAACTTCAAGCAAGGACATTTCATTTTAGACACCTCTCTGGACTGAGTAATAAATTTACTCGGTAGTTTTGGAAAAGCAATTTCAGCTCTGTTTTTTTTGATTCTATGCCACGAGCCATATAAAATTCTTTTTCATTATGTATTTCAAGATTTTATTGACAAATTAATAAACCATTGAGCTTGAAGCTTATAAAGCTGTTTTAGTGTTTTTTTCATTTCGATGATTTTTAGCACAAATAAAAATCTTTTAACGATCACCCATTTTGGGTTTGAGAGACTGTTTAATTTAAATCCTTAGAAGATGGCAAAAAAAAGTACATGGGGAGTTGGAATTGGGTTCATGGTCATCTTGGGTGTTTTGATGATTTTTCTATTTCATCAGTCTCAAGAAAACCGTAAGGAGCTCGAATTTAGTGTGGAGCAGAATATGTTTCTGGTCAAGAAAAATATTGTAGAGGCCTATACCGCCTCCAAAGACGAAATTCTTACCCAACTCAAAATAAAGATCTTAACTAGCAATAAGCAGAATAACGGAATAGATAGCTATGCAAATTTTGCGAATACAATAGCGAATGACTCGGATTTTTTATATGATCTAAAACTATCGAGTCCCTATAAAAACGAACCTAGTATTTATCTCTCCAAAAGGAACCTGAAAGTTCAAAATATAGATGGGAAGGATATTTCAGATTGGCTAACACATTTCAATCTGGATCATGAAGCTGCTTTAAAGGACTATTTTGACCCGGATAATGATAAGTTTGCTCTTGATACGGATACACTTCAATTTGATGCAACAGTAGCTATCGACTACCTATTCCAAAAAGACAATACCTCAAATGTCTTTTTCGATCAGTTGATGATGTTGGATTCTACCGGAGTAATCCAATACCCAGAGGAATGGGCAGGTACAGGTATAAATTTATCCGATAGCAGCAGTGTCTATAAAACAGGCTCTCAAGTATTAAATATTACCTTATTAAATAAAAATTATCAGGCGGCACTGACACAGGTACAGCTGGAAAACAAGAGTTTTTATGTATTGGGAGCAATTTCTGAAGATCATTTAGAAAACGCCTCCTATAAAGTAAATTATAACTTGTTGGTGATTCTTTTGATCTTGGTTATCCTGTTGGTAGTTGGGATACCCGTATTCTCATTCTTAGGAATCCGGCCTGGAGACGTGATTAAACAGCGAACTATTTTTTCAAATGCCATTTCCTTGTTTTTTCTTTTCGTGGTCTTAGGTTGGAGCTCTGCCTATTTTTTACAGGGAAATCTAATTTCATTCGAAGAGCATGAGGAAGATAATGCCGAAACATTAAGATCAACCATTGAAAGCTTAAGTAGCATCAAGGATTTCAGTCAACAAAAAAGACTTAGCGATTCTATAATGAATCTTATTAAAATCAATGAAAAAATAACCATATCGGTTTCGGGATATATCAATGATTTTGAAGTATATGATTCCATCAAGGGTTTCGGTAAACTGGATCCCGAAGGAAATCCCGCATTTATCAATATCGATGATCGGAAGTATTTCGATTATTTTAAAAAAAATCCGAAAAGCAAATATTTTTTAACCCGGATATTTTCAAGAAGAAATGGCAAACCGGAATTGGTCATAAGCACCCAAGATGTGCTAGATATTGCGGTACCTGTAAAAGCTTTAACATTCAGTATTAAATCCCAAGAAATAGCGCTGGACTCAACTCGGAGATTTTTTGTAATAAAAAAGGATGGTAGTGTAATCTATAGCTCCAAACAAATCAGAACTCCAATACAGTCGATAGGAGACTTAGTCAGTGATGAAAAAGCCCAGGAAATTAAGATTCTATTAAATAGAAAAGATGCTGAAAAACAGGTTTTAGACCTTCGATTGAATGGAAATTTCTACAAAGGCTTAATACTTCCTCTTGAATTTAACGAGCTGGATTCCGACCTCTACCTTGTCTATTTTATTGACTTTAATTTAGGTCATCGATTTAAGGCGATCGTAGGCTTGGAAAGTATTGCTATCCTATTTTTGTATCTCTTGTTATTAGTTATCCTTGTCGGTTTCATCTACTACTCATTCATCAATAGGACACAACTTAACTGGAAAAAGACGCCCTTTAGAACCCTGATTTTCAATCCTTATATGCGACAGGCATATATAAAAGGAATTTGGGCTTTTGGACTGGTTATTTTTCTTCAAATCTTCCTTTTGGGAGTATTTGACACTTCTATATATGACAGATTGTGGATCCTCACAGTTAATCTTATTTCCTGCTTAATGATTGTTTGGCTGATTCCCCAAAAAGAAAAGGAACGAGTCGATCTGGAAATGAAAAACAAGAAAAAGTCAGAATTCAGTGGAGAAGATGATCCAGAAAACCATAAAAGTGCTTCGGCTACATTCGCTCAATTAATTCTTATTTCTCTCGGTTTTATACTTGATAATGGGGGTTCTGGAAATAAAAATAAAAAATACAAGCCGAACAATCCTAAAACGCTTTACACCACTTTTATATTCTTTTTCTTTTTGTCAATTGGTTTTCTCCCTGCTTATGGAGTTTATGACACGGTTTATAACATCGAAAGTAAAATTTGGAAAGCCGATTTAATAATGGATGAGCCGGAAGAATTTTTCACTGAGAAATCGGAATTGATCCGAAGAAATTTCACCACCACCTTAGCAGATCTTTCTGAAGGCCAGCTTATCAAGCAAGTATATGCTGACGAAGATCAACTAAATCGTGCCAGCACGAACATGAAATTGGGATATGATTTTGAATGGGGACATCTGACTATCCCTTTGGTCATATTACTGATTTTATTATTGGCTGGTATGTATATCCTGACAAAAAAACTACTTCAAACTTGTTTTGATATTACAGAATTAGATCTAATCAAAGATCGAAGATCTGCAAAGCAAAAAGGACTTATCGAAGGAAAGCGGGTTTTCTTGACTAGCCTTGAAACCGATAACTTTTTAATATGGATCAAGGAAAACATTCCTGGGGCTGAAAAGATGGAATTAGTATCCTTTGATTGTAATTCTTCTCTCCAAAAAAGTAATGAAGCTGATCAGGAAGTGGTATCTGAAAAGTCCGATAAGACTGTACCGCAACAGAATCAAAAAATTGTATTGGTAAAAAATATCCATTGCCTTTCCAAAGAGGTTGATTTTATTAAGCTTTTAAGTAATTGGGAGAAGGATTTTAAAGACGATTATTTAATACTTGGCTCTGGTTTTTCTATCAGGCAGTTTATTACGAACCGTTATGGAATATCTACCCAAACTAGTAATGAAAAACTAGTACCGATCACAGAGCTTCTTAGCAATTACGTGTTTTTTTACGTCCCATTGGAAAAAATCTACCCATTTAAACCACTTAACGAGAATGAGACTAATTCTCTTGGTTCAAAGCCTGCAGAGGAAAAAACTGATCCAAAAGAAATGAGGGAAAAACAAAAATTTGAGCTGATAAAAATCCTTAGGCATAAAAAAGCCTATTACATGAACCTATGGGCAGAACTCAGTTTTTTTGAAAAAAAATTCTGCTATTACATGGCAAAAGAAGGACTGATCAATTCCAAGAATCTAACTGTTTCTACCGAGCTATTACAAAAAGGAATTTTGTTTTTTAATGAACCTAAAAACAAGTATTTATTTTTTGACGTCACTTTCCGATATTTTATCATCGAAAACTGCCCAAAAGAGTTGGTTTTGGAGTTTGAAAAAGACACCAAAGCAAACGGGATCATGGCAAACTATACCTGGTTATTAAGTTTCTTTGCCATTTTAGTAATAGGGATTATCAGCTATTTTAACAGAGGACTCTTAGGTCAATTGGAAGCTATTTCGACTGTAGTTGTTGGAACAGTGGGAATTATTTATGAGGGGTTGAGCCGACTTATTCCAGGTTTGAATATTGGAAAAAAACAGCCATAGATTCAAGCAACATCTGGATTAAAAAAATACCTTAAAATTATGACTCATCTCCGGCAGTTCATAAAAAAGTGGAAGTCGAAGAAGGGATGATGAAAAGAAATCAGCATTCGGCAATTCACGAGCGTATTGATCTGGAAAGTGCTTTTTGGAAAAGTCAGATTGATGAAGGCTTTGATAGTGAAAAACTGACAATACTCCTCGTTCCCACAAATAGGAAGAAAACTTGGACCTGTCAGATTCATTTTGGAACAGCAAATAAAAAAGATGGGCGTTTCCTTTATATTCTATCATTTGCCAACTAAAGTCCAACCCTTTTGAGGCTCGGATAATCAAGCTTTGATAGGCTTTAGAAAAAATTTCAGGATGGGTACTTCCTTCAATCAAGAGTTCATGATAGGCTTGCCAAATAGAACTCCTTTGACTTTGGATAACAATTAATTCTTCCAATTGCGCCCAAAGGAAGGCAGCATTGAGATCTGAAGGAAGAAAAGAGCTTCCTATATCAACCCAATCATATTTATTTACTTCACCCCGAAAAAAAGCAGCTCGATCCGTTCCTTTCTCCCAGAGAATTTCAGCTCTTTGGATCATGGAAGGATCATTGATCATTAGCATCCCCCCTTCCCCACATTGAATATTTTTGGTTTCGTGAAAACTCATAGTTCCCAGATGCCCCATGCTACCCAGAGCTTTTCCTTTATAAAAGGATCCGATGGCTTGAGCTGCATCTTCGATCACAAATAATCCGTGCCGCTTGGCAATTTCCATGATGGAATCCATGTCGCAGGGAACCCCAGCGTAATGAACAACTACCAGTGCTTTGGTTTTGGGGGTAATCAATTCCTCTATCAAGCTTTCATCGATATTCGGATGATCTGCTTTATTATCCGCGAAGATGATTTTTGCTCCTCTCAGCACAAATGCATTAGCTGTGGAAACAAAAGTAAAGCTAGGCATAATGACCTCATCGCCGGGCTGGATATTGCAGAGCAAAGCTGCCATTTCCAAAGCATCCGTACAAGAAGATGTCAAAAGGCATTTCTCAAATCCATAATGCTGTTCAAAATAGTTTTGACAACGTTGGGTAAATTCTCCATTTCCAGAGATCTTACCTGACTTTACAGCGGATTGGATATAGTCTAGCTCCTTACCCGTTAGATAAGGTTTGTTGAAGGGGATTTTGATTTTGATTTCGGTTGTGGGTTGTCGGTTATCGGTTGTCTGTTGCCTGTCCGCCGTGGTGGAATGGTTGTGGGTTGTTAGTTATCGGATATCGGTTGTGAGTTGTCGGTTGTCGGTTGTCGGTTATGGGTTGAATATAGTTATCTGAAGATAGATTGATTGATTAATTTAAAACTGTATTTTTAATGATATGA
Source organism: Algoriphagus sp. SE2 (assembly GCF_039563885.1). Classification (NCBI taxonomy): domain Bacteria; kingdom Pseudomonadati; phylum Bacteroidota; class Cytophagia; order Cytophagales; family Cyclobacteriaceae; genus Algoriphagus; species Algoriphagus sp. SE2. The sequence goes on along the minus strand of NZ_JBCLWJ010000002.1, from coordinate 464,103 downwards.
AGTCTTATAAAGATTTAGAAGTATATCAAAGCGCATTTTCTTTGTTTCTCGAAACTCATAGATTCACTATGAATCTTCCAAAGTATGAATTATATGAATTGGGGAGCCAACTTAGGCGGTCTTCAGACTCTGTTGTTTCAAATATCGTAGAAGGTTACGGGCGAAGAACCTATAAGGCTGATTTCATCAAATTTTTGATTTATTCTCATGCCAGTAATCTGGAGACAATTAATCATTTAGAAAAAATCAAGATGCTTTATCCTGATCTTGAAATTAAAGCCAAATATTTGATTATAGAATATGATGTTTTAGGTGCTAAGACATTTAAGTTCATTGAATACGTCAAAAAAAAGTGGAAAACATGAACGAAATTCTCTATTGTCAACCTTCAATTAGTATCAAAGGACAACTCATAACCCACAACTGACAACTCAATATGGCCCGTTTTGCGTTCTTTTTTCAACAATATAAATCGGTCGATTTTTTACTCCTTCAAAAGTTTTACCGATATAGAGCCCAACCATTCCAAGTGTGATGAGAAGAAACCCGGTAAGCATCCAAATTGAAATAATCAGCGAGGCATAGCCGGCGACGATAATATCACCATGAAGATATTTATATAGGGTATATAGGGCAAAAAGGAATCCGGTAAATGCAACTCCAAAACCTAGCTTGACTGTTAGTCGAATAGGTTTATCCGAGTAGGCAAGCATAATATCCAAGGCAAGATTAAAAAGCTTTTTAAAATTGTAATTACTTACTCCTTCCTCTCTTCCTGCATGGATTACATCTAAGGTCGTTTGTCTGAAACCAACCCACTTCACCATGGTTGGAAAATACCGAATATGCTCACGCATAGCCACAATGTGAGATATGACTTTTCTGTGATAAATCCCAAAATTCCCGATCGTCTCATCTTGATCTGAACCAGTTAGCCATGCAAGGGTCCTGTAAAATATTTTAGAGGATAATCTTTTGAAAAAATTGTCCTGACGGTCCATTCTTCTTGCTAAAACCACATCATAACCTTCCATTGCTTTAGAGAGTAGATTTGGAATCTCCTCCGGTCTATCTTGCAAGTCACAATCCATTACGACTACCCAATCCCCTTTTGCGGCATCTAAACCAGCTGTGATGGCATAATGCTGTCCGAAATTCCGTGATAGTTTGATCCCCTTGATTTCAGGATGAATTTGGGCAAGATCTTCTATTTTATTCCATGAATTATCGGGACTATCATCGTCTACCAAAATGATCTCATAATCTTGTTCAGAAATCGAAGCTTCAATCCTGGAAACGAGTTCGCTCAGGGTATTTTCTGCACGATATACAGGAGAGATGATGGAGATTAGCATTTATGAATTAAAAGAAATATGTATTTAAAATTAGTTACTAATCGAGAATAGTTTGTGGCTGTGAACCCAAGGTCAGCAATCTTTTCTAATTTCTGAAAAAAGGATTTGGCCTGAAAACTCAGGCATTCCACCAATGGTATACCCATACTTTTCCAAGAGGTTGATATCCTAAAGATTCGTAAAATTTGCAAGCATGGACATTACTTGCTTGAGTTGAAATCTGCATCTTTTTAGCGCCTTTTTGAAAAGCATGATATTCTGCTGCCTGAACTAACTTTGTCCCTAAACCTTGGCCTTGATTTTCTTTTGAAACGGCAATCAAACCAATCTTACCCAAATCATATTCCACAGAAAAAGTTACCATTCCGGTCTTATCGGGAGCAAGCAAGACCTCCTTTTTTTCTAATGCTTTTGCAATCCAGGTTTTATAGAGATTCTCAAATTCCCCATTTTTCAGTCTGGTGTCAGTTTTAAATCGGGAGTAAACCCCACTTACATAAGCTAGGCTTACCAGGTCCCCATCAAGATCTCCATCATATGGCTTAATATCTATAGTACCCCTTGGATCAAGTAATTTCTTTTCGAGGGTGATTTTTGTATCCACCAACCTGATTCTTGAATCCAAAATATTTAATGGATTTTCTGAAAAAATATACACTAGTTGGAACTCCTTCGCTGCCTCAATAAACTCGTCTTCATTCCACTCCTCAGTTATTATTGTCTTCCCAACGGGGTAGTTGAAAAGGCTACTATCAAATGGTAATCGGTAGATGGTCATTTGTAAGATGTCCTTTGGTAAAATGGACTGTTATCATCCGAAGAAATCAAATCACAGTCATTTCGAAGGAGGAAACGAATCTTAGTGTTACCACTTAATCGTTTATCCGACTGAGAAATCTCAATGGTCACCAAGGAAAGAGATTTCTCTCTTCTGTCGAAATGACCAGGGGCTTTGTTTAAATGGCTATTTTCATTCAATGAAATCTTAATCAATTTCTAAAAAATCCCAATTAGGATTCTCAATCTCTATAAGTTGATTCTTTTTCTCCCTCCTCCACTTTTTAAGTTCCTTTTCTCTAACTATAGCCTCTTTAGGGGTGCCGAATTCTTCAAAATGAACCAAGTAAAAGCATTTGTATTTTGAGGTAAATGAATTAAAAGAACCAATGCCATTTTTATGCTCAAACAACCTTCTTTGAAGGTCATTAGTCACACCTATGTAAAGTGTTGATTTAATCTTATTTGTTAGAATGTAAACGAACACATTTTTTATCAAAAAGTGGAAATAAATGAGATTTCTCTCTCGCCTGTGGCAGATCGAAATGACCAGGAGCTTTGGTTAAATGGACTATTATCATCCGAAGAAATACTATTACAGTCATTTCGAAGGAGGAAACGAACCTTTGTGTTACCACTTAATTGTTTATCCGACTGAGAAATCTCAATGGTCATCAAAGAAAGAGATTTCTCCCTTCGGTCGAAATGACTAGGTGCTTTGGTAAATTGTTAATCTATTAAAAGAGTAAAAAGAATTAAGCTACATCCGCAAAAATCCGTTCCATTCGGCGGAAATACATCATTCCGAAAATAAATAAAATGAAGGCTACAATGGCTCCGGGCCAAATCCAATCCCATGGCATCGGACGTCCAAGAAAAGCAGCTCTGAACCCTTCAATTACGCCTACCATAGGATTGAGGATATAAAATTTTTGATAGGCATCAGGCACCGCCGTAGTACTATAAACCACAGGAGCTGCATAGAGTAAGAGTTGCACTACAAAAGTAAGTGCATGTTTCACATCTCGATATTTAACTGCCATAGCAGAAAGCATCATTCCCATCCCAAGGCTACACATGAGGAGTTGGATGATTAAAAGCGGCAATATCAACAATCCCCAACCCGGAGTAATCTGATAATAAATCATCATGCCTATGACCACCACAAAAGCAATAATGAAGTCCAAAAGCTTTGAAAGAATGGAAGAAAGAGGTAAAACCATTCTGGGGAAATATACTTTCGTAATCATATTGGCATTCTGGATCAGCGAATTGGCAGACTCAGTTAAGGTTCCAGAAAAGTAATTCCAGGGCCAAAGAGCTAAATAAGAGAAAAGTGTATAAGGAATTCCATCTGAATCTACTTTTGCCAAGTTTCCAAAAACAACGGTAAATACCAAGGTTGTAAACAAAGGCTGAATGATTGCCCATGCCACTCCTAGAATTGATTGGGCGTAACGAGCTTTGATTCCTCTCAGTGTCAAGAAATAAAGAAGATCCTTATACCTCCAGAGCTCTTTAAAATCAATGAGTTGCCAGCCGGATGTAGGCTGAATTACTTTGTAATGCTGTTTAGGTTCCAAGGTGAGTTAAGTAAATGGAATTTGGTATGAGGTATTTGGGATACGAAGTGCTAAGGACAAAGTAGGAAGGTTGTTGGTTGTTGGTTGGAAATAAAGTTGAAATATGTCCTTCGGAAGAAATACAATTATTGAAATACTGTAGAAATAGGCCCCCTGCGGGAGCGAAATATTTTAGGAAATATAATGGAAATACGTCTCAATTAGAGAGATGAAATAATAGCGACTTTTATGTTCTGTAAACCCTATTTCAGAATAAAAGATTCTGTTTTTATCCCCCGAAGACGGAATATTTCGGCGCCTGCCTACCGCAGGTAGGAAGCCTATTATTTCCCAAAAACCAAGATCCCCTGAATATTTCCTGGATCACTTTCTAGAATAGAAACATCTACTTTTCTCTTTACTTTCTCATAGGTTTTGTCTTTAATAAATTCCAGATATTCCTTATCTAGATTTTTCCCGATCAAAATCATACTTACCGTTCCTGAATCAATTCCCAGTGCATAATCACCAATGATATAAGCCTTTTCCACATCTCCCATCCTTTTGACAATTCTTTCCATTAAATCATCAAGTCCTAGGAATTTAGAGACCATATTTCTAATCTCATTGTAAAAAGGATGTTGGTTATTAGCCCGATAAACTTTTGTTTTTCCTTCTTCTTCAGATACCAATAAACCTGCGTCTGTCAAACGATTCAATTCTACCCGAACAGAATTTGTTGATTCTTCAAATTCCTTGGCCAGCGAACGCAAGTAACCTGAATTGGCATGTGAAAAAAACTTTAGGAGAAGCTTTATTCTAGTTTTAGATGTGACGAGGGATTCGAGCAAAAAAAGTTAAAAGTTTAAAATGGATAGTTTAAAGCAAGTGAAAGCCTAGTGAACAATTCCTAAGATCTAATTCTTTTTGAGGTCTTCTCTGGACTTTTTTGATGATGGAATTTAAAAGCAGAATTATTTCTTCGATTTCTTTTTTCAGGAAAGTCTAACAGCAACCCCTCTTTATCTAGGATATTCAGCCAATATTGGGTTTCTCGGGCTTCTTTATTAGCAATAGTTAATTTACTTATGAAATCAAGTTTGGAATGAGCAGCCTGTGCTTCATCGATATTAGCACCAATTGAAGTTCCGGCACCAACCAATTGATCAGCTAACAGAAAATGTCCCTTGGTCCTCAATTCCAGATAAGCATCAAGAATAATCTCAGCAAATTTCAAAGTTCTTTTTTGTATCGGGTTATCCATAATTTAAAAATATACTTTCATTCAAAAACTTTAAACTTGGAACTATACACTTTAAACTTTAAAAAGCTTCGCCCTTTCACTTACACACTTTTAGCTAAAATTTGCTTTAAGAGTTGAGCTAGCAGAGACTGAGTAATAAAATTACTCGGTTGTTTGTGAAATGCAAATTTTCCAGTTGTAGAATAGGAATTATGGTAGAAAGGGAAATAAAAAGTTTCATTTGGATCCCTTGATTTAAGGAATGAAAAACTGGTATTTCAGACTTATTGATTTTTTCTAAATCTCGAAAGGACAAAATTATCAGACTCCACCGTTTCATATAGATTAAATCCAGAGATTACACTTTCCATATAATCTGGAAATACAACAGGCTCATCCATTTGAATAGATAATAAGGTGTAAGAAGTTATATCTTCAAAATTTTCATACCCCAACCTTCTTAAAGCCTGTTTCTGAAAAGGAGATCTTGAGATCCACCCCATTGAAATAAATGGTGTGGGATTATTTTCGTTGTATTTACTGAGAAACATATGTTCCTGATAACCTTCAAGAAATATTGGTTCATCTTCAGGGATTTGAGATATTAATAAATTCATTTCATCTTCCATTATTTTCCTTCCCCTTGCTTCAGTTAAAAAATTTGAAAAGTGAAAAAGAATTCCTAAAACCAAAATCAAGTGTAAACCAAATAGAGTCCTGCTATTATTCAATTGGGTAGGTTTATTCAGAATGGGTATTAACAGGCATAAAAAAAACAGTAAAGTAACTCTCCCATACAGCAGAAAAAAATGGTTTAACCCAATGAATAAAAGTCCAAAAAATAACAAAGCCCACCATTTCCTTTTTGTATCGGAAAAAAGAAATATTCCAAATATGATCAAAGAGATAAATGATTTAAATGCCTCTTTTTTCTGAATTTCGAAGATCCTTTCAAAGGTATTTAAGAATTGATCCCAAGTGAAAAGCTCTTTGTCTAATAGTACTTTTTTTGCTTTAAGCTTCTCTGTCGATATTTGCCCAACTTCAAAATACCATCTTGAAAAGAAAAACCATTCATCTCCCTTACTAATTAATTCTTCTTTCGCATTTTGATAGAACACAGGATGATCGATAACTCCAGATCTTGACTTATTAAATTCCAAAAAATCTTTGTATTCAGAAGTTTTCTCCCAAATCCATTTGGAGGAAATAATAAAAATGGCTAAAACCAAAAAATATAGGTTCTTGAACACTAAAACATTCTTATTTGAACTTTTACTTAACCAAAGAAGAGTGCCTGCTATAAAAGTACATATGATTACTGATTCCCAACGAATGAGAAGAGCTACTAAAAAAAAAGTTAGGCTTGTCACAAAACCAAATTTAGATTTTGTAAAAGAACTTAAACTAAGGGAGGCAACCGCTGCAAAACCTGCAATCAGGGTAAACTGAGGAAAGAAACTTAAATGAATTAAAAGTCCCAGTAAAACCAAGTTTAAAAGAACTTTAAACCTTTGAAAATTAGTGCCCTTTTCTGTGACATATAAAAGAACTAAAAAAGAACAATAATTAACGAGGCTCCAAGTGGCTGGATACCATTCGATATGAGGAGCAATTAAATAAAGTTTGGAAAATGTCCAGCTTAGGATGGGATGAATAAAAACAGCATAGGATTCGGGCTTCCCGGTATATGCCCCTGAAGCCAATAACCTCATGATTTCATCATCATTAACTTGGAATCTCCAGGGTAAATTCCAAATAAGAATCGTGATGAAAAGCCCAATCAAAGCCCAAATCCAAAAGAATCCTTTATTTGCTATTTTTTCCATAAGAGATTTATTTCTCCCTGAGCGATATCGTACTTTTTCAAATCAAAATCTTTAGAAATATTATCTGGAAGAGGCTGATATGGAAAGTATAAAATAAAATTAAAGCCACTTGGAAAGTTTGGGAAAAAAGATTGAAGTTGATCTAAGTCCCAAATTCCAGGAGATTTTGGTGAGGTCCTTCCCAAAAGAACCAACCACCCAGGATTTCTATAAACAGCTAATACCTCCCCTTTGCCAGCATCCTGAATTTTTAACTTAACATCCTCTAATGTTTCTACCATCTCCTCGGTTAGGTAAATTCTCCTATCTTTTTTGTATTCCCAAACCTGGTTAAAATTTGAAAGATTAATCTGACCAAAAGGTTGTAACCAGATCCCATTAAAGAGTAAAATAAGTGAGCTGACTGGAAGTAAAAGAATGATCTTTTTTTGATTGGGGCTTTTCTCAAAGTCAATTATCAGCAAAAGAGCTACAACCCAAAAAACCCAGTAATGAATCCCCAATCTCATAAAGTAAACATTGGATCCAAAATGCAATGCAAAAGGAAGCAACATCAGAATAAGAAAAATACTTTTCTTAGAATTATTGATTTTTTTTAAAGAGAGGTTTCCTACTAACCAGGCTAAAATACTTAAGGTCCCAATTAATAATAGATGCATCCATTCATCTGTAATCATGGTTTTCTTAAAAATCCAGATACTAAAAACCAGAGGTAATAGGATCAGTACAAACTTAAATTTTGATTGGATCTTTTGAATTAAGAAAAAAGGAATGAAAACAAGTATTGACCAGTAAACTCCAACTAAATTATTTTTCAAAATATTCAACCAATTATAATCAGTCCTATTGGCCATAATCTGAAACCCATCTTGAAGCCTTGTCATACCAGATTCTGAAAATACCAGATAAAATATTCCCTCCAGCAAAAATAGAGGTAACAAAAGCAGGAAAAGCCTTTTCCAATTCATTTGCTTTCTGGAAATAAAAAGAACCAGTGTAAGAAACCCTATCGTCAATACTACTGTGATTTTCACATAAAAAAATAAGGCCAATACGAGGCCAAGGCATATTGTATGAAAGAAGTCAGGAAAGTTTTTAAAAATTAGGGAAAGCCACAAGCAAGCTAATACAACGGAAAGAGAATTATAAGATAATGAAGGAGGAAGAAATGCATAACCTGAAAATAAACCCATTGTAGCTATCAAAAACACCAATATATTAAGCTGCTTTTCTTTATGGATATCTTTCCAAAACTGTGTTAATGCGTAAGCTCCAATCAAGTAACTGATTAATCTTAGTATTCTCGAACCAATAATCCCGAATTCCAAACCCGTTATTTTATAAAAAAGCTTAAAGAAAAGATCATAGTTGTAAATCCCTCCTTCATTAGCTTGAGTCGGCTCTAATAAGAGCAAATAGAGCCCTTCATCCGAAACATCAAAACCACGATTAATCCCCAAAAAAACAATCAATAATCCTAGAAGGGTCAAAAACAAAAAATAATAAAATAAAGGACTTTGACTCTTGAAATTCATTGGAAACCGATAAAACAACTATTTAAATTCGGTACTATTTAAATACAATAAATACCGAATAAAGTACAAAATTGTGGATAAATACCATGCCTTTAAACAAAAAAATACCCAGTACTGGGTATTTTTTTTTTAATTCATCTGTATACCTTTATGTCAGGGTGATTAAGCAACTTTTCTCATCATTTTTTCTAGAACATCTTTAAGGGACTTTTTTTCTTATTTTTTCCCCCCTTATTTAATAATACCGAACCTCGCAATCTGGCACAGATTCCTTAAAATTATTTACTGATCTACTATTTAGCCGAGTATTAAAACAAGACAGCTTCTTCAAGTTTGTCAAACCTTCGATGGGTCTCAAAGATCTCAAATTGGTACTGGCGACATCAAGCTCTTCAAGATTAATAAGGCCTTCAAGTCCTTTTAAAACTTTCAAGTTCGTACCTGAGATATTCAGCTTTTTTAAATGGATCAAATTTGCCAAAGGAGCTAAATCTGAAATACCAGTATTGGAGATATCCAATTCCTCCAGTTGATTTAAGGAACTAATCGGTGTAAAATTAGAAACAGGAACTTGAGAGATTTTTAGGACCCTTAATAATTTCATTTCTCCAATCGGTGAAATATCCATTAAAGGAGCATCAAAAATGGTCAATGATCTCAGATTATTGAATATGGTTAATGCTTCCACCTTTCCAATAGAAACCCTTTCAAAATCAAGTGAAGACTTCCCTGTCATTGCATGAAGTTGCTCTGTGTTTGGGTTCTCTGGAGTTGAGTTCTGCTTTCTCAAAAGAGTTTTCCATACTTCATCCAGCTCTGACCACCAAGTCATCAGGGCATCCGTTCTATAAATAATATTCAAAGATGGTTTTTGGATTAAAATTTCAGGCACCTCCTCTTCAAAAATCCTAGAGTTATTCACATTTAAATAGCTGAGTTCAGGAAGAGATAAGACATCCATAATACTTTCTACAGGTGATCCTTCTAAATCAAGCCTTTCTAGAATTTCATTATTTTTAATAGGAGAAATGTCTTTTACGGAGGTATTTTTTCCAACTATTTCTACCAGGGTCTTCACCTCCGAAAGCGGCAATAAGTCTGATATTTCATTATCTGAAAAATCAAGCTTATGGAGTTTCACAAACCGAGTGATTGGATTTAGAGTTAAAATCCCCTCACCTTTCATATCTAACTCTTCCAGACCAATGGTTTCCGTTAAGATTTCCACATTGGGATTATCTGTTCTGATTTTTGGGTTAGCTTTCTTAAGCGTAGCTTTCCAAGGATCGGACAACCCTGACCACCAAATTTCCAAATCTTTTACATGGTGGATTAACAGAACCTTAGGATTATTTCTGGTGAAATTATCTGCAGCAAGTACTGAAAGCCTTGTTTGATCAGCCAAGACTTTATACAACTTTGGCTTAGAGTTTAAGACGGAAATATCAGCAACTTGGGTACTTGTGATATCCACCTGCTCTAGATTTTCCAATTTATTCAGTGGCGTAAGATCCTGAATATTTGTTTCTGAAAGATTCAAATATTTTAAGCCTTCCAATTCTGAAAGAGAAGTGAAATTGATTAAATAATTTCGACTTAAATCCAAAAAACTTAAATTCTTCAGATTTGAAATATTCTCTGCACTATTGAATCCACTTTCGACCAGGCTCAGGCTTTCGAGGCTATCAAATTCATTCAACACCGCAAAACTCATAATGGGCGTATAATCAGCCTTCAAACTGGTAAGGGTTTTTAGATTCGCTAATTCCTCAATATGACGGATCTCAGTTTTAGAAATATCAAGGTGTTTTAATCTATCTGAGTATTTGATGAATTGAATATCTGATGCCGGTGTGTTACTTACATCCAGATATTCTAAAAAAGTCACATTTGAAATAGGGGCCAGTTCAGTAATCTGGGTGTTACTCAAGTCAACATATTTCAATTCTCTCATAGCTTCCAAAGGCTTGAGATTTAATAAGGAATCAGTTCCTGAGATATCCAATGAATCCATGCTTACAAAACGATATAGAAGGTCTATATCGACTGAATCGAATTCGGATACCTGGAATTTTTCTTTCAGAAATATTTTCCAATTAGGGTCAAGTATTTCCCACCATTCAGCAAGCTCCTCATCCCTACTCAGTTTCGTCGTATAGATACTGGCGATTTTTAACTCTTGGGATTTATTTTCAAGATTAATTTCCACAAAACGAGGTTTTGTATTCGAGATATTTTCGCCTGACTTTCCCGTAGCAGTAATCGTACGATCTAGTGACACTACAAAGAATACGTCCCCATTTTCCTTTTGGGAGGGTTTTACTTCTCTTATTTTAAACTTGAAATTGACATTATCAAAAAAGAATTCTATGTCTTTTAAATAAGCAGTTACATCTTTATTTGTTACTACTTGTCTATCCAGCAAAAGATCATCTTCTACTTGTACTTGGGCATCACGGAAAATCTTTAAATAACTTTCCCTGATCACCACATCTTTATCTCTTGCGGGGGTTTCCTCATTCCCTACTGTATTTAGCAAGTATTCCAGAAAGCGAACCTGATCCTCTACTTTACCTGTAAAGTCTTTTATTTCCTCTTGCGTGTAGCCTTTAATGTTTTGGGCAAAGCCAGTAACGCTAAAGAAAAATGAAATAAAAAGAAAAATATATGCGCTATTCTTGATCATAAATATACTTAAGGATGGTTTCCTTATCTCCAGGATTTAATTTAGCCAGATTTGAAATCAACCAACCCGTATTAAACCCGGGTCTGTTAAATTGATTTACTTCAAAATACCAGCCTTCAATCTGAAAGAAATGGAATTTAACATCTTTTACTGTTTCAAATCGAATGTTATTTAACTTCATCTCATATAAAAACAGAGTCAAATAATCAGGCTCGAAACTGGATTTTGTAAATGCTTCAGGCATTTTTGAATCCTGAAAGGCCCGACGGAGATTCATAAAGCCTAACTCATGACTTAATGGATGTAGAAAATCTTTTTCATCGCCTACAGGCTTATTGAAAAGATCCTTAAAAGGGGGAAAACTTACCCTATCTATGACCCATTCATACCCCAAACCTTCTGGTTGTAATTTTAATATAAGCGTTGCTGTCTCTCTTTTCCCTTTGTAAAAGAAATCAGTCTGAACTTCAGCAAGCCAGCCTTCTCGATGAAAGTTGAGATATTGAGGATAAGTTTCTGAAAGGACGTTCCTCGTAAATTCTTGCTTTAAATCCGGGGAAATGGAAGATGTCTGGTTATCAAAAAGGACTTTTAAAAAGCCTTCTCTGAGTGCTTTATTATGATAGAGAGAGTCGGTCGGATAATACCGGATATTGCCATCAGTTGGCGACTCCTCTGCATTAAATCTTCTAAAAAATTGATTTACTTGTTTTGTTGATGCTGCGAATCTGCCGTCATCTTTTATTGTCCCGGGGCTGCCTAAACCCTGCCCCGAGACAAAAGAGATGCTTGCGATAAAAAACGCAAATATCAAAGGAATTAATCTCATGCGGAGGTCTCCGTAACTCTTACATCACCTAACATAACATCCCAAAATTCGATGGTTCGTCCGGCAATTTGAGTTTGCTTTTTCTCTACATAAATGGTAATGTCTTTCTTGGTGGTATCCTTATAATTCATTCCTGTTTCAATCGAAGTTCCTTCGAATCTCTGGAATATGGTAATTACTCCTACATATCTCCCATCAGGTTGTCTTTCCAGATCAGAAATATATTGAATATCATACCAAGTGATATTTACTCTATCATAATTCAAGGCCATTAATCTTTCGAAGTAGCGTCTTACCTTATAATATGCAATTTCACTGGAATTGATGCTTGAAACGCCCATTTCAGCTCCTGGAGCAAAAAGCTCCTCTGCTCTATCCATTACTCGGTTGGCTTCGGAAAATTGAGTTTCCTTACTTCCTATAATGCTGATATATTTACTTAGATCTTTTACTTTTTCTAAAGCCAGAGAATCTATTGCCTGCTTTCTAGCTGGGCTAATATCATCTGCCTGGGCGAATACACTTACAGTTGTGGCCAAAAAAAGGCCCAACATAAGGAATAAGTTATTTTTCATGTCAAATCAAATTTTTCAGATGGGAGATTATTTTCTTCTAAGTTCCAATTCAGAAACTTTACCATTTGCATCCAGACGGATATCTGAGATGAAATTCAGGTTTTTCTTGGTGTCTTTCAGATACTCAAGATATTTTTTGATGGTGGTTGGCTCGTCATAATCCTTAATTCCGTTTTCTTCGTGAATTACAATCAAAACTGGAGTTTCCTGATTAGAAAACATAGAAAGTGTTTCCTGAATAGACTGATTGGCCATGGAAGTATTTGAAGAGCTAGCAACACTATTGAAATAGTTCTCCAGTTTCTCTGCAGCTACTTCTTCAGCAGAAGCAACCGGTGCTGGAGGAGGTGCTTGTTCTACTGTTTCAACAGGTGCCGGCGCAGGAGCTGGTTCTACAACCTTCTTTTTACTCTTACATGCACCAAGAGCCAAAAGACATACGAGGGCAATAATCAGAGAGCGGTTGATCGAAAAAGAGAATAACTTTTCTTTCATTTTTGGGGTTTGATTAAATTAATAAGGTTTTTTTGGAATTGCTGAGTAGGAAATTCCTTTTCGGCAAAATTTGATACAAAGTAAATAAAAACAGATGATTAAAAGACAAATGTCGTACCAAATCCCAAATCCTTTTTGTTAATAAATCGAAAGTCCTTTTTGACGGCATCATTATTTGCTTAATGGTTTGCCGAAAGTTTGAACTCCAAAATCAAATACTTTATAAAAAGGCCTGGATTTCTGTAAAACTTAAAAATAGATCCAGTCATTGAACTGTTTGCAATAGGCTCGCAACACCTCCAAACTTAGTTAAATCCATCTTGACTTTTTGAAGATTTTTGGCTCTAGATTTATTGAAAATATTGCTTAAAACCTTCAAAAATACCCAATATTAGGTATTTCTTCTTACTTATTTATGCCCTTTATTTGTATAGCGTTAAGTTTTAAATCGGGCGAAAGCCAAAAAAAGAGCCGTGGGATTCCCGCGGCTTTTCGTTTTATTTGAATGAATTATTTTTTTGATTCTAAGAAATCAATCCTTGCTAAGTAAGCTTAAAATATAATTTGATTGAGCCTCAGAAGTAAAATACATATCAAAATATCTTTTGCCTCCTTTGGCAACTTTTTTATGAAGTTGGGATCATTTACAACTTTCTCTAAAATCAGTGGATATTCTTTGGATTTAGTGAAGTATTGAATTTCCTTTCAATCCTCATGTTTTTTGGGCAAGTCTATATGGAATCGAAAAGAAAGCACAAAGGAGCTAAAATTAAAATATTCAGCTTACCGCCAACTAACAGCTCCCTTTACATCAGGGTTGTTTAATGAAATAAAGGATTTAGCGTCAGCTCTGAGATTTTTTTTGGAGGATATTTATCTTATTTAATTCATTATCGAACCCAAAATTATTTCCATCTGATCGGGGTATAAACCTTCTTTTAAACTCTATGGAAGGATTGGCTTTACAGCCCTAATAAATTCAGATCTTCTTTGTTTAGTCTAAGGTTCTTTTTATAAGGTACTTCCGGAAAAAAACACATAGTTGGAATGCTGATACCTATCCATTCTTTTTTGTAGGCTGGCCTAGAGTTTAAATCATAAATCTCCCTTGCTTAATCCTTTGGCTTTAATAGTTTGATCAAATTAATACAAAACAGTTTAAAGTATTGGGTAATGAGGATTGATGGGTTTTACTTTCTCTTGATTATAGCTTCCCTAATCAAGTAATTTATTGGTTACAAAATAAAGATCGCATAATTCATATAATTCCTGATTTACTCAAACAGGACCATGATTGTCAATACTCCCTATTTTCCCTTCTACTTTAAAAATAAAACCTCTATTGTTGAACTTATCAAAATTTTAGATTGGCGACTTTGCTTAACTTAAAACATAATAGGAAGAATAAAAATTAGGAATCTTAAGCAATTTGATTTCCTTCATGCAGTTTTATATTTTCTGACAACAATGACCTTTATTACGATGTACACAAAACCTAAACCTAACATAATGGATAAGGCTAAATAAGGATCTGGCATTCCTTGAGGTTGGATAAAGGCAAAAAAGTTTATAGCCATTTGAATTAGTGCATAAATAATTGCAATTATTACATGATCCATTTTGCCTTCATTTGCCAGCAATTGATATAAGTGCTTTCGGTGTGGCTCGAATACTTTTTCTTTATTTTTTATTCGTTCCGCAAGTGTGGTAAAAGAATCTGCACCGTAGACCAAAACCATTAATATCACAGTCCATGATCCTGAATAAAGAAACCATTTTCCCATAAAATAAATCATAAGATAAGCCAAGGAAATACTTCCTATATCCCCGGCAAACATGATAGCTTTCTTACGGAAGTTAAAAAGTAGAAATACACATAAAGCCAAAATTTCATACTGCAACAATTCCCGATCAAAAATTGGCATAAACGCATTTACTGCAAGTAAGCTACCGAAAAACACTAAACCATATAAACCTGTAATCCCATTGATTCCGTCCATAAAATTCACGGAATTGATAACGCCTAGACCCACAAAATAAATCAACGGAAGGAAGTACCAATCAACTTGTTGGAATAAATCCAAATCATGAAAAGCCATACTTAAGGCTAAGAATTGAACCCCCATCCTGAATTTAGAAGAAAGTGAATAAATATCATCTAGAAGACTGATGGCTGATATCCATACAATACCCAAAACCATCCAGGTATTTTGAAAGTCATAGACCATCCACCAAAAAATAATTGCCACAGGAAATAGAATACCTCCACCTCTAACGGTAACATGTTGGTGAGAACTTCTATGATTTGGAATATCCGTAATATTGAATTTAATCGCCAAACGTTGATAGACCAGCGCACACAATAAAAGGATAAGGAAAATTATAATATGGGATAATATCATACAGAATAGTATGTCATCTAATTCAAATCGTATTAATAAATATTATGTTCAACTAGCTCCATGCCTTCAAGATAATTTAGGACAAGTTCGGCTTTTGGAGCAATTATTAAACCAATGCCATTAAAAAATCGATAAAATCATTTGCTTTTTTGGGCATTTCACCTGATCCATTCACTGGTACATCTGGCTTAAATTGGTCTTCAAAGCCTCTGCAATTTATAAGTGTATATCCTTTGGAATTACCATTACCAGATTTGGATTGCCTGTAAAACCCTTGGTGAACAGTGTCTTTAGCCCATAGGGATATTTCTTTATGATTGTAGGAAAGCACCCCAAAAGGATTGGAAGCTAACATATAATCTAAGCCATGATCGACATCCATATTAGTCTGCCAATTTTTATTATACTTAAAAATAATATATCCTTCATGAAGATTACCATCAAGCAATCGCTCTCCTTTACTTTCTAAAACTTCTACCTCTACTACCATGGGTAATTCCTTTGGAAGATCTTTATCCAATTTAAATTCCTGAGCATAATAGGAATCTTGGCCGTTGTACTTATACTCCGAATTAAAAGCCACTCCAGGAATTCTATCTGTGATCTTGATCAAGTATTCTTCTCCATTTATCTTTAACCTGTCCCCTACCTGTAATGATCTGACTACATTGGGTCTGGGTTCCAAGCCTAGTTTTTCCCAATTGATAACATTTCGCAACATCCCTGGAATAGGCACACCTTGGACATTATAGCTTCTTGACATCAAAAATTTCTCACCAACTGAAGGGATGGGATGTATATAATGGGAAACATCCTGATTGGTACTCTCCAAACTATCTCCATTGTATCTATTATGGTAGTTTTGAATAAATGTTTTGGGAGGAAGCAAGAAGGTCATTCCTTCTACATAAACAATATTGGAGCTATTACCCATTCCTTGGAAAGTATTTTCAATCTGGTTAAAACTACCTTCATTGACCATGACAGCGTTTTTTGAGAACTTTAATTGCTTCTTAAAGTACGTGGGTGGATCCACTTGTTTTAAGTTACAATTGTCCATAATTACTTGTAAGCCTCCCCCGTTATTTGCCTTCAATTCTTGCCAAATAACACCTTCAAAATTGACATTTTTCTGAATAAGGATTAAGTCATCCTCTTGACCGCCTGAATATAAGAGTCCAAACTCCATATCTGTATTGGAATTAATTAAGGCAATTAATCCTGATTGATTTTTATCAGACGAGTTTTTAAAAATACCACGATAAAAAGGTTGAATTTCTTGGACAAGTTGTGCAGACTTGAGGTCAACGTTTACAATTGCTACTTTGGAATTCCAAGTATCTAAATCAAACACATAACGATCCTGTTTGACTAAAGGGTCAGGATTCCATTGGTCGAAATTATCCAAGCCGAAACGGATTTCAGAATCTCTTTCAGAAATAATAAATAAGTCCTTCTTAAGCTTTTGGGTACTGTACTCCTTTATTCTATACTTCTTTCCTTTTTGAAGCTTGATGATAGAAACATCTGTGTTCTGAGTGTACTGAATCGCTTTTTCCCAATCGTAATCAAATTCCTCAAGAGTAATAAAGTTGGCCTTTGATAGGTTTTGAGAGGGCTCCAAATTTATTTCTTTAGGTAAAGCTGACGCAATAGCAGATGCTACTCCATTCTTTAAGGATTCCGGAAGATCCTCAATTTTCTCTACTTCGAGGTCAAAGGAAAGATTCGAAATATTAATGCGATATTTCATAGATAAAAGAATTAAATAGGAAAATTCAACAAGACTACTAGTCAATCATTCTTTTCAATTCCCTCCTAAGTTGTGGAAGGAAGCTTTAGAATGAAAGTCAGACTCAAATAATTACACCCTCTTTCAATTTAAAAATGAATTCACAAGGAAGCGAACATCCGTTAAAAAAAAAATTAGACGAAAATTCTCCTAATATTATTTAAGATTCTAAAATAATCTGTCCCTTTTGAGAAAATTCAATTATTAGCTTGCAATATTTCATTAAGCTGAACTTTGAAATTCTCTTGACTAAAATATTCTCCAAATGGCTTGATTGGTTCACCCTGATTCAATTCGTTATCAATCAGTTTCTTCAGCTTCGTTTTGATTTCGGTCACATCTTCCATATTTGCGATACATCTGTCATCTGTCACAATGTTTCTCAACTCACTTGTCTTTGGAGATAAACAAAAAACAGCTTTATTAATTGATGCTAAAAAAGGAGCCTTTCCTACCAAAATATTACAATAGTAGGGGCCATTTTCCAAAATGATCACAATGTCACTTTGATGAGTCTGTTCATTGGAGGAGCTGGAAAAATCAACCGTATCCAAAAATTTGATATTGAGGGCATCTCCATACATCTCCTTAAATCGAGCGACCTCATTCCCTTTTACTCTTAAAATCAACTCGGTATTTTCAACATATTTTGGATGAGAGTTGATCAATTCACTGTACGCTTTGATTAAGTTTTCTATGTTTCTACCAAACATCAGCGCACCATGGTAAGAAATACTTACCGGCTTTTCTTTGACTCTTACTTTAGTAGGTGCTTTTAGACTGAAAACAGTGGGGTCATATTGATGTGGAAGGGTAAGAAATGGTTTTTTAGAACCATAGAGGTGTTGCAAGTCATGTGACATATAAGAAGCCGTGGAAGTACAAACATGTGCTTGATCCACTACCTTCATCATTTTAGCTAGTCTAAAAAAATCTACCTTCGTTGGCTTCAATTTTGTTCCCACGTACCAGGCAACTGGAAAAGGGTCATGGAAATTAACAATCGCTTTTTTAAGAATCGGTAAATCCAGAGTCGCCAGAATTATTTCATGACCAATCCCTGCGCTCCTGATGAAAATATGATCATATTTTTCATAGTCTATTTTGGCTATAATTTTAGCATACTGCTTGACAAACCACTCTTCTACCAATGAGACATTAAAAAGTCTCCAATACAATTTATTTGCAAGCCGGACCAACATAGGTGCAGAAGCATTTACTCGGTACTCTTCAAGATGATCCACTGGAAGTAAATCCAGTTTATCAACAGAGTCCTCAGATTTTATGTAATGAACATCGATCAAGGATTCAGGATATGCCTTTCTAAGCTTACCCAAAAATGATCTAGAAATTATTCCTTGGCTAGTTCCGGAAACCCTTAAATCTTGCTCAATGATAAGAAACTTCATTTTTCAAACTATTAAAAAGAATCCATCAAGATGAATTCTTTAACTTTTAATTTTAATTATTAACGATTTATTTCGCTCTATTTGTTTGGCTAAACAAACTAGCCTTCAAAAAAAGAAGTGTTGATCCATTGCCAAACAAAAAAGCTATTGTCGTTTTGACCATTTTTATAATTCTTCCATTCAAAATCCAATTCATTTTTCTCAATCCATGGATTTGTCTTTAGTTTACTAATTCTGTCTTCAACAAAATCGGACAAAGGCCCTCCAATCCATTCCCGCTGAGGGGTTTGCAAGGGTCTTTTTGGAGCCAATGCAATATTTTCAAGCGCTTTCTTTACCAATTGTCGTGGCAACCACTTTCCTTGATCCTCTTTGATTTTCATCTCCCTTTTTTGAGCAAACGCCATTTCTACTAGTCGATAATCCAAAAACGGTTCTCTCAATTCAGTACTATGCATCATACTTACTCGATCATTAAACCGAAGTGCTCTAGGGATTTTGGTGTAGTACAAATCCCTATACTGCTTGTTTTGCAGTGGATTATTGAATGGCGCTGGATAGCTTATTTCTCTTGCTCTGGCGCATAGCTCTGGAGAAAACACATGGGGACGAGTCAACGAGCTTTTAATCCCCTGTACTAACGCTTGGGAATCACTTCGATAATAATCATAGCCTGCCCAAGCCTCATCCATTCCCTGTCCATCTAATAAAACCAAAAAGCCTTTTTGCCTAGCTTTTTCAAAAATTTTAGAATAAGCTATGGTAGGAAACCCTCCGAATGGTTCGTCTTGGAAATAGGCAACTTTTTCTATTAATTCCGGAACCTCTGATTGTGATAAAAGGACAGGATTTAGTGGACTCTTAGTTTTAGAAATTAAATCCTTGACCCAAGGTAATTCATCATAACGATCATCTCCAGTGTAGAAAGTAAAAGCCTCGATATTTTGCATTTCGCCTTCTTTGATTTTAGAAATCATGGCCAGGAGGATCGAGGAATCCAACCCGCCACTCACGTTAAAACCAACAGGAACATCCGATCTAAATCTTAATTGGATCGAATTAAGTAACAATTCCAAATATTCCTCTTGAAGCTTCTTTTCATCATCAAAAACCGGCTGATCCTTCACCCGATCTACAAAGTCATAGTACTGCTTAATCAGAGGTCTATGATCCCCTACCCTTATAGTAAGACTATGCCCAGGAGCTAATTGATGAATGTCTTTGAAAAATGTTTCTTCAGGATATCCATAACTTCCATGTACGAAATAATCAGCCCAAACTTCCTCATTAAGTGTTTGGTTGACCCCAGCTGCAAATAAGGTTTTAATCTCACTTGCAAATAAAAATTGGGTCTGAAACATCGAATAATAAAAGGGCTTGACTCCAAATCGATCTCTTGCTGCAAAAAGCTGTTTTTCTTGAATATCCCAAATCGAAAAAGCAAACATACCATTGAGATAATAGATCATTTTATCTCCATACTTGATATACATTGCCAGTAGAACTTCTGTGTCAGATTTTGTTCTGAATCGGTAATCCAAAGATTGCTTTAACTCTAGATAGTTATAAATCTCTCCATTGAAAACAATGACAAATCGCCCGCAATTGCTGATGAAGGGTTGGTTTGCCGCCTCAGATAAGTCCAAAATAGAAAGCCTGTTGTGTCCTAAGCAAACTTCTTCGCCAGACCAGATTCCTTTGGCATCAGGCCCCCGATGTGTTTGCTTTTCAAGCATTCTAGCCAGGAGTGTTTCATTTTCAGGATTTCTCCCAACAATACCAGCTATTCCGCACATTCAATTATGTTTTTATAAGTTACTTCAGCTTTATCCCAATCATCTTGAGTATCCAAATTGGCATAATAGGATTTATTGGATAGCAACCCCACAGTTTTACCTCCTACAAGAACTTTATTTTCCCTAATGAGTGACACCTTCGAAATATAGACTGAACCATCTCTGTGGTATGCCATTGGTAGTTCCTGTCTTCTTGGAATCAATGTAGCTTCACCTGTGGCAATAGACAAGCTCCCTTCCCCATCCATTTTAAACGTCCAATGGGGATTATATTCATGAGGTACTTCCAACACCGAAATAAGAGAATCTGCTTTGGTGGCGATAAATTTCTGAATACAACTATCTATAAATTCTTTTGGTCGGAATGGGCTGGTAGGTTGCAACAAACAAACCGCCTCGAAAGTCTCTCCATTTTGTTCAAAAAAATCCAAGGCATGCAGCACCACATCTATTGATGGGGTTCGATCTTGAGCCAACTCTTTAGGCCGCAAAAAAGGGACTTCCCCTCCATATTTCTTTGCAATCTCCGATATCTTTTCCCCATCCGTACTCACTGCTACTTTTGTCAGATTTTTAGAGGCAAGGCCATCTTTGATGGAATAGGCAATTAAAGGTTGGTGACCAAGTATTCTAATATTTTTACCGGGAATGCCTTTTGACCCTTCTCTTGCTGGGATCAGACCTAGTATTCTCATTAAAAGGTAATGGTTTTATGAAAAATCAACGGGAGTTCAGATAAGTGCTGCGCTATTTTCACACCGGCGTCTCCATTTCCATAGATAGTAGAAATTTTTGGTTTTGGAGAATTTTCAATTTCATTCAATGCCTGAAGAATTTCCACCCGAGAATAACCAACGTCTTTGACATTATTTCCTCTTTCTCTACTGTTTTGTCGGGAACCAATATTCACGACAGGTACCCCCATAAACGCACATTCTCTTATTCCTACGGAACTATTTCCAATAAGGCCTTTGCTGGAATAAAGAAGCTTTAAGAAATCCTGAGGCTCCATATTTTTAAAGAAATGAAAATTGTCCAGATCATGTGTTTCCCTGAAAGATCTGATTCCTGTACTAGTTCCATCAGCTCCTGCATCGACATTTGGCCAAAACCAAAATACGGGTTGATTTAAACTATACATTGCATGGAGTGTTTCCTCGATATGAAATCTGGAGTTACCAACTTCTGTCGTCACAGGATGTTGCATGACTACCCAATAACCTTTGGAATAATCCATTACTTTTCCAACTCCTCCATATTTTTGGATCGGATTAAAATCCAACTTGGGATTCTGCTTTATTTCATCCGCTAAGTCTATACTCGGACAGCCCGTATTGAAGACATAAGATGGATTCTCTCCCAGTTTCACGACTCTTTGATAGGCATCTTCGGATGCTACGAAATGGTAATCTGATAATTTTGTAATAGCATGCCTTACTTTTTCATCAATATTCCCGGTTACTTCACCACCTTGAATATGTGCCAAAGGGATATTCATATAACTGGCAGAAATTGCTGTGGCCATGGTTTCAAATCTATCCGCCACAGTGACCACAATATCTGGGTTCAGGTTATCGAAAACGGTGGAAAGCTCCAAAATACCTATCCCAGTTGTTTTTGCTGCAGCAGTCAAGTTTTCTCCTTCTAATACATTGAAAACTTTTGCAGAGATCTTGAAACCATCTTTTTCAATATTATTCACAGCATTTCCATAGCGGTCCAACAAAGCAGAAGCCGCTACTACCAACTGTAATTCTAATTCAGGATGATTATTGATCGCAGCCAAGGCCGTCTTAATCCTCGAATAGGAAGGGCGTGCAGTGATTACAACACAGATTTTTCTTTTCATGAGTCGGGCTTAAGATCTTCCATATTCAGAAAATCCCATTTATCTAAATTTCTATTTAACTCTTTTCCAATGACAATTTGGTATTGAGAGGCGGGGATTCCTTTATCCCCAGGTTTTTTGGATTCTAAATCATCTGCTGTCAGTTGATGTCCTTTAGATAAAGATTTATTGACTGCCAAGGATTTTCCGAACATCACTTTTAAATCAGCATATTTCTGATTTTCAGATTTTATCACTGGATTCCTTAAAGCAATTTGAATTTGCTTAATCCCCTCACAAAGAACCTTCGTCTGATCGATGCTAATACTAGCAGGGGAATCAGGGCCAAATTGTCTCTTATCAAAGACCACGTGAAATTCAAAATGTTCTGCTCCCAAAGAGGCTGCAGCGAGGCAAGCATAAATATCACCACTGTGATCTGAAAACCCAACAGGCACCTGATACCGCTCTTTTAATTCAGCCATCACATTTAAACCCCATTGATCGGGTTTTGTGGGGTAAGCAGTAGTACATTGTAAAATACTAAGTGCATTTCCGAAGGGCCTTAAAAACTCAAAGGTTTTGTCCAGTTCCTCCAATGAACTCATCCCTGAACTCAGCATAATTGGTTTGCCGGTACGGGCAATTTTTTCTAACATTAAAAAATTTCCAATTTCTCCTGAACCTATTTTGTAGGATTCTACCTGAATGGATTCTAGTAAATCAACTGCTGCATTACTGAAAGGGGAAGAAATGAATTTCAGTTTTTTCTCTTCACAATGTGCTTTAAGCTCTTTCCATTGTTCCGGAGTAAATTCCATTCTTTTCCAATAGTCAAAACGAGTATCGTCCTGCTTGGAAAACTTTACCCGAAAAGGTTCAAAACTAGAAGATTCTGCCTCTGCAATATGGGTTTGAAATTTTACTGCATCTACACCTGTTTCAGCTAACGCATCAATAAAGGCATGCGCATTTCCCAAGCTTCCATCATGAGCTTGGCCTATTTCTGCAATTATCATCTATCGAATTAAAATAAATACTCCTCCTTCATCAAACACATTTCCAGACCTTGTTTGGTATGTAACCTTGTATACATAGTTCCCATTCGGTGCAGGTTTACCATTTAGTGTACCATCCCATCCTAAATCTTCCAAGGAATCGGAAAAGTAGATTAGTTCTCCCCAAGTGTTAAATACATAAAAATCAAGACTGGCAATTCCTCTATGCATCGGCTTATAATATTGGTTTTTGACACCATCTGGAGTGAATGCATTTGGCATCATCAACAAATAATCATCTTTCACATCCACCAAAATTGAATAGATACTTTGACAACCAATGGAGTCCGTTGTTTTCAATGTTACAGTATATGTGCCTTTTTTGGAATAGGTGTGGCTTGGGTTCTGTGTTGTGCTAGTTGCTCCATCTCCAAAATCCCACTCCCAAATTATTACTTCTCCACTGGAAAAATCTTCAAAATCAACATTTTCAAGTATTTGAATATCTCCATTGCTAACAATGATTCCATTCCCTTGATCTGCATGGTATTCAAAGTTGGATTGTAACAATTCTTCAGAAATTCTCACTAGGATTCGTTGTGATTCAGTCCAACATCCAGAACCTTTCCTAGAAGCACTTACTTCATAATTCCCGGAAACATTAACAGCACTCACTTGATCTCCTACCAATGCATTACCCAGTGGGTTAATAATATTGTATTCATATACAGAAGGATTATAGCCTTCAATGTAATTAGTCAAATCCACTGTTCCATTTGGATCACAAACAATAGAAGGGTTAGAAACCCGTAAATTCGGGAATGGGCTCACTGTTACTTCTGCTTTTTTAGGTATGGCTCCACAGACTCCTACTCCACTAACCATGGCATAATATTCATAAGGTTGATCCATGGAAGGCAATCCTGAAATTGTCATTTCACCCTGTGAATCAATTGTATATGTAACTCCATTGACTACTCCAGGCTGCAACGGGTTATTCATTTCCTCATCAAAGAACCAAGTGAATACAGGAGAGTTAATATTACTTGGAACTTCTGGAGTCAAGACAGCATCTTGCCCTTCACAAATTTGTTGATCTTCCAGACTTATCTCGGTAGGTGCTTCTACTAAATCCAATGGTTCAGATAATGTGATAGTACAGCCTAAAGCATCCGTGATTTCAAAGACATATACCCCTTTACCAATTCCAGATAAAATCACATCCCCATTTTGATCGGAAGTTTGGGTACCCTGACTAATTCCATCTTTAATTACTTCCACTGAATAGGAAACCAATCCGCCCGATATAGCAAGCGCAATAGATCCATTGGACAAATCACATGTTGGATTTACTATATCGGTAATTTCACCTTCCAATGGACTATCCGGACCTACTATCTCAATATTATCCAAAGAAATTTCGCAGGTTTCTGGAGTGGAAATAGTTATACTATGAACGCCCTTAGGCACATTTTCAAAGAGGCCATTACTTTGGGAAATTTGTCCATCTAACGTGAAGGTATAATTCCCAGAACCTCCAGTTGCAGTCACTTCTATAGTTCCTCCATCTTCAAAGCAAACTTCATCCGTCTTGACATAGGTGGCGGAGGGGGTGCCATAAACCATGGCTTCCGCTTCAGCCACAAATCCAGTACATACATCATTTCCTACTGCTATTACATAATATTTATAAGGAGTAGCTGACACAGACAATCCCGTAATAGTCAATTCTCCCGTTGAGGAATCAATTTCATATGTAATACCTTGTCCGTTTGGAGTAGCGCTTGAAGGGATTTTTTGACTGGTATTGGCATCAAAATACCATTCAAATGTTGCTCCTGGAGCCTCCGGATCAATGGCTGGGGTGAATACTACCTGTTGCCCTTCACAAACAGCTTGATCATCCACCAAAATCTGGGAAGGTCCATCTACCAATTCAAGGTCGGTAGACACTATTTCACAACCTAGAGCATCTGAAATTTCCAGGGAATATATTCCAGCTCCTAGTCCGTTCAAGACAACCGAGCTTCCGGAATCTTCAATGGTTTGAAGAATGGCGCCGTCTTTGATCACATTGACTTGATATGGCATCCAGCCACCAGTAATAGTTGCTTCTAAAGTTCCATTCAATGCTCCACACCCAGGATCTATACCAATCAGTGGGGTCACTTCCAAGCCCGATTCAGGCCCCTCTATTGTAAATTCCAATTCCTGAGGACAACCTGCAGGAGTGGTCACTTCTACCTGATAAATTCCAGCCGCGAAATTCATCAATTCAAACTCACTTTGTGAAATTGGTGCTGCTGAATTGATGCTGTATAGATAATCAGAATCAGTTCCTGAGAGGAATGTCACTTTTCCATCATCCCCACCAAAACATGAAATAGGTGAAGTTTCCAAAGAAACGTTTGGTACCGCAAATACCTCAACCTCAACTTTTATTTCCTGACCAGTACAAGCCACATAAAAATAGTATTCATATACACCTGCTGGAAGACCATCTATGAGCAACCTAGGATTTAACCAATCTGAATCGTCTACCGTATAGCTCACTCCTGGCAGGCTAGCATCTGGACCCGTCGTGATCAAACCTTGTTGTCCAGCATCCTGATACCAGAAAACCTCAGTAAATGCTGCCGGAGGAAGATTTGGGTCGGGAGCTAAATGAATAGGTCGAATTTCCACTTGCTCTTCTACACAAACATCAATGGGCGGTACAATATCATACACTGGATCTGAAAGAGCTCCTACCTCAAAATCAAAAGAAATAGAACACCCAATGACATCAGTCACGATGGCATAATACGTATCTGGCAATAAGTTACTAGCTCCGGTTAAGTCTCCTTGAACAACTGGTCCATCAATGGCACCTTGATGCCATTCCACCGTATAATCCCCCCAACCTCCACTCACTATCAAGTCTTCGATTGCTCCGTTGGCTAGTCCACAGGAAGCCCGTTCGATGGAGAAATTCGTATTGATGGATATTGGATCCGCAGGTTCTTTCACCTCTATACCATCTAGCCTAGTTATGCAATCCAAATCATCTTTAATGCTTATTTCATAAAGCCCTGCAGGCAGGTCAGTGAAGATGCCATCATTAGTAGAAAAATCCTCAAAATATCCATTGTCACCTGAGAGGCTAAATTCGAAGTCAGCATAATTATTTCCTGGTATTTGAGCTTGAATACTTCCTGAAGATTCACCAAAACAGGTATTGGTGACAATCGGAGGATTCAATTCAGGACCTGGAGTTACTAAAATTTCCGCAGGGATATAGCCCTGATCACAGATTCTGTCTCCAGTCACCAATAAATAATAGATATAAGGGCTTGGATTTGCAGTCAATCCAGTAACTGACAGCTCCATACTCGAACTGACTTCATAAGAAAGGTCACCCACTGTCAACCCATCGGTAATTTGCTGATAGTTTCCAGAAGCATCTTCATAAAACCAGCCATAGGTTGGAGTTCCTGTAGAAGGATCGTTAATATCAATGGAAGCCGTTCCTACCTTTCCCTCACAGATTTCAGAGCCTAGCGTAGTGAAATTAGAAGGCTCATCCCCAGGCACCTCCATAGAAATGCTTGTGTTACACCCTTGTGCATCGATGACTTCGATGGTATAACTTCCTTCTGCAAGATCAGGGATAGCATATGCTCCATCTGAAGTCACAGGAACATCTGATCCATTTACTTTCACCGACTGATAAGGCATGTTACCTCCGCTAACCACAAAATCAATCTGCCCATTTGGAAGTTCACAATAAGCATTATCAATTTGGGCCAGGGTAATCACCAATCCTTCTAAAGGACCGTCTACGATCACTTCCTCCACAGGAGTACTACAACCTAGAGAAGGTGAGTTTCCGTAAATCTGATAAGTCCCTGCAGGTAAATTTGAAAATACTCCTGTCGTATTGTTTCCAATCGGATTTCCGGTTTCATCCATTAAATAATAAGTGACATCCGTAGCTCCTGTAACAGATCCTACTATTTCACCCACGTAACTTAAACACCAATCATCTGTATGGGAAATGGTAAATTCGATAGGTGGATTGACCAAAACAGTTGCTTTTGTAAGCACATCTCCTATGTAGGGACAAAAATTACCTCCAGATTGAGATTGTGAGGCTGCCTCCACATAAAATTCATAAGTGGATGTACCTCCACTATTCTTAAGTCCAGACAAGGTCAATTCTCCAGTTGAAGAAATAGAAACATCCACTGGGTTGCCGCCGATTGTTACAGTGGATCCATTCACCAATGCCCCTCCTGCACGATTGGCATTTTGATACCATAAAAAATTAGGAGTAGCTCCAGATGGATTGTTGGTAGGGTCAATCAGGGGCAAGAAAGATACATCCTCCCCTTCACAAATGGTTTGGTCAGGCACCTCTATATCAACAGGAGTTCCATTTTCTTGGGTTATAGGAATATCTATAAAAACATAACAAGGTCCATCTGGATCATCAACAGGATTCCAAACTTTCAGTGTGTAATTACCAAGGTTTATATTAGTTAATTCAAAAGTAGCGACACCATTTACCAATTGGCTAACGGATCCAACTTGACCTAGCGAAACACCATCAAGAAGCCACTCATATTCAAAATCAGCAACTAAATCACCAACTTTAATATCATAAATTCTTCCATCTGACTGACCATCACAACTAGGGTTTTCAAAAGGGATTTGATCATCTTCTTGAAGCTTAACTGGAGGAGGATTTACAATAAAAGTCAATTTTGCCAGTTCGGATGTTAAACCGTAGTTGTCTGTAATATGATAATTGACAGAAGCCTCCCCTACAAAACCTGGGATTGGATCAAATCTAACGTTTACTATATCTTTAAACTGATCAAAATTATCAGTATCTAAATCTTTTAATTCGGCATAGACAGTACCTGCAAAGTCTCCATTGATATCATAGGCAGGTGCTTCATAATATCTTACATCGCATTTACTTTTACATAGGGATCCATCTAATCCACAAAACATATAATCAGTATCTGGAAGCGAATTGTCTGGAGCAGGTACATTATCAAAAATACTAAACAATTGGATGCAAGTAACAAATGATTCTGTTGTTGCTAAATCAACTTTGAATTCCATTTCAACATCACCATCTCCCTCACAAACTTTCGCAGTTTGATCAAACACTAAGGGCTCATCAATATTTTCAAGGTTTGATACATTTACAGAAACATTAGCTAATTCATGATAATTTGAAAACCCTCCCGTTGCTGCTGTAAACCCAATTTTTAATCTTGGAGGAGCGGGAAATGGGTAATCTATCAATGGAAATGTTATACGCTCAGGTTTTGAATAAGTAGTATGCATTACCAGCATATCTATTTGAATTTTATACCCACTTCCGCTTGGAATCAATTCAATAAATACTTTTCGGTAACCAGGTTGATTACAATCATTGACACTAGT
This sequence comes from Algoriphagus sp. SE2, assembly GCF_039563885.1. Taxonomy (NCBI): domain Bacteria; kingdom Pseudomonadati; phylum Bacteroidota; class Cytophagia; order Cytophagales; family Cyclobacteriaceae; genus Algoriphagus; species Algoriphagus sp. SE2. The sequence goes on along the minus strand of NZ_JBCLWJ010000002.1, from coordinate 435,553 downwards.
TGATCCATCATGGTCTATTGGGAACCAAAATTGTTTATCGAAAGGAGGAGTAAACGTAATTCCAGGAGAAAATATATCTGGCTTTACGAATTCTTCATTTGTGACAAATCTTTCATAAAACTTAAAATCTTCAGATTCAGGAGCCCTTATTGTGACACTATTTGGAACTCGATATTCCCAATCTGATATATTTTCACCAACTGTTCCTACAGCAAAATTACCCCACTCATCGAAACCAATTCCGACATAACCTCCTTTCTTTCCTTCCTTTCCTGGATCTACCGTTCCATCTGCATTAACAAATGGTGCATATCCTAATGAACCACCAAGCCAACCTATATCTACTGGTTGGTCTGCATCAAACATGAAAAATCCTAATCCGTCAGCGGCAGGGTCATCCCCTCCATAAGTATAATATTCAAATGAAGTTTTAACTCCGAATTGTGAGGAAAATGGTATATCAACAATGACATATCCGTTTTGCCACTCATCATTTTCTGTTAATTGCAGTGAGTACCCTGTTGCTGTAGGAACATAAGTTCCGGTTGCCCCAGTGACATTGTTACGGATATTTCCATTAATAATGGTGTTTTTAAAATCATTAATATCGGTAGTACCCCCAAAAGTTTCACAATAGGGAAATCCTTCTCTTGGAATTGCAATTGGAACCTGGGCTTGAATTGAAGAAATAACAAAAAACTGAATAGCAAAAAAGAAACTGGCCGCTAAAGCAAACAGCTGAATCCCCTTCTGAAAGGAAATTATTACGAGTCTAGCAAGGCCAAGTAAAATTTTTGCCATTTACTTTATTTTATCCATCTATTATTACTCAAAGGTGTGTAAAAACACAGGCTCATGCAATTGATTTCCATGAAATTCAAGCTACAAATTAAGAGTCTTAAAAAGTAAACAAAAACTATGCAACTTAGTAGGAGAAGCAAAAAAACTATGAAGAGCTAACTGTCAGTTCTTTTTCTGAAGTACTTTTGATGGTCGTATACTTCGATTTTAGCTTTAAAAATCTCTTTTCAAAATAATGGTAAGAAAGGTAAGAAACCACTATAGTCAAAACCAAAGATAGAATGGCCAAAGACGCTAACTTTAAACCGTTTGAAACGGGTGAAAATTGAATTAGCGGTACTAATAATAGCACGATTAGCTTGTGATACACATAGATACCATAGGAAAGCTTTCCGATGAAATTAAAAAATTTGTTTTCCAAATTGAGCAAGGGCTTTTTAAGGGTAATGTTGGAAAGGATCAATGAAAGAGTCACCAGAGCCACTAATTGATGATCTATCAACATTGAAAATCTGAATTCCTCTAGTAGCATCACAATCAAAGATATCAATACTATCCATTGGGCGACTTTACTGGTAAAAAATTCCACCATCTTACTTTTTTGATGATAAAGGACTGCACCAATCCCTCCAATACCCATGCAATCAAAACGATTCACTTTTAAAATTGTATAGAAAATATCAGTATCCGTGTATTTGAAAATCACCAAAGCAAACACTTTTAGGCCATAAAATGCAAAAACAAAAATAAATAACTTGGTCAGAATCTTCTTGGTATTTTTAAACAACCAAGGCCAGAAAATATAAAACTGCTCCTCTACACCAATAGACCACAAATGACTGATCGCCATCAGTCCTGTTCCGAGAATAAAAGGAACGTTGGCAAAGAAAGTCAGGTAGTAAAGGAGATCTGTTTGAATAATACTGGTGTCCAGAAAAACATAAAGGCAAACTGCTGAAATAAAAATATAGAGGTAATAAATGGGCCAAATTCGAAGGATTCTTCGAATATAGAAATCCTTGAGTTTAATGGTTCCAGACTTTTTATGCTCCATCAACAACAAACTGGAAATAAGAAATCCACTGAGTGTAAAGAACATGGTCACGCCATAATTAGCGATATCCAGTTCATCTATTTCTAATTGCGGATATATATAGTTAGCCCCAGTGATAATATGTGAAAGAAGGACTGATAAAGCTGCAATCGCTCTAATCCCATTTAACCCTTTGTAATAAAGAACTTTTTTAGAGGAGGCCACTAACAGCTATTTTGGGTAAACACAAACCTAGTTTTTTATAGACTTTTAAATTGAACGGTCAATTCCGGAGCAGGAGGCCTTTTGTCATATTTCATTTTAAAAAGTTTTGAATAGGCCCTGTGTTGAAACGAGTGAATGGATTTCAATTTTAATAATGGTAATTCCAAAAGCTCGGGTTTATGGCCATTTTTCACAATTTTGTCAAACTCGAGATTGTTTTCATCGGTTAATTGGTTCCCCATATGATGAACCCAAGTTTTTAACGTACTCAGCCTCCATGTTCCCAATTCGTTGATTGGCTTATCAATCCAATTTAACTCACTTCCCGATCCGATTTTGATAAAACTTGGTTCCTTGGGCATTCCAAAAAACAATTCTCTTCTAATGGTAAATACTTGGTGACCACTTCCCATTACAGCTTCTACTCCTTCACAGTCCACTACAGGCAATAGCCCATCATAATCAGAATCATAGTTCCAACCATAGGAATCATACACCTCTTTGATCATTTCATGCTCTGCCGTTTCTTTGAATTGAAATCCCAATTCTCCTTTAATAACCGCTTTTTGGGTGGAAGATGAATGATAATACATATGCCGAGCAATTGGAAATGGAGCTACAGATCCTGCTTTGGGAAAAGCCTTAAAAACTTTTTCTACTTCCTCTTGCCAACCATTCCTGAACAAGATATCACTATCGGATAAGGTGATTAGTTCCTCCCTGCATCCCCTAGCAGCCCCCATAATGGCATCAATTTTACCCACATTCTCTTGGTGGGTAATCAAGGTCTCTATTATCCTTTGATCCTGTAAATCCCTCAGCCAACGTTTTACTTGATCACATGACCCGTTATCTACGACGGTAATTGCAGATCTTCCATGCTGCGTCAAATGGACTGATTCAATACATAATCGGTACACATCCATCAAATCTTGGAAGTAGCCAGAAATCTCCGGTATAAACACAGGGATAATGATCCTGTGATGATATTTTTGAGCAATTTTGGAATCTAATTTTGCAGGGTTAATTCCTGTTCTCATGACTTCTCAATTTGTTTGGAATTCATTCCAGAGAATTTGAAATAATTTTTATTCGGTGTCTTCCACCAATTTCCTGACAACTCTGGCAGGTCTTCCCATCACCAAGGTATTGGGAGGCACATCACGAGTCACCAAAGACCCTGCTCCTACCATGGAATTCTCACCTATGGTGCAACCACCCAAAATCACGGATGCAGCACCAATGGAAGCTCCTTTTTTGATGATCGTTCTCTGAAATTCCTCTGGATACTGTTTAGACCGGGGATATTTATCATTGGTAAATGTGACATTTGGACCAATAAAAACATCATCCTCAACGGTCAAACCATCCCATAAGAATACGCCGGATTTCACTGTCACCCGATCTCCAATCAACACATCATTTTCAATAAATGTATGACAATTTATATTACAGTCTTTTCCAATAGTGGCACCTTGCAAAACGACAGCATATTGCCAAATACGGGTATTTTCTCCAATCTTTTCTGTTTGGACGTCAGCTAACGGATGAATCATTGGATTGTACGAATTTCAGGTAGTCAGAATAATCTCTTATGTAATCCTTCTCATTGTATTTTTCACTTGCCAACACCAAGCAAACTGCTCCGGAAGAAAAATTGATTTCCGAAGCCCAAATTCCCGCAGGAATCATTAATCCCAAGTCAGGTCTATTCAATAATACTTGCCTTTTGGAATTCCCATCATCCAATAACACTTCAAAAGCTCCGCTGACAGCAACTAAAAATTGATGGCATTCATAATGAGCATGGGCTCCCCTACTTTCTCCCCCAGGAATATCATATAAATAAAACACTCTTTTGGTTTCAAAAGGCAATTCTTTCAAGTTAGTGACTGGTGTGATATGGCCTTTTCGATCACCTATTTTTGGTAGATATACCAAATTACAGTCCCAAATTGTTTTATTCTCCATTTTTCAGGGTTTGGTACAATTGAAAATCCCTAATATAATCTTCTTTCATGTAATCTGAATCCGATAAATGGAGCGCTACAGAATTGGTTGAAAAATTCTCTAAATGCCTCCAGGTCATCTTTGGCAAGAATAAAGCATGGTAGGATCTATTCAAGGAAGTCCTGGTTTCATTTCCTCGTTCATCCGTAATGACTACATCGAAAGATCCACTTAAAGCGATAATAAGTTCTTGTTGCTTCCTAAATGCATGTCCTCCACGGATTTCTCCACCTGGAACATCATAGGTCCAAAAAACTCGTTTGATTTCAAATGGAACTTGATCAGGGAATTGTAGAAAGGTTAAATTCCCCCTAGGATCGAATATCTGAGGGAGTTTTACTTGCCCATTTTGCTGCATAACGTTAATTAATTTTCAATGGAAGATGGCTCAAACTTTGTCTGGAACCACAATGCCGTAAAGAATATTTGCCTAATAGTAGGATAATATAATTTGGGGTCCTTCTTAAAATTCTCAACAATACCCTTCACATCCAAATAACAATAAGGCCTATAAGAAAACAATTCGGAATGGGGTAAATTTTCAAGCTGTTCTCTCAACAGAGGGTTTTGTAAAATCAATTCATCCCAAGGAACAGATAACCCTACTTTTCTATGCTGAGTGATGTAGTCAGGGAGTTTTTTGCCAATGCTATTCATCAGCAAGTCTTTGCCTTTCCCCTTGATGTGAAAATATTTATCTGGAAGACTTCCTACTCCTACTACTAAATTGGGATCTAAAAATGGATCCCTACACTCGATAGATGCTCCCATGGTAGTACGGTCATTTCTATCATTCAGGGTATAGAGGTGTGTGTGTTGCTCGAGGTATAATAGCTGTCTTAATCGGTTTTTAGGATATACTTTCTTCGCCTCTTCCAAAATCCGAACCCTAAAATCCGGAAGCAAATTAGAAGAAAGAACTCCCAGTTTTTTCAAATCTGCCAGATAAAGCTCATTGGAATTCATGAGAATTTCTGCCTCTCTATTCCCCATTCCCAAATAGCGTTTCATTTTTCTCATTCGGTCATTTTTCAACCACTTGTCAGGAACGAACTGAATCAAATTGAGTAGGTTGTACCTGAGTTCGTTATCATGGACTTTATACCTTACATACCCCCCTAGAATTTCGTCAGCTCCTTCTCCGGAAAGTAAAACTTTCACCTCCGACTTTGCTTTTTCAGATATTCCCAACAAGTGGCCATCCGAGAAATGCATAATTGGCTCATCGTGTTGAAAAATGGATCTAGTGGTCAAATCCACTAGTTGCTCCCGATCAAACTCATAACTATGAAAGTTCGCCCCAAGCTCCTTCGAGAGTTTTCTAGCTAAATGGGACTCATCATGTTCCTTATTGCTAAATGAAATATTCCAGGCACTTAGCTCTTCAAACCCCTGGCTTGCTTGGCTGTATAAGGTGCTACTACTATCCAGGCCTCCACTTAGTAATGTACCTACAGGAACATCAGAAATCATCCTCAAGCGAATGCTGTCATGAAAAGTCTCTTCAAACCATTGGTATGGATTGGAAATTGGGTTTTGGGCTGCTATCTCATTTCCAAGGTGAAACCATCGCTCTGAATGCATTTGGTTTCCTGATTCCTTTAATCGAATTAGGTACCCAGGCAACAGTCGATAAATGTTTTTGAATACTGTATTCTCTCCGGAGGTGTATCGATAAAGGAATAATTCATCGAGCTGTGATTCTTGGATCTCTTTGGCCACTTCACCAGCCCAAAGAGCTTTAATCTCACTAGCAAAGTAAAATCCACGGTGGTTATTGGAATAAAACAAAGGTTTCACACCAAATCTATCCCTCACCAAAATCATTTCCTGGTTTCTTTTATCCAAAAATGAAAAGGCGAAAAACCCATTGAGTCGACTCAAGCAGCCTGTCCCATATTCCATTAATAGGTACAATAAAACTTCAGTATCGGAGGTAGTTTTGAAGTGGTATCCTTTATTTTTCAGCTCTGGGTAAAATGTTTTGTAATTAAAAATCTCTCCGTTAAATACTAAAATGTAATTCCCACAAGGAGATTCAAAGGGCTGGTTTGCCCCTTCACTCAAATCTAAAATGGAAAGTCTTCTATGACCCAGGCCGATTTTACCTTCTGCCCAATGAGAACCTGCATCCGGACCTCTATGAATCAAAGATTCCCGCATCGTAATCAGAGTGGATTCCGAAGCAGGCAACTCTTTATTCCAAAAACCTACAATTCCACACATGTATTGTTAATTATTTTGCATTAAGGTCCTGTATTTATCCGAGATGATTTTCATGTTTTTCTTATAATCAACATGAAGCTCGATATACCTCCTGTTTTCTTCCAACGCCTCATCAACCTGATTTCCTCCTTTTAATACCGATTCTATGGCATCTGCCAATTCTGTTGGTTGACAAGGCGCTACCAAATGTCCATTCTTCCCATTTTTTATAAAAGCCTGATTGGCAGGAAGGTCAGTTACAATGGGATAACATCCCGAAGCCATCGCTTCAAATAATGAACTGGAAACTCCTTCTGTAGTAGGAACAGCAATGTAATAGCGGCATAAATCCATTAGTTCCGGTAACTGATCATTTGGAACATGCCCTTTTAAAATAAGCCTGTCTTGTAACTGGTATTTATGGATTAAGGATTGTACTTCAGGTTTTTCAGGCCCATCACCTACCATATATCCTTTAATATAAATATACCGATCTTGTAAGATCTTGACTGCCTCCACTATATCAATGTGCCGATACAAATCATAGAGGGATCTGGTCACAATAAAGGAAGGTGACAAGTCCTTCTTATCGGGACATCGGTATCTGGATAAATCAATCCCTTTCGGCAATACCATAATTTTGTAGGGACTAGCCCCTGATTCCAACATGGCATAGGTCATGACGTTTCCCCAAGCATGGACTAAATCTGCTTTTTTATAAGCAAAGCGTTGAAGAAAACTTTTATAAAAACCTGAGAATCCACCCTCAGGATAAACATCGGTAATTCCCTGTTGAGCAACTACTCTCTTTTTGGTATGAACGAATAATGCAAAAAAACCATAGCTGGTCGCACGTTCCGCCAAAACCAGATCGTAAGGTTTAGAGAATCGGGTCAAAAGCAGCTTCCCAAAAAAACCAAATGCTGCAATCATTCTCAAAACCCTCGAATTCCCTTTTGGTAATTCCCTTGTTTCTAATTTTACTCCCAAGTTTGCTTCAACTCCCTTCATCCAGCTAATGGCATCCGCTCGGTAGGTTTCTCCTAGAAATAAAATTCTCATGAAATAATTGACGTTTTTTTCAAAAAGTCCAGCACACTTGTTGGCTTCCAATTTAGTTCATTAATTGCCTTTTGGGTATCAAAAGTCAGGGTACTTGAAAGCTTTTTTACTTTCAAAGAATTAATAGGAAAGAAGGGAAAAAGGTCACCTATTTTTGCTGCAATCCGAATAGGTAAGTCAGGTATGGTTTTCACATTATATCCAAATTGAGACGCTATGGAAGAATCAATTTCCGATAAACTGGCAGGAATAGGATCACATAAATGATAAACACCTGGTTTTTTGCTTTCTAATTGACTGATCAAATTAGCTACATCTTCTGCCAAAACCATGGACTTTTGGTTCAGCCCTTTCCCTATCCTGAAATAAATCTTTTTCTTGATTGCCTTTGCAATAGCAGAAAGATTACCTGGAGGATTTTTACCAACCACCAGGGGGAGTCTAAAAATAAAAGTCTTTACTTTATTTTTTTCAGCCCATTGTAAAATTAGGTTTTCCGCTTCAATTTTACTTTTTCCATAAGGAGTATCAGCTTTCAACGGAGCCGATTCTTTGATGAATTCTCCTTTATCTAAACCATAAACAGCGACAGTACTGATGTAAACAAAGACTTTAGGAATTTCTTTTAGACTCCTTAAAAGTTTCTCTGTTCCACCCACATTAATATCAAAAAATGACTGTTTTTCAGATTCGGTTTTTGGGATAAAATGTGCTGGACTCGCAGCATGGATTACCCAATCTACTGAGGGGATCGTTGGCAAGTCTTTACTTAAGTCAGCCTTAAGCATATTTTTTTTTGATCTACCTATGGTTATGATTTCATGATCTTTTTGGAGCGCCTTGAAAATATAGGTCCCTAAAAAGCCTGTTCCCCCCGTTAATAAAATCCTCATTGATATACCTCTTCAATCCCCTTGAGCATTTTTCTGGCTAGGAAATCTGCATCAAATTCCTTTTTCGCTATTTCCATGCTTCTTGATCCCATTTCCTCCAAAACCGCTCGATGGTCTTTTAAATAGACCAACAATTCAGCTAATTGGACAGGATCATTTGGTGAGAGTGTAAAGCCAATTTTATTCTTTTCTAAAAAATCCTTCATCCAACCTTGGGTATTTTGAATTACAGGTACTCCAGCAGATAACGATTCAAAAAACTTATTGGGAGAAGAAGTATCCAAAACCCGGGTTCCTTTCAATGGAACCAAGGAAACAATGGCATGTTGAATGAGAGGAACCAATTTATATTTTGGAATTAACCCCAATCTGATGATGGTTTTTAACCCTTCACTTAGAATCGCTTGATCGATCAATTCCCTTTGTTGCCCTTCACCAATCATTAAGATTTGAATATCCTCAATCCCTCTTTCTTGAAGAATTCTTGCGGCATCCAATAACCAAATCGAATTATTAACTACTCCAATGTTCCCTGTGTAAATGGCATAATGATAGGGCTTGACCGGCGCATCTTCAGGAAAATCGACAGGTGTAGCAAACAGGGATATATTCGCTGCATTGGTTACTGAAATCACTTTAGTTTGAGGGGATTTTTCCAAAACCTCAGATTTCATACCTTCTGAAAGTGCGACCACTAAACTGGATGATTTATAACAAAACTTCTCAAAGGCAAGCGAAAACTTCTTAAGCAAAGGATTTTTGATGATGCCTAGCTCAATAGCTCCATCTGGCCATAAATCCCGAACCTCAAAAACTAATTTCCTACCTCTAATATACTTAGCCAATAAACCAGGAAGTCCCACAGTGATTGGTCCACTGGATGCAATTACAATTTCACAAGAATAAGTAATGGCGTACCAACATGAGATAAAGGAATAGGCTAAAAATGAAAATATCCTTTTCAGGAAGGGCTGCCTATTATCAATTCTTACATTGATAATTATTACTTTAACTCCTTCAAAATATTTTGTATCAATAAACTTATTGGCAGAAATATCAGACTTGGAATAAACACTGGTTACCACAGTCACTTGGTGTCCTTCTTTTACCCATTCTTTGGTAAACTCATGGACTCTTGTACCCCAAGAACCCTTTGAAGTAGCAAAATACTGATAGAAATAAAGAATGTTCATGCTTTTCCCTCTTCCAAAAAAGTCACAAACTGCTTGAGTTTTCCTGATTTGGCGCGATCTATTTTATCTACTTTCTTTACGGTCAGTTTCAATCCTTTTTCTATATAGATTTCAAATGCTTCCTCCACAGCCTTGGTGATGGCCTGATCTAATTCCTTATCCATAACCAAGTCAACTTCAAAAGTATCCCTAGCCAGTTGCCTGACTTGGTATTCGTTTAGATATCCCAAAGAGGCTGTAAGATGTTTGGAAATATAATACAATGTGAAACCTGGGGCTTTTCTACCGGAAGGAAGAACAATGGTATCATTCAAGCGTCCATTAAGTTGAGTTAACTCATCTTGGATTGAATATTTATCCTTTTTGAAAGCACCTAAATCCCCCACTTCATACCTGATAAAAGGCATTGCCTTGTTGTAAATATTGGTAAAAATTAACTTACCTCCTTTTTCAGGATTCAGAATCTGATCATTTTCATTTGCCACTTCTGCAATTACCGTTTCTGAAGAAAGCCTTCTTTTTCCCTCAAGGTCAGTCATTGCAAGAAACTCCAACTCAGAGGCTCCATATTCATTATAAACAGGGAGTCCAAATTGAGACTCTAGAAACCTTTTGTCTTCTTCCGTGCATTGCTCCGAAGTCACGATGGTTCCTTTTAAGCTTGGACAAATATCCTTGAGAATTATTCCTTTTTTCTGAAGATATCGGGCAAAAAACAATTGGGAATTGGTATATCCATAGGTATAGACAAACTTTTTAGCTTTGAAATTCTGGATATAAAACTCCATATTTTGATCAGAAAAATCAAAAACTATAAACCTATACCGGTTCATCAGTTTATCCTTTAGCCTTTCCTTATGATACTGGGGAAAACCTAATGGAATGCCGTAAAATCTTGCTTGAAAATCATTTTGCGAAAACCCGATTTTCTGGTATCGATCCACAATCAATGCCCAAGTCATACTATGGCAAAATTTATCCTTGGCAAATTTTAAAGGAATTCCAGAAGAACCTGAAGTATTTCCAAAGTGAAGGTCTTTTTTGGCTAATCCTTGACTCAGCTTCTCACTAAAATCCACTTGAATATCCTTTTTCTTTACAATCGGTAAATCTTCCCATCTTTCTGGAAAATGGTTACCTACCAGTTTTTTATAAAGTTGATTATGCTCAAAGTGGAACTTAGCAGTTTCCCATGCTTTTTTATTTCTCCAATCTTCAAATTGGTCTTTTGATAAGGATTGGATAGTCGCCAATTCTTTTTGTGCAGCTTCAATAGGATATCCCTGAAACTTTAATAAATCAAGAATATTCAACATCTCAGCCTACAGAAACTGGTTCAGGATTAATAGGTTCAAGCTTTTTTATTCCTTTGGAAGGTAACTTTTTCACTTTTGAAGGTTTTACATAAAGTAAACTTAATCCTATAAACAGTGGGGTAAGATAAGTCCTCATGGCAGCATGAAAAGTCGTGTATAAAGCAATGATAAAAAAGGCCACCATAATACCTTTTTCCATTGGAGTTTGTTTTTTCAATAATATTTGAAGCAATACATAAAGCAGCAGTACAAAATAAATGAGTCCTAGTAAACCATGCTCGGATAACAATCGGCTCATCTCTACATGAGAAAGGTAGAAATAACTGAAATTACGCATATAGGACGATGCTCCTACACCAACACCTAAAATGGGGGCATCACCCCAAAGCTGCATATCCTCTAAGAAAATCTCCACCCTTCCAGTAGTAATGGAATTAAGGGATTTTTCTTTAGTACCTGCCAACGTTCCTTCTGTTTCACCCAAGTATCTTAAACTCAACAAACCTCCTGTCAAGCTATCTGCCACTTGGAAGGTGATCAAAATCAGAAATATTGAAAGCAAGAATGCCTTTCCCAAATTTGGCAGCTTGAAAAAGGTTTTTTGTTTCTTTGGAGTTTTAATTACAAAGTAAAACAAGATCATAATTCCCAAGGCACCTCCTAGTATTCCACCTCTTGAAAAGGTCAATAAACCTTGGAAGCCAAATAAGAAAAACAACAAAAAGTCAGTTACCCTGTATCCAGTCAAATTCCATTTATTAATAAGGAAAATAAATGAAATAAACATTCCTAACCCCAAAACTGTGGAAACTTGGTTGGATCCTCCTCCTCCACTGGTGGCGAAATTGGCACCCAACGTAAATTCCAACTCATTATAGGATGGGGTTTTAAAAATTGTCGAAGCCAGAATTGCAATTAATGGAAGTATGCTTATCCTTAATAAGCGGATCAATTGAATTTTGGTAATGGACTTACCGTAAAAAAGCCAAATTGCCATGGCTACATTGATCGGTCCCATTAAGTTAAAAATCAATGAACTTCTGTTGACCTCCCCTGATAGATCGAAAAACGCAGAAGGGAGCAGCACCAAAACCATCACAAGCCCTATATGGTTTTTGGTTTTAAACTTATATATCCCAATACAAAGCATAAGAAATAGCAGGTATTTCCCTAATTCATAAGGAATAAAAGGGGAAGTCTGAGACATCCTTGCCAACAGCTCAAAAGATGTTAAGTAGGCAATAAACAGGCAAAAAGGGAAGATGGATTTACTTTTGATAACAACATAAAATGAAGTCGCAAACACCAAATAAAACCAAGCAATCAGTCCCCAGGGAGTAATCGATGATAGGATCCCCAAAAATATATGGATCAAAACCCATGCAAATCGCGATTTAGAGGTGATAATTCGCTTAATCATACAAGCTGAGGGTTAACCACTTGAGGTTCAAAATCTGGTAAAGCAATTGGTAAATATTTCTTAAAAAAATTCAAAGGACCAAAGTTTGCTTCTGTCTGTTTTTGAAACTGATATCCACGCTGTAGGGCCTTTGGATAATTATTGAAAATAGTTAGAATTGATTCATGGAGCTTTTCCGGAGATTTAGATGGGATCAATTCACCGTATAAGCCATTTTCTAAGACATCAGCACATTGACCTACATTTGTCGCAATGGTAGGCAAAGCCCCCATTCCATATTCCAAAAGGGCAACAGGTAAGCCTTCGGATTCCGAACTCAAAATCCCCAAATGTGCCATTTCTATATACGGAGTGACATTCACAACTGGTCCTACAATCTCTATTTGCTCCTGTAATCCTAGCGCCTCTATTTCCTCCTTGACTTGAGTCAACCAATCTTTCTCTACAAACTCTCCAAGCAAATACACTTTAAAATCTCCTATTTTTTCTTTTAATCCGGTAAGAGACCTTATCAGTGTTATCTGATCCTTTTGCCTTCTAAAATTCGCAATATTGATGATTTTGAATCTACCGTCCAGTTTCCTTTTGGGAACTGCTTTAAGTTTACCTGAAAAATTCTCGATGAAATAAGTAGAACCTGACATCCTTGGAAATCTTAACTTCCAATAGGATTCAATTTTCTCATTAACAGAAATGATCAAATCCACCGAAGAAATAAGATAATCCATTTCTTTTCTCGGATGTTGATCCAGCTGCTCACTCATTCCAAAGTGATCATGCCAAATTAATTTGGTTTTGGGGAGAAACTTCTTGAGCAAAGCCCCCCAAAAAATAGATGTTTGATGGACATGAAGTACATCAGGAGCTTCTTTTTTCAATAAGCTCAAAATCCTAAAGAAGGTAAAAACATCCAGTTTCCCTTTCTTGTTGAATATGAATTTCTTTACAGAAGGAAACAAATATTCTTCAAGCCCCCCGGATTCTCTTGTAACGATCAATCCACTCTCCACTCCAATTTCAGTTAAGCCATTAGCAATATTTACTGACATTCTCTCAGTTCCTCCCATACTTAGGGAATCAACCAATTGAAAAATCTTAGGCTTATTTGAGCTATTTATACTCATTAATTTGATTTCGCAATCACTACTAAGCTAAACCCAAAGATTTTGGAATATAACCATGGATTCAGAGCCACCATTCCCCTTTTTATTGGAGAAAAAAGTTTTTGAAGGACTGTTTCATTATTTGAGGGAGCTTTGATTGTCTCTCTGGAAAAATCATAATCCAAAATCTGTAAACCTGCCATGGTAATCATATTCAAGGCAGAGTTTACATCCAAAAATATCAAATGTCCAGGATTCTGGATTTTTTGTCTTTGAAGGTTTCTAAAATTCACACTTAAGCAATCATCCAATGGAATATGAAAGGCTATAATCTTTCCTTTCTTAGAGACATTTTTGATAAAATCTATCGGATCAATCACGTGTTCAAACACATCAGTTAAGGTAATCAAGTCTGCATTGGTTCCTATTTCCACAAAATCCCCGTGTTCGAAGGAAACATGATCCACCTTCATATCATTTACATGAGGGGACACATCATATCCTTTGACTTCATGGATAGGATTACCTTTTTGGGAGAATGCTTCCGAAATCCCGAGTAAAACTCCCCCTGCACCACAGCCTACATCAGCGTAGGAATTCACTCTTATATCAGCTTGGTCTAAAATAGGATTCAGTAACCTTAGAATCGCACTGACTTTAAAATCAGAATCTTCTAAGTGCCGCTTTGTATCAGAAAAATAGGTTCCCTCTTTATACATTATTAATTAACTTCTTTATTTCCAGTTCAAAACTTTCCTTGGTAAAAGCTTTGGACCATTCTTTTGAATTTTTGGACTTTCTAAAAAAATCCTCTGGATTTGTCAAATAATTGTTGATTCTCTCTACTACTTTAATTGGATCTTTACCTACCAAGTCACCCCGCTCCCCGTTCGCCAACATAAATGGAACGCAAGATACAGGAGTTGTAATGGGTAGACAACCAAAATACATGGATTCGGCTACAACTTTAGGCCATCCTTCACTTTCCGATAAAAATATTAAAAAGTGAGATTGTTTGTACTTATTCTTCAATCGCTCACTACCCAAATTCCCACAAAGTTCCACTTCCTCTTCCAGACCATTTTCTTGTATATATTGACGAAGGAGGGGCATCTGATCCCCCTCTCCACAGAAGGTTAATTTAAAATCTACATTCTGCAATTTTAGAATATTAGCTACTTCTGCTACCATAAGCGGATTTTTTCCGGGAACCAGTGCACCCACAAAAAGTAATTGAAGTTTGATCCCTTTATTTAGAGGCTCTCTGTAGTCCTCTTGTGATTCATTCTGACTATACGAGAAAGTGAAAAAAGGGACAATATTCTGACTTTGGTTAGGCCATTTCCCATAAACCAACACCTTCATGTTTTTTGCAAACCTTGGATTGGAAACCAATCGCTGCTGGAGCTTATAAGTATAGGGCTGATCACTTTCAGGGTCCCAATTTCCAGCATATTTGGCTGTTTTGGCTTTGGAAGGGAAAAAGTACTGAAGAGCTGCTCCTGCCAACCCCATATTTCCAGGGCATCTCAAATGAATATGCTGAGTTGATCCCATCGCTTGAAGCATTTTAGCAACGATTACAGGTAAGGAAAACAAGGTTAAGACTTTTCCTTTCCAAGTGGTCAAATTGATTTCTTGAACAGGAACAAAACGAATATTTTCATGTTCATAGGCAATCTCTATTGGATTCAACTCTCTATCCTCTGATAAGGGTGCCAGTATGGTAACCGAGGTAAAAAACTTTGTCCAGATATTCATTTCCCTCACATAGGGACCGTAAGCAAAGTATTTACCACCTTTTCGTACATGATGTACATGGGTGAGAATCAAAAAATTCATCCAGCTACTACTTGCCTAAAAAGGTCTATGTTTTTATGCACTAATTTATCTATGGAGAAGCGTTCCAATACATCTTTTCTTGCCGCCTCTGCCATTTTCAGGTTTTGTTCCTTATTCGTAAGCATTTCAGATAAAACCTTCTCCACACTTGCTACATCTCTTGGATCACACAACCTTCCAGTAACTTGATCATTTACTACTTCCGGACCAGGTCCTAAAATTGATCCTAAAAATGCTTTGCCCATACTTAACACCTCAATCCATGCCAAAGGCATTGCTTCCATATGAGATGGATAAGCACAGATTTCTGCCTCTTCCATGTATTTTGGAAGCTCATGATTTGCCACCGGTCCTAAGAACTTAATAGAATCTTTTACTGAATCTTTAATTTGAGAATCTTTCAAATACTGGATATATGACCTCCCATCCGGGAAAAACCAATCTCTTCCTGCAATATATAGTTCACTCTCAGGAAATTTTTCTTTGATTTTTGGAAAGGCCAAAATCAATTGTCTTACACCTTTCTTTTCACAAACTGTCCCAGCAAAAAATATTCTTCCGGGTACAATCTTCCTCGGATCAGCATGATAAAAATGTTCAAGATTCGCAGGGTTATAAATTACAGGGCCTTTTTTATCTGCAAAATCTAAGTACTTGGCGGTATGATTAATCACATATTCACTCACCCCAAACACCATGTCTGCCTTTTTAAATGAACGCTTCTCCTGAAAGCCTTTCCAAGGGTCTATGGATCTGTTTTCTGATTCGGCAAAGAAATGATGACCTCCATTCATTCGAATTAAATACTTGATGCCAGGAATTTTTTTGATAAATGCCAAACCCAATTCTGTGGACTCAACAATAGATATTGGGTTCTTTTGATGAATTTCCCTAATTTTAGAATTAATCGCTTGAAAAGTCAAATACCAGGTAATCGGTTTCAGTTTTCTGGGCTTAAGTCTAAAAATGTGAACCCCCTCATCAATAGATTCTTCGTATTCATCCGTATAATTCAAGCCTAAAATGGAAACTCGAATGTCATGCTTTACTAGATTCCTGGCCAAAATCTGTAGAAATGTCCCTACTCCTCCGTGGGGGAAACCTTCTTTGGGGTATTCACTGGATAAAAAGCAAATATGCATGATCTAATTTCTGAAGGAATTGATTTGAGTTATTCTTGAACTGCCTCTTTTTCAATAAACATGGATTCCAAAAAAGCAGCAATCTGTGAAAAAGAAGGAGCGTTTTCTTTATTCGTAGCAATTTTATCTCTCCAAAGATGTTTTTGAGTAGAAAACTGATCTGGCTTTTCTAATACTTCATTTAAAAGTGTAGATAAGCTTGATTTTTCCTTTGCAAAAACGACTGCATCCAATCCCTCAAAAGACCTAAAGTGCTGAAATTTATACACTACCTCAGTACTCCAGTTTTTATCTTGTACCGTATCATAGGCCAAAAACACAGTTGGCTTCCCAAAGTAGGCAAAGTCCAACCCAATGGTTGAACCAATATTTACTGAGAATTCACAATGATGGCATAGGTTCATCAATAGTTTCACGTCCTCGAAGAGAGGATAAAATGACATCCAACTGGTTCCTTTTCCCCATTTAGGCGGAATATGAGTAATATTTGAATAGTGATCGAGTACTGATTGATATCGATTTACAGTGCAAACGGGAACCTGCCTAAATAGAATAGACACCTGAGGATTTGAATCCAAGGCGGATGCTACATCTTTCAAATACTCGGGATCATGAGGAGAAGTCAATTCATCGTCACCTGAAAAAAGAATCCATTTCTTTGATGCATCTAGCCCATATCTAGCTGCAAATTCTTCCCTAGACTCCAATAGATTGGACTGAAAATGGAAATCAAATTGCGGAGTACCCACTATAGCGATAGAATTTTCAGGAATTTCCGGGTAATATTCCAAGAGTTCACTTTTCATGTATTCAGACCATACTGCATAAAAGTCCGTACGAATTGGCAACCTTGCTTTTGGGAGATTGTCCCATGAAAATATGGCTGTAACTGTCTTCACTCCCATATCAGCTGCTGCCAAGCAAAGCGGTTCTAAAGTCGCTACCCTTTGATGAGTAATAAAGATCAAATCAGGTTGAATTCTCCTGATATCTGATCTGAATTCCTCGTAGGCTGGGCTACGTCTCCATTTTAATCTATTAGTTTCTTCAAGGTATTTGATGCCATCATAGTTAGATAAGGTAGCACTTGCCAGTTCAGTTGCCTTTTGAAATATACGTTTTAAAGGATTGTTCTTTACCTTAAACCAATTGGTCAAAATTGTTGAATTTTGCTTCAGCCTGGAGTTATGTTTCAGCCTTGCATAAGTAGAAGTTTCTCTCAGAAATTGTTGAAACCTGGATTCAGTTACCTTTCTTAGAGGTTCCTCACTAAATTCAATCCCTCTTTCATTTTTTACATAATTTAAAATCTGAATTTCTAGATTATGCAATAAATGAATCTGAAACCCTTGCTTCTGCAAATGATGAAATAAATCAGAATACAGATAATTTCTGATTCCTACTCCATCTGGGATCACAAATAGAATTTTCTTATTCACTAATTACTTTTTGAACGGATAATGTCCAATAAACTATTCTTAAAGATTTCTTGGCAGGCTTTTTCTTCAAACTCTTCTAAAAAAAGTTCTCTGCTCCTTTTTCCGTGTTCCTTTACTTGATCCGTTTGATCTAAATACTTCTTCATCTTCAAAGACAAAGAAGTTGCGCTGCAATCAACAGGCAATACGTAACCATTTTGATCCTCAAAGACCCTGTTTGGAACATCTCCAACAAGCGTGGTAATAATTGGCTTTCCAGATGCCATTGCTTCCAAGACTACCAATGGTCCTCCTTCAAATGTACTCGTCATCACAAAAACATCCAATTCAGAAAAACAGGTATATCGTTGTTCAAAAGGAAAACTGCCTTTAAAACTAACTTGGTCTTCCAATCCAAATTTTCGCGTAAATGCTTTTAAATTAGTTACTTCAGGACCATCTCCAAACAGTAAAAATTCAAAAATATGACCTTTTTCTTTTAAGATTTTTACAGCTTCTAGAATCACCTGAAGGTTTTTCCCCAAGTCCATTCTACCTACATAACCAAACCTCAATGGACTTTGATTTCCTAGGGGAATTTTCAAAAATTTTTCTTGGCCCAAATAAATCCATTGTTTGATGATCGAATAATCAGCCTTAGGATAATGCTCCAAGAGATAGTCTTCTTTTGCTTTTGCTGAAATCAGGAAAGAACCATTTCCTTCCATCAATCGATAAAATTGATCGTTTTTCGGATGGAAAATCGAAGACTCGTGGTATGTAAATGCCACTTTATTTTGCATACAAACCCTCAAAATATATGGTAATAAACCGGTGGGACTAATTCCCGTGAAGCATAAGTCAATGGTTTTTAACTTTTCATTCAACCATGAATCAAACAACTCAGGAAAATTTCTAAAGCAATTGGCAAGACTCTTTTGAAATTTGAAGCCTGATTTCACCCAAATTTTCAGGAATTTTTTATTGAATACTACCTGCTTTAGCTGAGATAAGTCCCATTCCAACATTGGGAGATTCTCTAATTCCTCTACCTTGAAAGGAGAATAAAAATTAAGGATGGAAACTTCAAATCTAGTATCTGATTGAAGGCATTTTGCAAATCCAATATTCTCCAATTCTTGCCCTCCCGGCCCCAATAGTTCTGGCAAAATGAAAAGAACCTTACAATTTTTGGGCATCAAAAGGTTAATAATATTTTTCCAATTGAGATTTCAAGAATTTCTGAATCCCAATTTGCAAGGAATAAACCATCTTAAGTAAGGACGACTTTGTCCGATGAGCAATTAAAAATTGATGGGTAATAAATCGGTCCCACTCCCCTTTTTGTCCCAAGTATTGCGAGTAAATTTTTAGGCGAGTTGATTGCCTATAAAAAGGGTCGGTAGATCGTAATAAAGAAGTCTCCAATACACGATATTTAACTCCTACTTGAACTAAACCTTTGAAGGAATACTCCTGAGCCATTTTTAAGAACAGATCCAAATCTTCCATCATAGATTCTGGATTATATCCCCCCACTTTTAACGCCAATTCCTTTTTGACCAACACAGTTGGGGCACAGATAAAATAATCCATCAAAAGCATTGGGAATATCATCCCGGAGGGTAATTGAGAAGCTTCAGTCCAACTTCTCTCTTGAAAAAATGTAAGTGCCTTCAAAGACTTACTTTCCTTATCAATCTTCTCTGCATCACAATAGACTACCCCAAGTTTTTGATCAGATTCTTGAAATACTCTTACCTGCTCCTCGATCTTATGAGGCAATAATACATCATCACAGCTTAAAATCTGGTAATATTCACCTTCAACTATTTTCAATGCTTCATTGGCATTCTCGGTAATCTTCTTTGTAGAAGACTGAAAAATAGTTTTGATTTTCACACTAGGATTCCTATTGATCCATTCATTGATTTTGGATACACTTTGATCTTTTGAGAAAGCATCTACAAGAACAATTTCAATATCCGGATAGGTTTGGGCAATGATACTATCGAGCGCTTCTTCCAAAAACTCCTCATGGTTATAAGAAATAGCAATAATACTGACCAGAGGAAGATTTTTTACTTGATTATCCAGGTCGATATTCATTTAATACTCGGATCACTTGATCGACTTCCGCTTCTTCCATTACCGGGCTAATGGGAATACTTAAAATCTCCTCATGGATCTGTTCGGTAATAGGGAGATGAAGCGAAGAATATTCTTGGTAAGCCTCTTGTTTATGAAAAGGAATTGGGTAGTGAATCAAAGTTTGAATTCCCCGTGAATCTGTAAATCCGATTAAATCTTTTCTATTCTTGGATCTGACCACAAAAACATGGAAAACATGATCCAAACTATCAGGTTTGGATTTAGGTAGATTCAAATGGGGATTTTTAATTTCCGTGAGATATCTTTTAGCTATTCTCCTTCTTATTTCATTTTCCTGATCAATGTATTTGAGTTTTACCAGTAAAACTGCTGCCTGAATTTCATCCAATCTGGAATTCACCCCTTGCACTTCATTGAAATATTTCTTTTGGCTGCCATAATTGCCCATGGTTTTAATCATGTTTGCCAATGGTTCGTTGGAAGTGGTCACCGCACCGGCATCTCCTAAAGCTCCCATATTTTTACCTGGGTAGAATGAAAAAGCAGCTGCATCGGAAAGATTCCCTGCCCTTAGACCTCTGTTATCCATCGCTCCATGGGATTGTGCACAATCTTCTACCAACAACAGGTTATTATTGTCAGCTAATTTTTTGAGATCCTCCATCGGACTCAACTGACCGTAAAGATGTACGGCCAAGATTGCTTTTGTCTTACTGGTTATCGCTTTTTTTACAAGGTCTACACTCAAATTATAGGTGTTCTCATCAGGCTCTACAAAAACTGGTACTAAGCCTGAAGCGGTAATAGAAATGATTGAAGCGATATACGTATTGGCTTGCACAATGACTTCATCACCATCTTTAAGTTTTCCTAATTCCTTAAATCCTTTGAAAATCAAAATCAAGGCATCTAATCCATTGGCGACACCTACACATCTTGAAGTCCCACAGTATTCTGCAAAATTCTTTTCAAATTCATCATGAAATTTACCTCTGATATACCAGCCATTTAATAAAACCTGATTTAAAGCTTCTTGAAGTTCAGCTTCATGTGCAAGGTTTATTTTCAGAAGGTCAAGGAATTTTACCATAGATGTCATTAAGGGTTTAATTAAAACTCTTGGAGTTCCACCATTGATTTAAAGGTGTCACTTTCATTCAATAATTGGCTAAAGGTGCCTCTGCATTCCACTTCCCCATCCTTCATCAAAAGAATCTCATCTGCATTCTTAACGGTACTTAACCGATGCGCAATCAAAACAATGTTACAGCTACCTTTAAGAGAGTCGATATTTTGCTGGATCATTTTCTCAGTTTCACTGTCTAGAGCAGAGGTTGCTTCATCGAAAATCAAGAGCTGAGCTTCTTTAAACAATTCCCTCGCTATAGAAATCCTCTGTTTCTGGCCACCACTGATCAAAGCCCCACTATCACCCAAAATGGTTTCTTCCATCAACGGTAGAGACTCTACCAACTCGGTAAGATTTGCAAGATTCAAGGCATGATAAAACTTCTTGTAGTTTTCTTCAGAAGGTTCTGCCCAAAAGGTCACATTGTTATAAACCGTATCATTGAAAATCACAGCTTCCTGTGTTATGTATCCAATTTTAGAACGATAACTTGCCAAATTAAAAGAACGTAACGGTTCTCCATTCAACAAAAATTCTCCAGATGTTGGATGTACTAATCCCACCAATAAATTAGTCAGTGTAGTTTTTCCACTGCCACTTTTACCAACCAAAGCATAGGATCTATTGTTCTCAATGGTCAAATCAATGTTATGAAGAACACTCTTTTCAGGATGGTAATAAAAGCCCACCTTTTGCAAGGAAAGGGATTCTATTTTATCTACTTGTTTTTTGGAATTATCTTGCTCTTTTCCATTTTCCAAATCTTTCAACAACTCCAAACCTACATGTAATCCCCCCAGATTTGCAGTAAATGCCTGCCAATGAGTTTGGACCAGCATGATGAAATTCAACGCGCGGTAAAAAAACATCAAGCTCAAAAAGATGGCTGCAATGTTTCCGTTAAGTAGTTTAATTTCAACAAGAATGGCTCCTACTACAATTGCAATCACTAGAGGTTCTCTTGCAGCCAATAAGATTGCATTAAAGATTCCTATCTTTTTTTGTTCCAGTTCAATTCTATCAACATAGTCCTTGAGTTTAATTTTATAGCGCTGAAAGTAATTGGTAGCCTTCAGGTACTTAAAATTATGAACCGCCTGAATCAGGGAAGATTGATATTTATGGCTTAGTTGACTATTGTTGAGAGAAGCTGATTCGGTATATTTAAAAATTACCTTGAAAATTAGATTGGATAAATATCCACCTACGCTTACCACCAAAGCAAATTGAAAATTGGCCAATAGTGCCAACACAACATACACTAATAATAATACAAAGGATTGTAACGTATTAAAATAAGCAACATAGGCTGAAACTATCTTATAGATCTCTCCTGACAGTGTATTTTGTACCCTACCTGCATCCAACCCTAAAAAGTTTCGGTATTCCATATCTCCAAGACTATCTACCATTTGGTAACGAATCTTTTTGACAAAGAACATCTGCACTATCACTTTGTAATGGCTTTCCAGGTATTTAAAAAGTCCTTTGGCAACAAATATGGAAAGTAAAAAAACAAGGATAACTACCGCCGTCAATTCAAGACCGGTCCAGTTAATAAAATCCAATAAGAAACTTAAGGAACCCAAAGATTCTGCAGCCTCTGCTTTATCTATTTGATCTTTACCCGCAACCTGAATCAAAGGAATAAATAATGCCAGACCAAATCCATCCAAGAATCCACCTACTAAACTTAATCCAATCAACAGAATAATTCTGTTCCCTAAGTAAGAATAGAAGAAGAGGAAATGCCGGAAGTATTTTGAAATCAATTTCACTTAGAATTGTTTCAGATTACTTCTTGACTTGCTTATCATCACTATAATATCCGTATCCATAGCCATAGTTATAGCCATAGCCATAGGTAACTCCTTTTCCTTCTACTCCATTAAATAAGGCGTAGATATTCTTGATTCCTTTACCGGTCTTCAAGCCATTTAGAGCATCTATAAAGATTCGCTGGCTATAATCCTGTCTGAAAACAAACAAAGTCAAATCAACAAAATTCAATAATTCAATAGTTTCACTCACCAAACCAATAGGCGGAGTATCGAGAATGATAACATCATAGACCTTTTTGAGTTCGTTCACCAAATTTTCAAATTGATGACCGGATAATAATTCCGCTGGGTTTGGAGGAATTGGCCCTGAAACCATAATATCCAGATTATCAAATTGGGAGTGTTGAACGCCATCTTTCCAGTCATCGACTTGATTACTTAGAACAGTGGAAAGACCGACATCATTTTTTAATCCAAAATCATCAAAGATCTTTGGTTTTCTCATGTCACATCCGACCAAGATGGTTTTCTTTCCTGTCAAAGAATAAACTGAAGCCAAGTTCATGGCACAGAAGGTTTTTCCTTCGCTTGAAATAGTTGAAGTAAGCATGAGGGTTACTTGCTTATCTTTTTGCATCAGATAGCGAATATTCGCTCTCAAAGACCTGAAGGATTCAGCTATACCTGATTTACCGTTATTAAAAACAACAAGGTTATTTTCTTCCTTGTTTTTTAGAATAGTTGCAATCACAGGAATTTTAAGCTTCTTTTCTAAATAGGAAATATCTTCGATTCGTACTCTAAACAACTCCCTAATAAATACGAAAAGGATGGGTAATAATAGACCACAGAAAAAAGCAAATAGATAATTTCGCTGAGCTTTTGGCGTAATAGCCCCCCCAATCGTTTTTGCAAATTCAATGATTTTGTTATTTGGCCTATTGGAAGCTTTTGTAATGGCAGATTCGGCTCTTTTCTCACTTAGGAAATTGTAGATACTTTCAGAGAGATCCGCTTGCCTTTGCAGCGCGATTAAGTTCTGCTCCGCTTGTGGTAAATTCCTAAAGGAAGATTCAATTTCATTCTTTCGTTGCTCCAAATCCTGGATTGTCATCTTATTATTAAGATCCACGTTGTCCAAAATCTCACGAATGGATTTATTTAAATCGTCGAGCTTTTTATTGGCTTCCCTTACTGCAGGAGAAAGCTCTGTTTGAGTTGCCATTAACCTAGATCTTTCCACCTGGACTGACAATAGGTTTTCTATCAATCCATTCAAATATGGATCTTCAATACCTAAACCCGAGGGAACAACAATTTCATTGTAATTTTCTCTAACCAAGTAATCTTTCAGACTCTGATAGTATCGGCTTTTTAAATTCGCATTAGCCAATTCAGACTCAATTTCAGTCAACCTGCCATAAACGGTACTACTTTCGTTATTGAGATTATAGATTTTGTTACTAGATCTAAATGCTTGAAGCTTATTTTCAAACTGACTTAAAGAATCAGCAACCCCAGCCACTTGCTTATCTATGAAATTGATGGTCCTGTTTGCAATTTCATTTTTTTCTTGAAGCTCCAATTCAAGGTAGGTTTCCATCAAAGCATTGAGGTAAGTTTGGCCCTTTTCGATATTAGGTACAGCCATACTCAAATTCAGGATAGTTGAATTTTTTTCCTCTAAATCAACAATCAGCCCACCAGAATATTTATTGATCAAGTAATTATTGTCCCTGACAATATAATAGGCTTCACCTGATTCCTGATTGGAGGTATTATTGATTTTTACTTTGAACTGAGGGGTTTCTATCCATTCATTGAATTTATAAGTACCCTCTTGATTTGGGACCCCTACCCCAATACTTCCATCTGGAAAAAACTGGGAATAATTTTCATCATTAAAAACTAAGGAGTATTCCTCAGGGTTCTCCCACTTTACTTCTACTAATCCATTGATTAGCTGTGGAAACCCCCAATCTACTTCCACCACGATGGGGGTCTTTCTAAACACCTCTCTTTTGATAAATCTTCCTTTTTCGTAGTATTCTACATCAAAATCCAACTGAATCAATGTTGCTTCAGCAATTGGTCTGGATTTTAGGATTATAATCTCATTGGTTATACCAATTCCTTGCTGATTTCCTAAAGCAGGGTTTTCAAACAAAGAGAGGGCATTTTCCTGTTCTTTGATAAAAAACTTACTAGAAACAAGGTATAAAGGAACAGTAGTATTAGTATAATAATATGCGGAACCGAGAAAAACGGCTATAGTTCCTAAAATTATAGGCCAAATTTTTAATATTTTAGGAAATAGCGTTTTTAAATCAAAACTGCTATCGTCTTCCTGGAAAAAATCGCTTTCCTCTTGATCAAAACTCATATTCTTGGAAATATTAATTTTTAATTAAAGTAAGAACTAACGCTATTGCTGTAATCGTTGTCGTCAGCAAAGTCAAAGTTTCAACTAAGTTCGTGCCTGCTCCCAACTCTCTAACTTTCATTGGTTCAGCATAGATTAAATCATTCGGCTTTAAAAAGTAAAATTCTGAGCCGAGCAAGTCCCTATCCAATAAATTAATTTTGTGAATCTGGGAACCATCAGGATATTGTCTCACCAAAAGTACTTGATCTCTTTTGGCTACCCTGTTTAGATCTCCTGCAAATGCAATTGCTTCAAAAATTGTCACTCTGTTTTGCAAAATAGTGTATTTACCAGATCGCGTAAATTCTCCCAAAGCACTAAAACGAATACCTCCCAACCTCACTCTGACAAAAAACTCATTCGCCTTTACATACTTTAAAACCTCCGTTTCGATTAACTCTTTGGCTTGTCGAGTATCCAACCCTAATAACTTTACCTCACCGATTAAAGGAATTTCAACCATCCCTCTTTCGTCAATGGTATAACCATTTAAGAAAAAAGCATCGCCTGCTCCTTGACTCCCCCCCATTTGAGCTGATGTCTGGTTTTCATTACTGATGGCCCCAAATATTAGGTTCAAGTCCTCATCAGTAGTTTTAATTGTGATTTCTACAATATCGTTAATCTGTAACAGATATTCCTCTGTTTCATATGAATATTTGTTGCTAGACTCAATTAAAGGCCCTTGACTTTCCTCTAATTGTTGCATGTATATCATTTTCTTATTGGGAACACAAGAGTAAAAGCCCAATGCGATTACACCAAAAAAGAACAGGTTTTTTAAAATTTTATTCATGAATAAGCTAAATGTAGAAAAAGGATCTATTCAGAATTTGAATATGGGTTCAAAAATAAGAATTAATCAGAATTTTAAACTTTTATTTATTTAGGCAGGCTTCCATACAGATTTACAATCTGGCATCCACGTCAGATTTATTCAAAAAGCCCTTCACATCAAATACCACTTGAGCATCAGATTTCTGGATTTTTAGCACTTTAAATTCCTTATGGGAAACAGCCAAGATGATCGAGGAATATTGATCGAGGTCTGGAGTTTTTTTGCCAGAGATGATTTCCACTCCATATTCATGCATTACTTCAGCCGGATTTGCCCAAGGGTCATAAATATCCACATCCATATCAAATGATTTTAATTCTTTATAGATATCTATAACTCTTGTATTTCTAACGTCAGGGCAATCTTCTTTAAAAGTAAAACCTAGTATCAAAACTTTGGAATCAATAACCTTTAAGTCTTTTCTCATCATCAATTTGATGACCTCTGTGGCAACATGTTTCCCCATACTATCATTAAGTCTTCTTCCTGCCAAAATAATTTCAGGATGATAGCCAAGTTCTTGTGCCTTTTGAGCCAGATAAAATGGGTCTACTCCTATACAATGCCCTCCAACCAAACCAGGTTTGAATTTTAGGAAATTCCATTTCGTCCCAGCTGCTTCCAAAACCTCATTGGTATCAATACCCATCAAGTTGAAGATTTTTGACAATTCATTTACAAACGCAATATTGATATCTCGCTGTGAGTTCTCAATTACTTTTGCAGCTTCAGCAACCTTAATCGAAGAAGCTTTGTGAGTTCCAGCAGTAATTACAGTTTTGTAAAGCTGATCAACATACTCAGCTATCTCCGGTGTACTTCCTGAAGTCACTTTTAAAATCTTTGCCACAGTATGTTCTTTATCTCCAGGATTGATCCGTTCCGGAGAATAGCCAGCAAAGAAATCAATATTGAATTTTAAACCTGAAATGGATTCTAAAACCGGAACACATTCATCCTCTGTAACTCCTGGATAAACTGTTGATTCATAGATAACTACATCCCCTTTCTTTAAGTATTTACCAATATTCTCAGATGCTTTTAACATCGGAGTTAAAACAGGCCTATTATGCTTATCTGTAGGAGTAGGAACAGTCACAATATAAATATTGCAATCCGATAATGCTTCTGAGCTTGAGCTTGGCAAAAGCCCTTTACCATTCCCTAGTGAATTTATTAATACTGATTGAAGGAGTTCATTTTCAACCTCTAATGTGTGATCAATTCCGGTTTTTAAATCTTGAACTCTTTTTGAATCAATATCAAAACCTACAGTTGGATATTTTTTAGCAAATTCTACTGCCAAAGGAAGACCTACGTAGCCTAACCCTATTACGGCAATTTTTACATCTTTTATTGGTGTCAACATTAAAACAGGAATGTTATAAAATGAAAGTGTCTCTTAGAAATATGTGATTTGTATAAATTAAAGCTCTCAGAAAATAAAGCTTCGCCCTTTCGGTCACATAAACCCAGCGGACAAATAGCTCTTACTCTAGTTAAAAGACTGATTATCAGGTGAGATTTTCATTTACTAAAAAGCCCATGACTCACACTCATTTTCCACCTTTTTTCACTGATTTATAAGCAGCTCCTAAAACGAGTACCAAAGTTACTCATTTGAATTTGAAAGCAAAACTAATTGAATTTGCATCGATTATTCTACCGGGTTCAGATTATTTATTTAAGCTATACAGCAAATGAAGATTTCCATAAAAAGAGAAAAGATTTTTTCCGTTTGGATAATCCTCTGTACTGATACCATCCGATTGCCATTGGTAATTAAAGCCTTTAATTAACTGGGCTTTCCCGCTCAATATCAATCGATCAAACTGCTGGTCCCAAAGAAGCCCAAGACTTAAATCTATCCATGGTTTTTTCTCTGGATCTTGCCCAAATGCCCGGTTAAAAAAGTCTTGATTATTTGCCAGTCTTTCAAACAAAATCCCTCTTTTATTTAATCCTTTTACCTGTGAAACTTCAAAAGTCTGAACATTAGATCCTACTCCTGCTCCAACCCCTAAAGCCTCTCCATAATTTACAAAGCCTCTCGCCAAACTATGCGTATGCCAAGTCTGGTTTCCAATAAGCCCTGGATACCTTGCATATCGATTGATCGATTCTTGTTGGTGTGTCATCTCTCCCCTTATTTGGATAAATGTCTCAGGTTTGCTCGTAGGGAAAAGCTTTTGGAAGCCAAATAAAAATGCTCTTGCATGCTCAGGATTTAAGATAAAATCCCGCCAATCGTAGGAATGATCTCTTCTTCCAAATTCTCCATAAATTTCAAATGCTGCTTTTGGTACCAGATATCTGAGGGAAACTGTCAATTGCTGATCCTGGCCTTTGCTATCATAGGCCACTGTGTTTCCATTTTGAAAAAATACTTTCTTTTGAAAAACTTCAAAAATTGGGAAATAGTCATTGAACGTGTCTCCTCTTAAATTATCATACTGCTGAAAAGTCCTATTAAAACCTAAAAATAAATTTGGTAAGAAAGAGGGATTATAAGTAATAGAGATGGCGTTAAGATATCTCCAATCATCATTAAATTTTCGAAAATATCTATCATTTAAATTTTCTAGTTGTGAAGGTTCAAGATTACTGTTCTCCAGTCTACCTACTATTACTTGACCTTCAAAGTTTCCAATGAAAGTTTTTAATGGCCTTCTCGTGCTGAGAGAAAGGTGAGGGAATCCCTCTGCGTTATCGCTAAATGTCAATGAATTGAATTGACCTGGTCCCCACCAAATACTTTGAGTAGATAAGCCGAATTGGATTGGTCCAGCCAAAATGTTTATGCTTGATTGCCCCCACCAAAATCTTGAAAGGGGGTCTTCTCCAAAACGTTCAGGGTTGTCTCCATTATTCCAATAAAAGAATCTTGAGCTAAGCACCTTACCAGAAAACTCATCCGAAAAACCTTGAAATGCCTTATTCTGAGAATAGGTGTATTCTGGTTGAAATTGAATTTCTAAGAAATGAAACCTCGCGTAGAAACCAGTACTTAAATACGTCTGAAAGCCTACATTTGGGACCAATCCTTTATTACCCCATCCATAAGGTCTCTTACTGTTAAATTCCGAAGAGGAAATCAGAGATAATAGATTAAATCTAACCTTCGGATTTTTCGGCGCCGGTGCCCCAATAAAAAATGATGAAATCACCTTCGTAGCATCAGTTGAATCTTTTCCATCAAACCTTATTGGTTTTAATTGAAAAGAGTACTTGGGATTAAAATTCCCTTTCAGTTGCTCTCTTCTAAGATATTGCTCTAAAACTGGAATATCCGAATTTAAATTTTGAGCAAACACCTTGGGAGTAAAGTATAAACACCCCAAGATCAAAAAAATGCTAATACTTGATTTAATAACAATCAACTTTATGAATGATTCTATTTTCTACCTGCTTTCTTTCCAAAAAACACAAACAAAGATTCTTTTGCCTCTACCCATCTTAAACTTTGGTTAATAAAGAACAGATCGAACTTTTGCTTTAAACTTGGCTTTTCTAAGCTTACTATTTCTTGAATATCATCTAATCGAATCCTAAATTTTCCCAATACCTTCAAGAACTTGACATACCTATTTTTATCATTTGGTAATCTTCCGCCAAACCTAATTGCTTTAAGCTTTAATTCTTTCCAACTCGAACGGGCCGGGTGCGACACTTTAAGTTCTTCATGAAATTCTATTTTGAATCCTTCATTCACCGCTCTATTACAGAATTCAGAATCCCCGCCAGTAAGTAATTTTTCATTGAATCCGCCAATTTTATCAATTACAGGCTTTCTAACCAATAGATTTGCAGTAACCCCAAAGTTTTGATCCTTCACATACTTTTCATTAGGAAAAGCAAATGTTCTCTCAAAATGAACGAATTTGTTTTCTTCTTTTGAAAAAAGTTTAATTGACCCTGCTATTAAATCAGCCTCTGTTTCATTTATCAATCTTTCGGCTTGAGAAATCCAATCATTTGCTGGGATACAATCAGAATCAGTAAATAGAATTGCAATACCCTTAGCCTTAGAAAGTCCTTTATTTCTAGCTGCATAAGATCCCGGAATTGATTCTCTTAAAAAATAAACCGGATAAGAAAACGAATTTTCAGGAACATAGAGATCCTCAGGATCATTATTAATGACAATAACTTCAAACTTTGATTTTGTATTCTTTTGATACTCTAAAGCCTCAAGGCATAGCAACAATCGGCTCCAATCTTTATAAACCGGAATTATTACAGAAATCAAAATGGAGGACAAGTTTATTTTTTAGCTTTATTCAAATACGTCTTTAAGACTCCAAAAAATGCGTAATGGGCAAAATAATAGCAGGATTTAAAGAGGTTTAAGTTTTCAAAATCCCTGTATACTTTCCACTGATACCTCGCAGCCTTGAATTTATTCCCGGAAATTGAATCATCACGAAGTCTATATCTCGCTAGTGGTTGATTAATTCCATAAGCATAAGGAATCATCTTGAGAATTTTGAGCCAAAGAGCAAAATCCTGTCTTTTAGAAATAATTGGCATAAAAACCTTTCCCAGTTGATCGGTATCATACATTGCTGTAAGACAACCTATCGAACAAGTTTTTAATAGCTCCTCATGGGTCACACGTGCTGGAACTAATTGCTGTCCTACAATAGTGTTATCTCTAAATTTATGATACCCGGTAAAACTGAAAGCATGATTATTTTCAAGCATAAACTTTACTTGAAGTTCCAATTTATTTGGTTCCCACAGGTCGTCACTATCCAAAAAAGCAATAAATCTGCCTTTTGCCATTTCTATGCCTTTATTACGGCTTATGGCAGCTCCCATATTCTTTGGGTTTTCAAAAAGATGAATCCTTGGATCAAGCTCCTCGTATTTATTGAGGATATGAATTCCCATATCAGATGAATAATCGTCAATGAGAATCAGCTCCCAATCTGTAAAAGTCTGATTCAATATAGACTGTATGGTCTCTTCTATTAGAGAATAAGCATTGTGGACTGGCGTAATAATCGAAACTAGCATCAAATGTTTAAAGCGACCGAAGACCTTTTATAATGGATTTTAGTGAAGCCGTCAAAGTTAGGGTATTTTGTTTTTTTGTAATCTGTTTGATCAAAAAAATAATTCCTATTATAATATTTAACGTTCCAGAATACAGTCTTCTTATTAAGGCACCTTTACTATAAAAAAAGTTTTCGTCCAATATTTTCCCAGAACTTTCAATAGGATGAATTACAATTGGTTCAGGAAAAAAGTAAAGATTTAAACCAGCATCTAGCGCATCATTTAAGAAAATAGTTTCTTCACCGCTACTATATGTGGCTCCTAAACCAAATCGTTCATCAAAAGCTACGCCTGCAGATTTGATTGAACTTAATTTTAAGACCATTTCTACTGATGAGACCTTGTAAATTGAAGTTCTGGAATGTTTGAAAGGACTATCAGAGTATTTTTTATATGGCTTTCCATCAGGAGTTGTTATTTTGAAAGTTAGAATATCAGCATCCGGAAATTTTTCAAACGCATTTTTGATTTTAGCTTCAAAATCTTCAAAATAGATCAAATCATCATCCGCTATTAGACCAATATCTGCACTTGATTCTTGAATAGCCCTATTTCTACTTTTTGAAAGTCCTTTCTCATCAAAGGATAAAAACTTGATTAATTCATTTTCCTCAACTATCCCCCTATCGTTTTGAGAAATGATGAGTTTATCAAAATTCAGATTATAAAAATCTTTAGGGTCAGGATTAGTTGTAGATATTAGTACTTGAATATCCATTTATATTTTGCCAAAAGAAATGCAAGTGCTCTTGCAGAAAGCGCCATCAATAGTAAGGTTGCAGGTAATCTGTGCCGTACTGCACCTAATAAATGAAATTCGAAGAAAGCAGACATTCCAACATAGATAACTATAAATAAGAGCCAAGTACCATATGATCTCCATTTTGAAAATTGGGTAAGTGCTACAACCAAGAGAAACATTAAGAATATTCCATCTGCGAAATAGGCGATTTTAGTCCAAAATGGAATGAAGATGATTACTGGAAAAGGGCTTAATAAGAATTGAAAAAACAATCCCGGGAAATCAAGTAAAACGTCAAACCAAGATACCCAATTCACTTCTGGATAAGTTACTCCTGATTCGAAATAGTTAAGCCTTTGTAAATTTCTAAAAATGCTCAAACTTTTTGGAGTGATTTCAATATTTAAAATCTGCTGCGAAAGAAAATTTAAGCTCAAATAGGCAAAAGGAATGCTTAAGAGGATAATAGAAATTATGACACCCTTTCTTAATTTCATTTGATACAAAATCTGTATAAAAACCAAAATAAAGAAGTAAAGCAAAAGCTGCACTCTCAAAATCCCTGCAAGAATTACCCCCAAAATCAAAAAAATATTTACTATTCTATTTTTTGACAGACCATAGAAAAACAAACCTAAGGCGAGTACAAAATAACTTTCCCGAAGTGGAGTAAAAGAATAGACAAGAATTGATGGAGCTAATATTCCCAGGACTAGAAAAAAGCGCTGTACCCAAACATCAGTGATTGCATAAAACCTATTGAAACCAGCTACTAAAAATATAAGCCCGAGGTGAAAGAAGCAGATGTTAAATAAAAAATAATTATAAATCGATTTTAAAGAGAGCACATAGATAGGAATCGCCAGAAACTTATACCCTATTCTAACTCCTATCGATTGATTACTTGGCGTGACTCCCGTTTCAAGAATTCTGGTAAAAAGATTTGTATCAGGAAAATATGGGATAAGCTTATACCTAAAATCTATCAGGCCAATGAGTAAATAGAATAACAATAAGCCCAAAAAGTGAAGATTCAGATATTTGTCATCTTGAAGAAGGACCGATTTGGCAGTCCATGTAAGCAGTAAATAGACCAAGATGAAGTAAATGGGTAAAGTCAAAAAATCCCAAAACTCCATATTTTCATAATAGACCTTCATGCTAAAAATTCTGATCTTTTACGTTTAAAATAAGTCAAATACAGGGCATAACTTAAATACTTTCTAACCCTATTTGGAGATTTTATCAATTGGGCAAAAACAAAATTCAACATCTTGAATTCTATGGAGTTGAAACCATTTATTCTTTTGGCTTGCCCCCTTATTGTGAAACTTTTTACCCTTACTAAATCGGCTTTTTCAATAACTTCCTCAAATCTAAATAACAAATAAACTAATAGCCCCTGTATTTTTGAAAACTCATTTTGTCCTACTGTTTTCCAGACTATCTCTATGTATTTAAATCCTTCTTCTAGAATAAATCTACGTTTAGCAAGCGTTATTTTTTTATGAAAATCTGACTGTCTATATAGGCTCGTAAACTTTTCAGAACATTCCATTTTCAATTTTATACCAGAATTATTTAGAGCCCGCACATGAATTTCAACATCCTGAAATCGAAGTAAATTTGGATTGAAACCTCCAATAAGTTCAAAAAAGTCTTTTTTCCAAATACCACTACTTGTATGCCATGGGATTAAATATTCAAGAAACATATTTCTATATTCTTGAGGAGGAAGGTTTGGATTTAGATTCTTAAAAAATGGTGAATTTGCCTCTTTTGAATTCGAAAAAGAACCGGTTGATCCAACTAATAAATCTTCCCCACCGTAGTTGCTTAGTCGTTTTTCTAAGCAATCATCCGTTAAAAGATCATCAGCGTCTAAAAAAAGTAAGAGTTCGCCTTTGGATTTACTTGCCCCAAAATTTCTGCAAGAATTTGCACCTTTAGGTAAGTCTTTGGGCCGGTCGAATAGTTGAACGTTCGGGGATTGTTGAATGAACTTTGAAACTTGATTCTTTGTATCATCTTCAGAACCGTCATCTACCACAATACATTCGAAATCCACATAGGTCTGCGCCAGTACAGAGGATATAGTCTCCGAAATAAAATCGGAATTATTAAAGCTTGGAATGATAATAGAGACTTTCAAATCAGGAATCAGACCGGACTATGAAATATGCTCTTACGTAATAAATAAATACTCCAATCAGCCCAAAAATGAAACCTAAAGCAAGACTGAAAGCAATAGTTAGTTCAATTCTTGGCGCAGCTGGTTTATTTGGAATTATCGGAGGTTCAATGGATGTGAAAATAGGCTTTTTACTATTCAATTCAATTTTTGCCCTTTCTAATTCCTGCGTTACTGTTCTGTATAATTCAAACTTTAAATTATAGTCAGAATTTAAATTTTGTTCTATTGCCTTCTGACTTTCCAAAAACAAACCTTGGTTTCTTTCTCTAAAAGAAGTCAGTGCACTCTGAGCTTTCTTAAACCCCTCCTCGCTTTTCATATGCTGAAGTTCAAGGTATTCAACCTGGCTTTTTTGCTTCTCTTGAAGGTATTGGGTAGAATAGTCAATCAAAAGATCTTTAACCAACCTTGAAAATTGGAAAGCAAGCTCAGGCTCAGGCATGTTAACCATGATCGTCAGAATTCTACCTTCACTAGTATAAGTTATTCTATCAGAAATTTTGAAAAGTACCAATAATTCAAGAGGCTCATATTTAATCCGTTCTTCGGGCTTTGAGGAAAGCCGGGCCTTATCATCAATAAGGATCGGATCTTCAAAAACAGCTAGCGGTCTCTTGAAAAATTTATAGATATAGTTATCGGGCATTGTCTCCACCATATATTTAAAAATGGTTACGGAGTCTGGATATAGATTGGATTTAACTTTGGAGTTAATCAATTCCTCAAGGAAAGGTTTACTTTGGAGTATCACAGGGTAAAGAGCTGGATCAAGCGTGGATGATTCTCCACCGAAACCCGAACCACCTAGTCCTGCAACAGAAGCTAAAGAGCTTAATCCACTGGCATCCCCATTTTGCTGGGTCTCAACTAAAAGGACAGACATCGTTGCGTAAGATTTTGGAGTGGTGAAATAATAGATTAAACCTCCTGCAACAAATAAACCTACTATAAGGAGGAAAAGGCTAGTCTTACGTTTTCCTAAGCGAACTAGATTCACAATTGTGAAATCATCATTCAGTAATATTTCTTTTGTTTTTTGATCCATGAATAAAGTCTATTTGACTTTCAACATATCGATTGAGATGTTTCTAAAATTATTCTATTACACTCTTTCAACTGATTTCATCTTTAGGTCAAGCAAAAGTATTTCCTTCACT
The DNA here is from genome assembly GCF_039563885.1 of Algoriphagus sp. SE2. NCBI lineage: Bacteria > Pseudomonadati > Bacteroidota > Cytophagia > Cytophagales > Cyclobacteriaceae > Algoriphagus > Algoriphagus sp. SE2. The sequence goes on along the minus strand of NZ_JBCLWJ010000002.1, from coordinate 400,451 downwards.
CCTAAACATTCCACATACCAAGTAGCAAAAAATAGTTGAAATTTCTTCTTTATACTGATTCCTTTATAGCCAAAAATGGTGACATGAGGACGCATTGTAAATAGAGCATAAGAAATTTTTTGCCTAAATGAATAATGCTTAAACTCACGGATATACATTCCTCCCATTGTTCTTCTCCTTTTTTTCACCAACTGACTTATCGTTCTTCTGGAAGGATGAAAAACTTCAACTTGCTCACCGAATCCAATTTTATATCCAGAACCGGTGGCCCGTTTTGTCCATTCGAAGTCTCCTCCAGAAAGTAGGTTTTCTTTAAATAAACCTACTTTATCAAGTACTTCCTTTTTTGTAAAGAGATTGGCTGTTACACTTTGCCCTTTATTGAGTACGTTACTTTTCTGTTTGAATGAAAAATAACTTTCATAGGTAAATGCTAACTCTGTCCCCTGCTCAGGCTTAAATAATTCCACTTTTCCTCCAACTAAATCATATCCTGCTTCCAATAATTTAACTCCCTCTTCCAACCAATTGATTTTTGGAATACAATCGGAATCTGTAAAGGCAATATATTGACCTGAAGAATAAGCAACTCCCATATTTCTCGCAGCATAGGAACCCTTTTTAGGTTGCAAAATCACTTTTGCATTTGCAGGTAATTCATATGCTACCGGAATCTCATCCTCAGGACTGTTATTTATGATCAAAATCTCAAATGACTCTTGAGGGAAACTTTGGGATTTTAATGCTTTAAGGCAATTTGATAATACTTCCCACTCTTTAAATGTGGGGATTATTACAGAAATTTTCATTTCTTCAAAAGATGGGAAATCACTTTATCCCACATTTCTTTCGATCTTTCTTTTTGAATATTGGCGTTTTGCTTAAGTCTATTTATCCCTTGCCTCCGAATTGTATCGTCTAGCAAAGTCTCAATTTTGGAATTCAGATATTCAGAATCAACGGATACTTCACATAAAGCGTCTTCATAATCATAATCCCTTAGCAATTCCCGATATTTATGACTCCAGCCAGTTGATAAACTTGGAATCGACTGAGATAAAGCACTTACCAATCCATGGAATCTAGAAGTTACTACTGCTTTGGATGAACCAATGATCCCTTTCACTTTCAGAGGGTTTTCTTCTTTTATTACCTCTATTTTTTTTGTTAGATTATCATTCACCAAATCAGCGATTTGCCCATCTTTCCTACTTTCATGAATTAAAAAGAAAGGTTCTTCACCCTTCTCTTGAAGTAAGGTTATCAATAATTTTAAATACGCTGGGTATTGCTTGTTTTTTAATTCATCCTCAGTTTCCATCATCTTTTGATTTGGAATGATCGCTATTTTTGAATTAAAAGCCTGTTGATTGGGTACCTCTTTTCCAGAAAGTAAATTCGTAAAGTCAGGAGCAAGATTAATACTTTCCTGAGGCGCTTTGAGTTTTTTGAGATATTCTAAAGATTTAACATCTCTTGCAAAAATCAAATCCGCATAGGTTAAAATTGTTTGCATTTTATTAATAAGCAAGGGATCGGTAAAAGGCCCAAAAGCCTGAGGTAGAAAAATAACTTTTTTACCTGCTTCCTTCCAATCTTTAATATGATTTGCGGAACGATCACCTGCTTTTTTAGACCCCCATTTATCTCCAAATGCAAAACCCGAAGCATCAAGAATTGCATCAATTTCTTTTTCAGCAACTAATTTATAACTCCTCAAAATCGTTTTTGGCAAAACACTCAGCCAAGGAGAGAGATTTATTCCAAATTTGTAAATAGTAGTTTTTTGTAAAATTCCAGATTCATTTAATTTCTCTCTTGGAGTTCTGGAACCAACATCCATGGCAAATTGTACGCCTGGAATTCTAACTTTCAGTTCGCTGAGGATTGCACGAAGCATAAGCTCAGCTCCCTTATTTACAAATTCAACACCCCGTAATTCAATTACCATATCAATTGTATTTCCTGATATTTTCTAAATCTCTTTTTTCGGAATAGGCTACCATCCCATCGGGATCGGGATAACCAATACCAATACACATAATAGGCCTTTCATAGGGCTCCAAATTCAGAAAATCACTCATTTTTGCTTCTCTTTCTTCAATGTCAGGCCAGTTTATAGGACAACTTGAAAGGCCTAAAGTTTCTAAAGCAAGCATCAATGACATATTTGCCAATGAAGCATCAATGTAAATCAGATGCCGGTCACGTTCATCAAAATATGCCTCTAGGTTTCCTACAACAATGATGAATGTTTGGATGGAATTTGCATAACCTTTTGTTCCCATAGGAAGTATAACAGCTTCTTCAACCATCTTTTTATCATCAATCACTCGATAGCTGAAAGGTTGCCTATTGCAAGCACTTGGAGCTTGAATCGCCGCAAGAATAGCTTTGTCAACGAGTTCTCGAGGAACTGGCTTATCCAAAAACCACCTAACCGAACGCCTTTGTCTGCTTAGCTTGTAAAAGTCATCATACGATATAGTCGAAAAATTTTGATGATCTCTAAAATATGGAATGGAGGTATTCTTAACCTTAGATGGATTTTGATTTATAAAATCTAAGAATTTCTTTTTCTCTTTATCAATTACCGGATGTGTTTGTACAACAGAAAAATATTCAGATATAACATCTGTAAACCATTTAATCTGTTCATTGTCAGCCTTGGATGTGGAAGCTTTTACTACTCCTAAATAACAATCAATTGTTTCAGTAATATAATCAGCAGCAAATACATCTCTGCGAGGTCTCATCAACAAGCCCTTCTCGAGTCTATGCGTATTTCTGACCAACATGAAGTAATTTGCCTTATCCAGTCTAGCTACCTGTAAATGTTTAACCTTACCAGACAATACCCCTTTATGCTCTCTCCTAAATCCTGGATGAAAAAACGCATAATAAATGCCAGAAAGAAACCCAGATTTATAAAACCAAAAAGGCATTCGGTTTTTAACAAGCTTATCTCTTTCAGATCTAACTTTTCTAACTATTTTTTGAATCATTTATAGGTAAGAGATTTTCTGAGTTTAATTTCCAAATATTGCTCCTTAAGCTCTGCTCCCATTAAAAGCCAGACACTTCCTGCATAAACAGAAATCATTGTAATGCCTGTGAGAAGAAAATATAAATTGAGTAAATGGAATAAAACGTAACCGGTTGAAATGCTTAGAACCAAAGAAATCAGGGTCACGCGTAATGAATTAAAAAGATCCTTATAATTCACATCAATCAATTTCTTAAGATAAATCTGAGCAATAAATACACTTGTGACTTTGTTGAAAAGTACCGCATATGCTCCGCCAATAATACCGTAATAGAAAACCCCAAAAGTTATTGCGGGTAGAAAAATAAAAATTGCTTTCATGAATTGAATCATGAATTCCAGCTTTGCCTTCCCCATTCCTCGAATCAATACAGTATTACTATTTACCATCATATGAAAAATTACAGATAAGGAAATTATCTGTAAAGGTAAAATAGTATCTACCCATTTTGCTCCAAAAAAATTCAAAATGATAGGTTCCGCCAAAATAAACAAAACACCCATTAAAGGATTTATTATCAAGCTATTGTATTTCACAACGTTTAGATAATATCTTTTCATTGAACTTTTGTCATCTTGGGTTTTACCATAAATTGGGTACATCACCTTATTCATAATAGACATAAGTTGACTTCGAAAAGTGTCTGTCAATACGAAAGCTAACGTATATGCTCCTAATGCTCCTGCACTCAAAAGCTTTCCTATAAGCAAATAGTCAGCTTTATTGATCAGATTATTCACCAAATTTGTACCTGTGGTGTAAATTCCAAAACCGAAAATATCTTTGAATGCTTTTTTAGACCATTCAAAACTTGGAATCCAATGAGTCGCTCGGAAGTAAAGTGGAATGGCTATTACAAAAGTTGCCAAAGCGTTAAAAACAAGTGACCATACGCCTGCTCCTGATAATGCTAAAATCAAAGAAAGTGTACCCGAGGCAATCGAAGAAATATTTTCAATTAAAGCCATTTTCTTGAATTGTAAAGCTCTGAGTAACTTTGCTTTATGAACTAAATTTATCGGACTAGATAGGACACCTAAAGAAAGGACAGGAATGATTTTAATTAGAATAGGTTCATTATAAAAATTGGCAGCTAAAGGGCTGACAACAAAAACCATCAATTGAAAAATAATTAAAGACCAACCAACCCCAGTCCAAAATGCGGTGTTGAAATGAGAGGATTTCAGTTTTGAATCTTTTCGCTGTATCAATGCAGCGCCAAAGCCTAAATCATTAAATACCTCCACGAAGCTGGTAAAAACCAACGCCATACCCACTAAACCAAATTCATCAGGAAACAGAATTCTTGCTAAGACCAGTTTTATAATAAAACCAAAGGACTTATTTATAAGAACCTGAATGGAATTCCAGAATACGCCTGAAAGAATGTTTTTTTTCTGGCTTTTCAATTCAATTGAATGAAATTAAGTTTTACTGAAATTTCTTTCTGAAGCATGGTGAATTTTACTTTTTATGAATAATAGCTGGAATTCCTATTAAAGTACACGGTTTCAAATATGATTTTGTCACAACAGCACCTGCTCCAACTACTACCTCATTTCCTAACTCTACTCCAGGTAGAATAACTGCCCCCGCGCCGATTCTACACTTTCTTCCAATTTTAGAAGCTCCCAATAACATAGCTCCTGGCCCTATTTCACTAAAATCTCCAACTTCACATTCGTGATGAACGTGTGCTCTTGTATTAACTAAAACGCCTAACCCTATTTTGGTTCTTGGACCAATAAAACTGTAAGGCATGGCATCAAACGTATTTGAAGTAATATTCAGTACCTTTTCAGAAACGAAACTAATTCCAAAAAGGCTACCTCCTAAAGAACTTAACTGCTTAAATAGTTTTTCCCTGAAGACAGGATTCCCTACACCAATCACAAATCTTGAATCATTTTTTAAAATATTCTTTAAATCATCATCCTTTAAAACAAGAGATTTACCGATTTCTGGATCAGAAATTTTTGATTTGTCTTGATCATAAAAAAACACCTGTTCTGAGGGAAACCCCAATTTATCTAATGCCATTGCAACTTCTAACCCATGACCGCCAGCACCCGCGATAATCATAGCTTCATTTTTGTCAAAACATAGTTATGCCCTTGAGCAAAGAACTCAAGGGCAATTTTTAATTTATATAGATCCGATATTAATAACCTCAAAACCCAATGTTTTCAGATACTTTTTATCATAGATATTTCTTCCATCGAAGATCAGTTTATTTTTCAGGAGTTTTCCTACCACATCCCAACTTGGAATCCTAAACTCTGACCATTCAGTAACCAAAAGGAGTGAGTCCGCATCTACTAAAGCATCATAGGCATCTTTGCAATAAGTCACTTTATCAAAGATATAATGTTCTTTCGCTTCTTCCATAGCTACAGGATCATACGCTTTTACTGTGGCCCCTGCCGCTCTTAATTCATCTATGATAACGGCAGATGGCGCTTCCCTCATATCATCCGTATTTGGCTTAAAGCTCAATCCCCACATGGCGAAAGTCATACCACTCAAGTCTTTTCCAAAATGTGATTTCACTTTATTGGCAAGAACATGCTTTTGATCATCATTCACATCTTCTACTGCCTGGAGAACTCTCAAATCATAACCATATTGCTTGGCGGTTTTAATAATAGCTTTCACGTCTTTTGGAAAACAAGAACCGCCATATCCTACCCCTGGATAAATAAACTTATTCCCAATTCTTGGGTCAGATCCAATTCCTTTTCTCACCATATTCGCATCAGCGCCAACTTTTTCGCATAAATTGGCGACATCATTCATGAATGAAATCTTTGTAGCCAACATGGCATTTGCTGCATACTTGGTCATCTCCGCAGAAGGAATATCCATATAAATAATTCGCTCTCCACTCAGCTGAAACGGCTTATATAAACGTTTCATAATTTCCTCTGCTCTTGTATCATCGATTCCAATAACGATTCTATCTGGCTTTAAAAAATCCTCTACAGCGGCTCCTTCTTTAAGGAATTCAGGGTTTGATGCAACTGCAAATGGAAGATCCGAACCCCTGCTATCCAAAGCGCTTTTGATAGCTTCTCTAACTTTCTCTCCTGTGGTCACAGGCACAGTACTTTTTGTAGCTACAACTATGTAATCAGTCATTTTCTGACCAATTTCATCTGCAACAGCCAAAACATACTTTAAATCAGCTGAACCATCCTCTCCTGGAGGAGTGCCCACAGCAATAAATGCAACAGATGCACCTTGGATAGCCTCGCCTAAATCAGTACTGAAATGAAGCCTACCACTTTTATAATTACGAACTACGATTTCTTCTAAACCCGGCTCATAGATTGGCATTATGCCATTTTTCAGCTTCTCTATTTTTTTTTGATCTATGTCCACACAGGTAACTTCGATCCCTACATCTGCAAAACATGCGCCTGATACCAAGCCTACATAGCCCGTACCCACTACTGCAATTTTCATAAAATTATGGTATTAAATATTAGTTTAACAATCGATCTACAAGGATTCCCAAAGTCGCCAAACTTGAAGCAAGCCCGATCCATCCAGCAGCCCCCAACCTATTTCTTTGCGGTTTCTTAGGGACGACAATTTCTGCTCCAGGCTCTAATTCCGGGTAAAAATTCAAACCTAGAAAATTATGCGTTCGTTTGGCATCTCCATTCGCATATACTACATATGTTTTGGACTTCCTGGCTTCTTCTGTAAATCCACCTGCTTTTGAAATATAGTTTTTTAAGCTATTCTTTTTATCATATCGACTGGTAGTAGGAAGTAAAACTTCGCCAACCATTCGAACTGTCTGCAGTTCTTTTGGAATCTGAATAATGTCTCCCTCAAGCAAAAACAAGTCATCTTCAGAGCCTGGGTTTTGCATTATTTTTTGAAGGTCAATTCCTACCAGATCCTGTTCAGTGATTCTCACTTGGTTCAAAGTCGAATCCTGAAAAAGTGTGTCTCTAGGATTGGTAGATTCAAAAATCCTCATACGCTCCTGCTCTCTTTCTTTTATTAATCTTTCCTGTTCTTTTTGAGCTAATTTTTTATCAATTCTTTCAAAAAGCAGTTTCTCTGCCTCATTTATATTCCTATTTGTCTCGGGATTAAGATTATCCTTTATTTCTCGAAGTGTTGCCTCCCTGAGCTCCTCTTCAGTTGGGCCTTTGAAATAGACCGTGCGCCTAACTAACGTAGCCCCTTTGGGATAGGCAAACTGGGTCAATCCTCCTGCTCTTTTGATTACATCTGAAATACGCTCATTAGCACTGGCAATAGCAAAATCACCCGGATACATAACTTCTCCTTGAATAGTAATCAATTGTTCCCTTTCAAAACCTGGGCTCCTTCTTATAAAAATATGGTCGAATGGCTGAAGCGGCAGGTTCTCTTCCTCTTCCGTTAGTTGCAAATTCGGGTCTATAGAAAGCATCATAATCTGAGCAATTTTTCCAGAACTTGCGTCTCTTACTCTTCTTGCAATCTCAATAGAAGAATTTGTAGCAGATTGTAATAGACCTCCAGATCTTAAAATCAAGTCTCCAATTGTCATATTGGAAGCATATGGATAGGCACCAGGGAAATTTATTTCACCTGAAATTTTCACAAAATACTCTTCCTGAATATCATATCTGCTTGGTATAAAAAGTAGATCCTCGTTTTCTAAAACTACATCTTCTACTGACCCGTCTAAAATGCCTCTTAAATCTAACGACTCAGCAGCCAAAGTCAAATCTGTACTAGTTCGGTATAGCGTAGCCCTCGTTGAAAAAGCTTCTGGTTTTAATCCCTGTGCTTTTTCCACTAATCCTTTTACTGTTAACTTACCTTCCTCAAAAGAATATTCCCCAGGTCGGTTAACTGCCCCTGTTACTTGAACCCTGTTAACAAATCGATCCAATGCTTCTCCAATAAGTATTTCATCTCCGTCTTCTGGAGAAAAACTAGAATATTCCTCGGAAGGAACGTCAATTACTTTACGCTGATTATTCTCAATTCTCCTTACAGTTACTCTATCTCTATAGGCAGAGCTTTGGAATCCTCCTGTGTAAATATAAATATCATCTAAATGTTCATTAGGCTTTACTTCAAAAAAACCTTCTCTTCTTACTGGTCCAATAACCTCAATTCTTGCTTGAACCGGTGGGACAATGATTACATCATTATCCTGAAGTGTGATATTAGAGCTTTGATTTCCTTTAGAAAGGAACTCATAAATATCCACAGTAGTAATTAATCTACTATCTCGATACACTTGGATATTCCTAAAAGCCCCATTTTCATTTGGTCCACCTGCTGCATATAATCCATTAAAAACTGTAGCAAAAGATGGAAGCGTATAAGTACCAGGTTTAGTTAATTCACCCACCATGGAGACTTTAATCGAACGAATATTTCCTAACCTTAATTGGATGAATGTATTTGGATTAGATCCATTCAGACCAGAATAAATCCTTCCCAAAGCAGTTTTAATTCTAGCTGTTGCAGCAGCTATTGTGGATCCTCCTAGCTGTATGGGTCCTATATTTGGTAAAAAAACCCGACCTTCTGGAGATACATTCAGATCAAATGATTGCTGGGAAGCTCCATAAACATCAAGTAATATTTGATCTCCTGATCCAATCACATATGATTGAGGAGTAGGTAGGTTCAAACTTGGGCTAAAATCAAGGTCACGATTATGAAACAATTTATAACCAAATATCTTTTTCTGAAAAGGAGATAGATCGTAATAAGGATCAGATCTTCTAATAGAATCAAAAAGATATTGTTCTTGGTTTCCGTTTACTGACCTACCTGTTCCAACAGCGTTTATCCCATTTTCAGAACTTGCGGCAGTTTGCAATTCATTGATTCGCTGTCTCAATTTAGCTGCTTCGGATGCGGGCATACCCCTTTCTCTTGCCAAAGCTTCTAATTGATTTACAGTTAAACCACTTGCCTCTGCTCTTTTTATCAGTTGTTCAATTTGTGCATCGGAAAGGTTATCCACTTTCAAATTTTGAATATCTGAAAGACTTTGGGCCTGCACAACCAAACCTATAAGAAAAAAAAGAGCTCCAAAAGCAATAGATCTCAAGTCCAACTTTTGAATTAAATTTTTGAACACTTTTAAAATGATTTGATTTCGATTATAAATCATGAAGTAATTTGCAATTAAATTTTCAAATTCAATGCGGATCAATCACAGCTTCGCCCTTTCAGTCACATAATTGTACTTAGCCATTGATCTATATTTTGGTCAGAATTAAATCCCTGACTCCTTGTCAAACAATACCAACCCAGAAGAATTAATCCTTTCTGCCAGCAAGGTAAATACTACTTTCCTATCTATCAGTCCTTCCACTCGGGTGGTAAGGTGATTTATATACTCACTATTCAGGCTTTTCCCAGAAACTAACACATCGATCTTACCAGAATCTCTTCCTTCTGCTATATCTCCCACCAAAACTACCTGCTGTACGTCTCCCATTCTTTCTAAGATTTGCTCGAGGAGCTTATCCAAACCTAAATACTTCCGGATAATTTCTTGAATATTTGAAAAGAATGGATGCTTCTCATTCGCCTGGTACTCAATCTTATTTTTATCTATATGTTTTTCAAGAAATCCTGCTTGAGTTAGATTGTTTAATTCTTTTCTTATGGCATTGGTAGATTCTCCAAATTCTTCAGCAAGACCTCTTAAATGACTTTGAGTTTTAGAATTAACAAAAAACTTGACCAGGAGCCTTAATCTTGTTTTCGACGTTATCAATGATTCCAGCATAAAAAAACCCATTTAAGAGTGAGTAACAAAGGTACTCATTAGACCGAACTGAAAAAATAATTTACCTGTTTTGAATCCTTCAATTTTTAGAAAATTTATTAGCCTTTATAAATATTGTCTGGCTTTTTCTTTAGAATTTTTCTGAATAGACTTCCAGAAAAGGCACTAAATCCACCAATCAAAAATCCTACTACGCCTGTAATTATAGAGAGAGCTACACCACTTCCAAGTCCCATTATCTCTGCCATCTGATCGGGAAGAGGGCTTCCTGTTTGATAGCTCAAAAAGATAGTTTGACCAAGCCAACTTAATCCCATACCGATTCCACCTGCCAGAAATGAGACAAAACCATTTGCCCCTAAAACCGCAGAAAGGACTCCAATTAAAATCATTACTATCCAGTATGGAAATAATGGGTTTAAGAAAACCACAATCAAGGCACTCAATAGTACTAAGGAAAGAAATTTCATATTGCTATTTTAAAGTAGTTTGGAAAAGAATTCCGTCCATATCCTCTTTTTGTCTCAAATTAAAATTGAGATATTTTCCATCAGCCCAGATAGGAATAAAATTACCATAATATTTACTCCCTGGATTTCCTGATTGTCCTCCAGGATAAACACCAAATGCAGTCGGCTTATCACCTAGTTCTACAATCATTCTCCAACTTGCTCCATGTCTTCCACTTGTTGCATTGACAATTCCTGATCCTCCACCCGTATATACATTTGAAACTGAAAAAGCTTTGAATTGAGGCACTAAATGCTGAATAGTGGTATTCTTATAATTAGCCCAAGAATAATCTGCTTCTTCTGAAACCCATTTTTCCATTTCATCCAATAAAAACTGGAAGCTATTTTTAACATGATACTCGGCAGTTTCCACTTCAGCAGTTTTTTCTATATCAAATATGGAACTGGTAGATTCATTTTTTAGAAATTGGATCGTTTGGTAGCTATTTGGTTTCACAACAGGAACTCCGAATTCATCCCATTCTTGCCAAATTAGATTGTAAAGCTTATTCCACCAGATATAATACAAGGTTGGGGCTTTTTGATTTGGGTCAGCATAATAATCCCATTCATTCAATTGCTTCAAATAAGTTTGGGCTTTTTCATTATCTGAAAAATTATTTCCCAGTAAGCTCAGCATCGTAGGTAAAACATCAGCAGCTTGTTGATAATAATCATCAAATTGTAATGTTTTCATATCATCCAGTGTAATTTGATCCATTTGCCTCAATTTGCCATTGATTCTTCTGTTTCTGTAATGTTCATAACTATTATCAAAAACATAATAGGGATAAGAAGGGCCTACAGGATGTTGGTTTGCAGAAGAAACGAAACCTCTCTTTGGGTTTAAGGTGCTCGGATTTTGATCATTAGGAATAAACCCTTGCCATTCCATTTTTGGATCAGCTCCATCCATAAAAAACTTCCCTTGTTCTGGCCATTTCAATGCAAACTTTCCTTGAATCCTCATTGCAATGTCACCTGATTTAGAAGCAAAAACAAAATTTTGAGCAGGTGCGGTATAGTTATCTAATGCCAAATTATAATCTTCATGATTCTTACCAGAATTTAGCATTAGGAAGGTCTTCTGTTCATTAGACCCCATATGCACTGTCCATTTTAAGGCAAAATTTACATCTTGACGATCGCCTCTAAAATTTTTATCATACATAATTGGTCCATAATGAGTATAAACCACTGTATCTAAAAAGTCCTCTTTCCCCTTAATCTGAATTTCTTCAATTCTAAGTGTAGTTTTCCTCCATTCATCTCCATATTTATAGGCTGTTCTATTCTCATCTTGAAAAGTAATTTTATACCAATCTCTTGCATCTTTTGTTGCATTAGTTACTCCCCAAGCTATGTTTTCGTTAAATCCAGAAATTATCCCCAAAGCACCAGGAAGTGTCGCACCTTTTGTGGAATAGTCGGGAGTGGTTAGCTGCATCGAATACCAGATTGAAGGTAAGTTTAATCCCAAGTGTGGGTCATTCGCCAAAATAGGGTTTCCACTTTTAGTCTTAGAACCCGAAACCGCCCAATTATTTGAGCCTATCCCATCAACTGGTTGAGGTAATGGATCCATAACTAATGCATCATTGGGGTAATTTATACTATCCGGCCTTGTTACTTTCAAAGGCTCAAAATCCCAAATTTTTTCAATTTCAATTACTGGTTCTACTTCATTAGGGTAATCAGGATAAAGCTTGTCCAACATTTGAGAACCTAAAATTTTTCTCAAATTTGAATATTCTAAGTCTCTGTCTCCCACCAACATATCAGACATATATTTAAGCAATAAAAGAGACTTGTAGGGCGTCCATTTTTCAGGTTTGTAGTTTAGGATTTTATATTCCACAGGAGTTTGGCCAGGACTAAGGCTTTCAATATATTGATTGACTCCTGAAGCATAAGCCTCTAAAAAGGCCAAAGTTTCGGGATCATTATTCTTCAAAAATTCCATCCCTAACTCTGCTCCATACCCAAGTCCTTTTCTTCTTGCAATGCGATCAATATCAAGAGCTACATCCCCAACAATTTCGGAAATTCTTCCAGCCGCGGCTCTTGTTTGAAACTCCATTTGCCAGAGCCTATGTTTGGCTGTAATATATCCCTGTGCCCGATAAAGATCTTCTTGGTTTTCGGCAAAAATATGGGGTATTAAATTTTCGTCATATACCACCTGAACAGGTGCATTTAATCCAGGCAGTGATAATTCTTCTTCAGCCAAATCATCCTCACTATACATATTTTGCCAAAAACCATGATTGGGGTCTAAAAGAGGGGCAATTGGAGGAACAGGGCCTATTGGCTTAGAAATGTAAACACCCAAAGTGATTGTAATTCCTAATACCAACAAAAATGATATATACTTCATAAAAGAATTAGAAGAGTAGGTGACATAAATTAGAATTAAGAAAAGTTACAAGCTCAACCTTCCAAAATTTTTAACTCCCACAAATTTAAACCTTTCTTTTTGATTGACATGCACTATGATTTGTATTTGACATCAATCAAAAATGGCCCTCAATATGATAAATTGAGAGCCATTTTAATAAAATTTATTTTATTACTATAGGGAGCTTTAGCTTCTCCCATCGAATTACAATTCCGGGACTTTCCAAATCGATAGAAAGTCTATCCTGAGAATTTTCTTCCCAGATTGGGGAAACTTCCACGCGCAAAACATCATATTTTTCATCATATTGAAAATGACCATGTTCTAAATCCCATTCTGAATTAAAAATTACAATCCAATCTGCATTTTCTTTTGGTATAGTAAATAGTGAATATTTCCCTGCTGCAAGGCTTTCTCCTTCCACTATCATATCTTCGCTTAACTCTACATATGTGGCCTCATTAGCTCCTGTCCTCCACACTATGTTGTATGGAACCAAATCCCCCCAAATTGTCCTACCTTTTACTGATGGAGAGCCATAATGAACTTTAAATGCTTTTCCTGAAATCATCCCATCCTTTACTTCAAGTGGGCTTGGTCTATTTTCAGTGTCCGAAGTCTCTTCAACAGAATCAGAACCTTCTGATTGATCCATTGACTCAGAAGATTTAGGATCACAAGAGGCAAATAGAATGGCCCCAAATGCAAAGATCCAGATTAAATATTGTGTTTTCATGGTATTGAGATTTCTCTTTGAAATAAACAATTAACTACATCTATACAAAATTCCCGCCCTTCTTAATTAACTCTTCATTTTTATCTGAAAGATTTTCAATCAATTAGTAATCTAACTGTTATTTCATAATTATCGTATTAGAGACGTAAAAGCTTCAAATTTTGTTAAAGTGAAATAAAATCAGTCAGAAATTCAAATAAGTAAAATTGACTGATTTACTTTGGGAACCACTAAGCTAACCACATGAAATACCTGTCAGGAATTATATTTTGTTGCACACTGATTTTATTTTTTAGCGTATACATTTCTCCTGAGTATATTCCCTACGTTGGATTATTGCCATTTTTTATCCCGGTGATTTGGTTGATTAATTTATTCATGCTTTTCATTTTAACCCTTTCATGGAAAAGAACGGCACTATTCCATTTAGCGGCCTTGTTAATTGGATATAAATTTACGCTCATTACTTTTCAGATACATCCAAAAAATGAGAATGCATTAGGCCTGAAGGTTTTGACTTATAATGCTCACCTGTTCAACTATAGTAGAAATATCGAAGGTCATTTCGATCCAAATGTTTTTACATGGCTGCAAGAACATCCAGCGGATGTAAAAGTTTTTCAGGAGTTTTACCAAGATTATACCTCTGCTTCAAGAAATGCAATCAAGCTCTTAGGGAAAGATATTGGTTTTGAGTCTTCCTACCATGTGATTAGAGGTAACCCTACAAAGCGATCCTATGGATTGGCGATTTTTAGTAGATATCCTATTATCAATGAAGGGAAGGTATTTGATAAAGATGGAACCAATGGGGCAATATTTGCAGACATCGTTCTTAATAATGATACAATAAGAATTTATAATGCCCACTTAGAATCTATGAGAATTAATTCGGATGGTTTGGAGAATTTAGAAGGAGTAAGAGAAAATTATAGACAGACCTTAGGGAAACTCCATAAAGGTAGCCTTGAGAGGAGTAAGCAGTTAAATTTATTGGTGGAGCATTATTTAAACAGCCCTCATCCTGTGGTATTAATGGGAGATTTAAATGAAGTCCCCTATTCTTATACTTATTTCAAATTGAACGAAACCTTAGAAAATGCATTTGAATATGCTGGTAGAGGTTTTGGATTCACTTACAATAAGGTATTATTCTTTTTAAGGATAGATCATATTTTTTCCTCACCAATTTTAAAACCAATTCAATTTAATACACACCGGGAGGTAGATTATTCTGATCATTATCCAGTCTCAGCAACTTTTGCTCTAGAAGGCTTAGGTGATTAACTTTTGTGCTTTTTTCTCCCAGACTTTTTTCATCGGCAATAACAATATTGGCAAAAGCAAGAGATCGGCTAATAATGCGAAAACCAAGGATGCGGCTATCAATAATCCTGTAAAATGAGTAACCCCAAACTCAGAGAAAATAAGTAATCCAAATCCGCTAACTAAAATAAATGAGGTTAGAACAATTGCTTTCCCCGTTTCTAAGAAAGTTCGTTTAATTGCGTAGAAAAGGCTCTTCCCTTTTCCTAATTCAAGCCTTAATCGTGTCATAAAATGAATACTATCATCTACAGCAATACCAAAAGCAACGGTAAACAAAATCGCTGTGGTTAATTTGAATTCCACCCCTATTATAAGCATCAGACCCAGCATCCATATCAAAGGAATGATATTCGGAATTAATAAAATGAATGATATTCTCCAGGATCTGAAAAGTATCCCTGCAATTATTCCAACAATTAAAAAAGCAAAGCCAAGCCCTTTAGCCATTTGAACAGTTACGGATTTGTGTCCTTTATCCATTAAATATGCTGTTCCAGTCCACTTAACAACCAAGTAATCGGAATCAATTTCAGTCTGTGCATATTGGGTCAATTCTTCCCGAATTCTTGACATTTTAAAAGTTCCAAAATCCGGTGACCTAGCACTAATTCTACCTGAGCGGTTTTGATCCGAAAGTATTTTTAAGCCGTAGCTGTTTAAGTCTCTTTCAAAATATTTCTCCATCCTTAAGAATTGACCTGGCGAGGGAAATACATAAGCTCTATCAGTACCTTGATTTTGCGCTTGGTTCAAAGTTTTTATTAATGTCAAGGGAGAAATAATTTGATTTGAACCAATCAATTCAGCCAGTTTTTTTTCAAGTTTATCAATCTCTTTGAGCACGTTATAATCTAATAGCGATTCTGTAGCATAACCTGACTCCAAATACAATTCTAAAGGATTTGATCCTCCATATTGTTGATCAAAATAATTTACATCTTTTTGAATCGGATGATCTTGAGGTAAATTATCCAAAAGAAATCCATTGACCTTTATTTTCGTCCCAGCCCAAACAGCCAATAAACTGATCATCAAAAATGAAAGAATAATTATTTTCCTTTTTTCTAGAATAATTGATAAGGTTGAGCTTAATAATCGCGAGGAAACAATCAGGTCAGAGGATCTTTTTATTTTTATTCGAGTTAGAAATAGTAACCCAGGAGTAAGGAGAATAATCGCAAAAAACATAATTAAAACACCCACTCCGGTACTAAGCCCGAAATTTTTCAAAGCTGGTATAGTAGTAAAGTACAGAGAAATAAAACCTACAGAAGTAGTCAGGATTGTTAATCCAACTGGCATGAAAAGTTCATTGAAAACCTTCATTATTGCATCTTCTTGTGAATGGCTTTTTTGAAGTTTGGTATTCAAATGAGTAATAAAATGGACCAAAGCACTTAATCCTACAATCAAAAATATTGTGGGCTGCATGATTGACATTACATCCAAAGGTTTGCCGAAATAGGAAAATAATGCAAATGCCCAAAGAGTACCGATCAATAAGACCAATACAGGGATCCAAACTGCCCAAAAACTCCTGAAAATCAGCAATAACATCACTAAAATCAAGAAAATTGAAGCACCGAAAAATAAGCCAAACTCTTTTTGCATCAATTTAATAAAGTCTCCTTGCGCTTGAATTTTTCCGGCTACTGCTTTCGGCAGAAGATCATTTCGATTAAATACCTTTTGGATTTCTTCATAAAGGACATCGCCATTTTCCTTTGAAATATTCTGGGTATTTCGAATCCATAGAAGGATTGATTCCCCATCTTTTGATAAAAGCTTAGACCTATATTGCTCTACTATTTCAGATGATTTCTCCAACTCTTCATTTGCCCCCCAATTCAATACTTTTTCCCATCGAGACCCAAAAAGACCTATGATGGGTTTTCGAAAATTTAAAATAGAAATGATGGTATCAACATTATCCAGTTGGGAGAGTTCTGTCTGGACGCTAAATACTTTAGATAAAAACTCTTTATTCAATAATTCTCCATTTGGATTCTCTATCGCCACCAATAAATAATCATTGTCATTTTCAAACTCAGTTCTAAACCATTGATAAAACTCCAAATCCTCACTTTTTTGAGGGAAAAATTGTTCAAAGTCGTAATCAAACTGGATTTGCGGAGGGAATAAAAAGACTAAAACAGAAAGGAGCAAACCGATGACAAGGGAAAAGTAAGTTGTTGATTTTAGGAACATCGGCAATTAAGAGGGGTACTTCTAGGAATTTTTTACTAACTCCAATATTACTAGATATTTGACATCTTTGTTATCTAGTCGTTCGTTTTCTTAGACGAACTGACTAAATTGCGACTAAAGTAAAGCCTATAAATTAAATGAAGCAGTATCACGATTTAATGAGAAAAATCCTTGATGAAGGAGCCATAAAAGGAGATCGAACAGGAACGGGAACCCGAAGCATTTTTGGTCATCAAATGCGATTCAACCTTTCTGAGGGATTCCCATTGGTAACAACCAAAAAGCTCCATTTAAGATCCATTATCGTTGAACTTCTTTGGTTTTTAAGGGGAGATTCCAACATAGCCTATCTAAAGGAAAATAAAGTTTCTATTTGGGATGAATGGGCTGATGAAAATGGGGATTTAGGACCAGTTTATGGATATCAGTGGAGACATTGGCCAGATGGGAAAGGCGGAGAAATTGATCAAATCAAAAACCTTATTCACCAGATCAAAACTAAGCCTGATAGCAGAAGACATATTGTTAGTGCTTGGAACGTGGCTGATGTTGACCAAATGGCTTTACCTCCTTGTCATACAATTTTCCAATTTTATGTTGCTGATGGCAAACTTTCCTGCCAGCTCTATCAAAGAAGTGCTGATGTGTTTTTAGGCGTCCCATTTAATATTGCCTCCTACGCGCTCTTCACCATGATGATCGCTCAGGTTTGTGATTTGGAGCTTGGCGATTTTGTGCACACGTTTGGAGATGCCCATTTATATTCTAATCACATCGAGCAGGCCGAATTACAGTTAAGTAGAGAATTGAGACCTTTACCAAAAATGAAGATCAATCCTGAGGTGAAAGATATTTTTTCCTTTAAACTGGAAGATTTTGAATTAGTCGGATACGATCCACATCCACACATCAAAGCTGCTGTAGCTGTTTAAAATTAAAAAAGGGCCTGCATTTAAATGCAGGCCCTTTTTTAATTAATTTTCGTTTAACTCGTATTTAAGTGTTTTTCCTTTTTCAACTGCCGGCAAACCTTCAGTCATCCAAAGTGGTGCTGGCGCTCCTTTCAAATAATGGTCAAAGAATTGACTCAGTCGCATAGACAAGTCCTTTCTGTTTCTTCTTTGTCTCAAGTTATGGTCCTCACCATTGTACTGAAGTAACCAAGCAGGCTTATTCAATCTTTTCAAAGCCATAAACATTTCGATGCCCTGATACCATGGAACTGCTCCATCTTCATCATTGTGCATGATCAAAACAGGAGTTTCTACCCGATCCATGAAAAACAGTGGAGAATTTTCTATGTAATAAAGAGGCTTCTGCCAAAGCGTTCCGCCGATCCTTGATTGTGTTTGTTCATATTGGAACATGCGGCTCATACCTGTCCCCCAACGAATACCTCCATAAGCAGAAGTCATGTTTACTACGGGTGCACCTGCCCCAGCAGCTTTAAACATATTTGTTTGGGTAATCAGATAAGCAACCTGATAACCACCCCAACTTTGACCCTGTATGGCCATATTATCTGCATCTACAAAACCTTTGGCTACCACAGACTGAACTCCCGGAATGATACAGTTATATGCACTTGGTCCTGGCAAGCCCAAATCATATTTGATATCGGGAACAAAAACCAGGTATTCATTACTTACGAAATAAGGAATATTAATTGTAGAAGCACTTGGTGCAGGTGATCTGTAGGAATACAAACCATCGCTACTTCTCTCATAGAAATACACCATCATTGGATATTTCTTATTCGGGTCAAAGTTTTCCGGTTTGAAAAGAATTCCTTGTAAAGGTGTCCCATCATTCGCCAAATAGGAAACCAGCTCGGATGTTCCCCAATTAATATTTACTTGTTGAGGATTTAAATCAGAGACTTTCTTCAGATTTTTAAATGTCAAATCCGTTAGATACAAATCAGGATTTTCCACGTAAGTCGATCTCTGAAGAAACACATGATCTACATTTTTGGCTTTGGTCAATCCATAATATCTGTTTGGAGTAAAAATCAGTTTTTGAGGTGCAGTTTTCGAATCAACCATAGTTTTGTAAAAACCAGATTCTTTCCTCATTTCATTGAATGCACTCAAAATCAGAGTGGATTTCGGGTCAATACTTAAAACATCCCTGTCCAAGTTTTCCACCCGATAAACCATGTTGTTTTTCCTGCCCTCGCCCAAAGTAATATTGGTTGCCGTTCCAGGGTTTTTAGGATCAATTTTCCAAATATCAAATCTATCATTAATCAGGATAGCCGCATCATTATCCAACCAACCACTAGTTCCATAGCTTCCGGGAAGAGAAGGAGAATCATGTAGTTCTTCGTAGAAGGGCACGTCAATTCCTGCTGTTAAATCTATCTTTTTCTCAGTCTCTATATCATATGCATACCAAGTGCTATCAGTGCTTCCATACCAGTAAACATATTTTCCTCCCGGGGAAATACTTGGGAATCCGGACATTTCTTTTTCAATCAATTTTTTGGAACCGTCTTTGAAATCTACCAAATAGACATCCCTTCCAATCTGAATATCCCAGCTGTAATTTCTTTCATAAGGTGCATTTGTGGTTCCCAATCCAAAGTCTCTGGTCACTTTATTCTCTAGCCTTACATCTTCAATATCCGGTGTTTCTAATTGAGCAATCTTTCCGGTAGATAGATCAATAGTGGCAAGGTAGGATCTGCTTTCTTCTCTCGATTTTTGTTTCAATTGCATGGGCTGAATTTGAGAATCTTGCCAACCCCAAATATCAAGTCTTGGCCTTTCATCCTCCAAAATAGTACTATCATCCTCATATGGATAGTCTATATAATCTGGTGCCGATCCAAAAAACAATCTAGTTTCATCTTCTGAAAATTTAAGCGAACCATTTTCACTGATCCTTCCACCCTCTAAAATTCCCGCTGCGGTTTCATCTGCCAATTGTTTCAAATTACCAGCTTTTACATCATAAAGCTGAAGTTGATAGTGTGGTTTTTTGGCTTTTGTTGAATCATCTGAAGTAAGAAATGCCAAATACTTCGATTGGGGAGAAAATCTATTCATCGTGTAGGAAGTCATTCCTTCATGGATCGTCTTGCTCTCACCAGATTCTAAATCCAAAATATGTATAGCCGCATTGTCCAAGGTATCTTCTTTGTCCAGTTCAAAATGAAGGTAATCCCCATTTGGAGCGAATCCATATGATTTCACTCTTTCAAATTCAAAAGATTTACTTCCATCAAGACTTCGAACCAATAATTTTGTACCGTCGGTTTTCTTTGGCTTTTCCGCTTTTGCAGTTGAATCTGCAGAATCTTTTTTCGCAGGTTTTTCTTTTTCAAATAGGATTGCAATCCAACTCCCTTTTTCCGTAGGAGTATCAAATGATTTCACATTAGGAAATTTCTCCAGTTTGCTAGTACTCATCTGATAAATAAAAAGACTGTCCTTCGGCATGTCATCTTTTTTGGTCTTTTTCACTTTGAGCAAATGAACAGTATCTTCCTGAGGCACAATTTTCCCTACTGCGAAAGCATTATCTGCGGTAAATTCATAACCTGAGCCTCTGGGAATCACAAATTTGTTTTCTGGGTTTTTATAAGAAAACAATTCAACACGTCCATCTCCGTCTTGAGGGGAAATTTGGTATCCTACCCAAAGGCCATCTTTGGTTATTTTTCCGGATCTGAGGCTTTCCCAACCATCATAATCAGAATGATTTAAGGATCTCTTTTGTTGAGCTTCCGAAATTGAAATAAGGAAGGCAAAACAGAGAAAATAAACTAATGCTACTTTTTTAAGCATGATTTTTTATTTTAACGTAAATTCTTTTTCAAAATAACCACCTCTAGTGGATGACAGTCTGATTTTCCCTTTCACCTCCTGATCAGTATTTACTTTAACTTTAAAAGTCACTGATTTCTTCTCTCCCACCTCAGTATATCCAGCATAGATAGTTTTATCGTATAACTCAGGACTAATTATCTGGACTTTAGCGTTTTCATATCCCTCTGTTAGTTCCTTATCAAAACTCAGAGATACCCGATCTTCCTGTACAATTTTTACAAGTTTTGCCTGTTCAAGAGCCACTGGCAACCCACCCACGTTTGTCCAATCCAAAGAAATTTCAAATTCGCCATTACCTAGATTGGATACATCAATAGAAGAAATAGTTAACTGAGGAAGCCTTTTTGCCATGG
Source organism: Algoriphagus sp. SE2 (assembly GCF_039563885.1). Lineage (NCBI taxonomy): Bacteria > Pseudomonadati > Bacteroidota > Cytophagia > Cytophagales > Cyclobacteriaceae > Algoriphagus > Algoriphagus sp. SE2. Next base: position 379,269 of record NZ_JBCLWJ010000002.1, on the reverse strand, counting down.
TAAGATTAAATAACGCTTGTTTTTTAGCCCAGTCTTCTAATTGCCAAGTCGGACCGTTTTGTCCAAAAAACTTAGGATGAAAACCGCCAATTTCTACCTCTCCTAAAACAGGATGATTGAAGGGAGTCCAAGATTTGAAACCTTTTCCCTCATTCGCCTCTTCGTCCCATCTTAAGCCATCAAAATCATCATAAATACCATCACCATTATAATCTTTCATGGCTCCATTATTCCAAAGCTCATCTCCATACCAAATGCTACCATAATAGAAATAGCCAAAATCAGGACCATGGCCAAAAAGAGGAGTTGGTTTCAAGGGGTCACCGGTCATTCTATTTACTTTATATCGAGTGGCATACGTTTCATAGACATCCCCTGCCCATGGGTAAGCTGTAAAGGAAAGTCCCAGCTGATCCATCTCTTTATATATCGCCAAATCTTTTGGATACATTCTTTCTTCAGCCTTAGAAGTAGAAGGAGCTCTTAAATGCATAGGAACTCGCGTATCCATAGAGTTTACTACAGAAATATTAGGATGACTCAGAACCCAGAGGACGGTGGCTCGGGATTCAACTTCACTCATAGGAAATTCACCAGCTCCATATTGAGTATATCCCCTTCCTGTTAAATCACCTCCTATATCAGGACGCCAATTTTCAGGATAATTTCTATGCAAATCTAAACCCCCAATACCATCTTCATTATAAGAACCATCGCCATCATTATCATAGCCTTCTGTATAAACCAAATATTCACCTTTTCCAGGAAAAGTCCTTTTCATTAATTTTTGACTTGGGTCTTCTGGATTTATTATAAAGTTGGCTTTCTTTTTCTCCTCAGGCGTAATTGCTTTTTTCCTCATTTGATAAATTATACCGTCTCCATCCAAATCCTCCTCAGGATCTTCATCCAATAAGCCATCCCGGTCATTATCATGAGGTTTAACAGTACTTCTATTTCTTTGTTCGGTTCTTAGATATAGATTGGATCCATCAGGATTATTTTGCGGTCTCAGGTAAATAGCTTTTGTGTCTACCAGCTCTGTGATCTCCTGGTCATTTCCATAATTTTCCAAAATATGCTTTGTAAGCCAAAGTATAGACTCACTAGAAGTAATTTCCCCTGAATGCCGACCTCCTTCAAAATAGGCGGCTGGCTTTTCAGTATCCTTTCCAGTCTCTTTATTTGTAATCGTCATTTGAAGAATAGGCCTTCCTTCAAAGGATTTTCCTACTTCATAGACATCTACGATATCCGGATATTTTTCGGCCCATGCGGAATACCAGTGGTACATCACTTCAACGGTATGATAATGATCAAAGTCGAGTGTTTCTCCAGGACTATATTCTACTTCTGGAAAAGTGAATTTTTTAAAAAAAGATGGTCCATGTCTTTCTCCAGATACAGTGTAAAATTTAGAATCGGGATTATCTTCAGGAAACGTCTTCTCTGGGCTAAAAGACTTAACTTGAGAGTGTGCAGAAACTGAAAAAGCAGTTAAGATTATAAATACTAAGGTTTTTTTCATCGTAATGGTTCTTTTGCTCAAAATAAATAGAGTCATTACAATCCACATAACCGCTCAAAAAAAAGGGGAAATAAAAATTTTATCATAGAGAAAACAGAAATCCAAATGGAGATTAGCGCCATTTTTATTTATCCTTGAGAATCTCATGATCAAAGAATAAAGATGAAAATTTTATAAACGTATCAATCCAACTTGATCAAAATGAAAAAAGAATACCCACGAGTTGAAATATCCATTCTTATCATACTTAGAGAAAATTAAATAAAAAAGTCCTGCCATAAGCAAGACCTTTTTCAGAATATAAACCCAAATATAACTTTAGAGATTAAAAGTTTCGATTGATTAACGCTCAAAGATTTGGAGTTTTTAGTAACAACCAATTAAAATTTGAACATTTCATATAATTACCAAATAATAACATGCTATTTATATGAACTTCAAAGTAAACAGATTTTGATTTCAATTACAAATTGAAAAAAAAATTTTGGTATTTTTTGAAGAACCTCTAATTTACAGGCACATTCATTAAAAATCATCTAAATCCAACAAAGGAAAATGGATAAAATTTTAGATATCGACAACATAGACCTTAAAATCATCTCACTTTTAAATGAGGATGCGAAGACTCCCTACACAGAAATCGCAAAAAAGGTTTTTGTATCATCTGGTACGGTTCACGTACGCATGAAAAAATTAGAGGATATGGGAATCGTCAAAAGCGCCACTCTAAATATTGATTTCTCAAAACTAGGCTATGATATATCCGCCTTCTTAGGGATCTATCTTGAGAAAAGTTCGCTTTATGATAATGTGATCGAAAAACTCAAGACTATTTCTGAAGTAGTAAGCGCTTATTATACAACTGGGAACTATTCGATATTCGCCAAAATTATTTGTAGAGATACCAATCATTTAAGGTTGGTTTTAGACAATATCCAAAAAGTGGACGGAATAGATCGAACTGAAACATTAATCGTTTTAGAAGAGAGTATTAATAGGCCAATACAATTCTTTGATAAAGAGAAATAACTCTATTTGGATTAAATCCAAATAAATAAAAATCTAGGTTTTTTGAGATTTATAAAAAAAAATGTGCTGTTTGATCAGCACTTTTTTTTTGTCCTAAATCCTCGAAAACGCCTCAGAACTGGACTTTCGATCGAAATAATTTATTTATCATAGAATTTTCGAATAGTTCTGAACATATTTTTTTCATTATATGTTGTACCTTCGCAGTTAAAATGTAATTAGTCTAAATAACTTAGCTAATATGAGCAAAGACAATCAGATTTTAGAAGAATTTACCTCCAAAGAGTACGAACACGGCTGGTCTGTTAATTATGAGGCAGATGAAGCACCACTCGGACTCAATGAAGATATAATAAAGTGGATCTCTACCAAAAAAGAAGAACCCCTATGGTTACTTGAATGGAGATTAAAAGCTTTCAAAGCTTGGAAAACTATGGCTGAGCCATCTTGGGCAAATGTCACTTATCCTAAAATTGACCTACAAAGTCTGAGATATTATTCAGCACCAAAACAAAGTAATAAACCGAAGTCTTTGGATGAAGTGGATCCAGAGTTACTTCAGATTTATGAAAGATTGGGTATTAATCTTAACGAACAGAAAAAACTCCAAGGTATTGCAGTTGACGCTGTTCTTGATTCAGTTTCTGTTGGGACAACTTTCAAAGCAACATTATCAAAATTAGGAATAATTTTTTGCTCATTTAGCGAAGCAGTAAAAGAGCATCCGGCTTTGGTTAAAAAGTATTTGGGCTCGGTTGTACCTATGACTGACAATTACTACGCGGCTTTGAATTCAGCGGTATTTTCTGACGGATCATTTTGCTACATTCCAAAAGGAGTAAGATGTCCGATGGAGCTTTCAACTTACTTTAGAATCAATGCTGCAAACACCGGCCAATTCGAAAGGACTCTGATAGTAGCTGAAGATGAGGCCTACGTGTCTTACTTAGAAGGTTGTACTGCTCCACAGAGAGATGAAAATCAACTTCATGCTGCAGTAGTAGAAATTTATGCTGCCAAAAATGCAGAAGTAAAATATTCTACCGTTCAAAATTGGTTCCCTGGAGATAAAAATGGGAAAGGCGGTATTTATAATTTTGTTACTAAGAGAGGTATTTGTGCAGGCGACTATTCTAAAATTTCCTGGACACAAGTTGAAACAGGTTCAGCCGTCACCTGGAAATACCCTTCTTGTATTCTTAAAGGTGATCATTCCATCGGAGAATTTTATTCTGTAGCGGTTACGAACAATTTTCAGCAGGCTGATACAGGAACGAAAATGATTCATATCGGTAAAAACACCAAATCAAGAATCGTATCAAAAGGTATTTCTGCTGGTAAATCACAAAACTCATACAGAGGTCAAGTGCAAGTGATGAAAAGGGCAGACAACGCCAGAAACTTTTCACAATGTGATTCTTTGTTAATGGGAGATAAGTGCGGCGCACATACTTTCCCTTATATAGATATTAATAATTCTTCTGCTAAAGTCGAGCACGAAGCAACTACTTCCAAAATAGGTGAAGATCAATTATTCTATTGTAACCAAAGAGGAATATCTACAGAAGATGCTGTTGCATTAATTGTGAATGGTTATGCAAAAGAAGTATTGAACCAATTACCAATGGAATTTGCTGTAGAAGCACAAAAGCTACTGGCTCTGACATTAGAGGGATCTGTAGGGTAAGTTTAAATTAAAATTGAAAGTTTAAGACGAATATGTTAAGTATAAAAAATCTGCATGCCTCCATTGAAGGAACTCCTATTCTGAGAGGTATCAATTTGGAAGTAAAGGCTGGTGAAATTCATGCAATTATGGGACCGAATGGTTCTGGCAAATCAACTTTAGCATCAGTTTTAGCAGGAAGAGAAGAATATGAGGTTACAGAAGGAGAAGTCATTTTCAAAGGCAAAGATCTTTTAGAACTTGCGCCTGAGGATCGTGCTAGAGAAGGTGTATTTCTTGCTTTTCAATATCCAGTAGAAATCCCTGGGGTAAGCTCAACAAACTTTCTGAGGACAGCTGTAAATCAGGTAAGAGAATATAGAGGACTTGAGGCTTTGGATGCTGTCAAGTTTCTTACCATGATGAAAGAGAAGATGAAGTTGGTAGAGATTGACCAAAAGCTTTTAAGCCGATCTCTTAACGAAGGTTTTTCTGGCGGGGAAAAGAAACGAAACGAAATCTTCCAGATGGCAATGCTCGATCCTACCCTTTCTATCCTTGACGAAACTGATTCAGGACTTGATATAGATGCATTGAGAATTGTTTCAAATGGTGTGAATCAATTAAAGTCTAAAGATAATGCAACTATCGTAGTAACTCACTACCAGCGTTTATTGGACTACATTGTTCCCGATTTTGTCCATGTTCTTTACAAAGGTAGAATCGTCAAGTCTGGCACAAAAGACTTGGCATTAGAACTTGAAGAAAAAGGCTATGATTGGATAAAGGAAGCCATAGATTCTGAAGCAACTGTCTGATACCCGCATCAACCCCAACAACATGAGTACCCTGATTAAACAAAATCTATTTGAAGGATTTTTGGAATCTTCTTTTGTCGGATTTGAAAAATCCAGAGAAGAAGGAAAAGCCAGTTTTCTAAGTCAAGGCCTTCCTACCCTCAAATCTGAAGAATATAAGTTTACTGCAATAACCAAGAAGCTTGAGCAGTCACTTTCAAATTTAAATGCTGCAAAGCCTTTTGATTTAAGTGAAGAAGAAGTGAGAGAGGTAATTCCCCAAGGATTTGAAGGGGCTGTTTTGGTCTTTTCAAATGGGCATCTTCTCAAAAACCGCTGCCTTGATATTAATAATCTAGATTTCTCTTCTTTAAGCGAAAAACCCGAAACACCTATTGGAAGCATTGCTAAAGTTGAAAAAGATGCATTCGCGGCATTAAACCAAGCTTCCTTTGATGGCGGTGTTTTTATAAGTATTCCTAAAAAAGAAGTTGTCGAAAAGCCCATTCTCCTTCTTTCTTTTAACAAAGCAAATGAAGGTGAAATTATTTCACCAAGGATATGGATTGAAGCAGGAGACTTTGCTGAAGTAACCTTTATTTCTCACAGTATTAATAAAAGCGATAAACCATATTTTGTCAACCTAGTTTCAGAGGTTAAAGGTGGGTTAAACTCGCAGATTAGATACTATCGAGTTCAAAACGAAGGTGAAAATGCTTTTGAGGTAAGTAATATTGAAACAAATCTCCTTCAAGATTCGCGCTTCACATCAGTTACCCTTTCACTTTCAGGAGAAATGGTTAGAAATAACCTTAGCCTGAACCTTTTAGGAAGTAATTCTGAAGGGAATATGTATGGTATTTATCTTTTGAATGGGAAAACTCATGTGGATAATCATACCAATGTAGATCATACCATTCCTCATGCTGAATCAAATGAACTATATAAAGGCATATTGGCTGATCAATCAAGAGGAGTATTCAATGGTAAAATATTTGTAAGACAGGACGCTCAAAAAACAAATGCATTTCAGCAAAACAATAACATTCTGTTGTCCAATGATGCAACTGTAAACACCAAACCACAGCTAGAAATATGGGCTGATGATGTGAAATGTTCTCATGGATGTACTACCGGACAATTAGACGAAGAAGCATTATTTTATTTGCAAGCTCGCGGTATTGATAAAATTCAAGCAAAAGGTTTACTCTTATTTGCTTTTGCAGGTGAAGTTCTAGAGCATATTGAAAATGAAAGCTTTAGGGAATATTGCATCAACTTAGTACAGGAAAGACTAGGTAGTAAATTCTAAAACCTTAATGGATAACGCAATTGAAAAAATTAGACAATCATTCCCTATTCTTCATCAAGAGGTACATGGGAAGCCTTTGGTCTATTTTGATAATGCAGCAACCACTCAAAAGCCTCAGTCTGTAATCGATTCATTATCCCGATATTATTATCATGATAATGCAAATATTCATCGTGGGGCCCATGCATTAGCAGACAGATCCACCGGATACTTTGAAAAAACCAGAGAGGCAGTTCAGAAGTTTATCAATGCGAATGAATCTGCAGAAATAATTTTCACCAAAGGCACAACGGAGAGTATCAATTTAGTTGCCAGTACTTTTGGCAGGAAATTTATTAGTGCAGGCGATGAAATCATTATTTCCACTTTAGAACACCATTCCAATATTGTCCCATGGCAGATGCTTTGTGAAGAAAAGGGAGCAGTTCTAAAAATCATCCCAATCAACGAAGCTGGAGAAATTTTATTCGAAGAATACGAAAAGTTACTCTCTCCAAAAACTAAATTAGTAAGCATTGTACACGCTTCAAATGCACTGGGAACAATCAACCCGGTGGAAAGAATTATAGAAGCTGCACATTCGGTAGGCGCTAAAGTTCTTTTGGATGGTGCCCAATCTACTAACCATTTGGAAATAGATGTAAAGACTCTAGATTGTGATTTTCTAGCATTTTCAGCTCATAAGCTTTATGGACCTACAGGATTGGGAATTTTGTATGGCAAAAGAGAACTTTTCGAGGAAATGCCTCCTTATCAGGGTGGAGGAGAAATGATCAAAGAAGTATCTTTTGAAAAAACCACCTACAACGAAATCCCATTTAAATTCGAGGCGGGAACTCCTAATATCGGAGATGTAATTGCATTTAAATATGCATTGGATTTTATTCAACAACTAGGGAAGAAGTATATCAAAAGTCATGAGGATGAACTTCTGGCTTATGCAAATCAATTGCTTGAACCTATTAAAGGTTTTATTCCTGTTGGAACAGCATCTAACAAGGTAAGTGTCCTCTCCTTCAATATAAAAGAGATGCATCCTTTTGATGTCGGGATGATGCTAGACGCAAAAGGTATTGCAGTTAGAACTGGGCATCATTGTACACAACCTTTAATGAAAAGACTTGGTCTTGAGGGAACTGTTAGGGCATCCTTTGCTGTTTACAATTCCAAATTAGAAATAGAGAAATTAGCTGAGGCTGTTGCCCAAATTGCTAGAATAAAGAATAAATGAGCAGTATTCAAGAAGTTCAAAACGAGATAATCAGTGAATTTGAAATCCTTGGGGATGATAAGGAAAGTACTATTTTCTATATCATGGAGCTAGGAGGTGGATTAGAGAAATTTCCCGAAAAAGAACAAATTGAAGAAAACATAATCAAAGGTTGTCAATCTAAAGTTTGGTTGATTGCAGATGAAAAAGATGGGAAAGTTCATTATCAAGCTGATTCCAATACAGATATTACTAAAGGGCTTATTTCTTTGCTAATCAGAGTTTTAAATGACAGAACTCCACAGGAAATAATTTCAGCAGATCTTGATTTTATTCACAAAATTGGAATGGGAGGAATTATTGGAAGTCAAAGATCAAATGGATTGGCTGCAATGATAAAGCAAATGAAATTATATGCCTTGGCATTTCAAACGAAGCAAAACGCTTAAGCATGGAAACTGAAAACAAAACCAGTGTTGGACAAATTACAGGGTTGAAGGAGAAAGTGGTTACTTCTATTAAACAGGTTTATGATCCAGAAATTCCAGTTGATGTTTATGAATTGGGTTTGATTTATGAAATCACCATCTATCCCGTTAACAATGTTTATGTTTTGATGACATTAACATCTCCAAATTGTCCTTCTGCTGAATTTATTCCTTCAGAAGTAAAAGACAAAATCCAGCAGATTCAAGGAGTAAATAATGTAGAGGTAGAATTAACATTTGATCCTCCTTATTCGCAGGATATGATGTCTGAGGCAGCAAAGCTAGAATTAGGTTTTTTATAAATAGAACTATTAAAAGTAAAAAATATGTATCCAGAAGAATTAATTGCTCCAATGCGAGCAGAGCTTTCTAATGAGGGGTTTGAGGAATTTAGAACAGCAGAAATAGTTGCTGACAAATTAGGCCCGGACCAAAAAGGAACAACTTTCGTTGTTGTCAATTCAGTATGTGGTTGTGCAGCTGGAGCTGCTAGACCAGGAGTAAAATATGCATTAGAACATTCGAAAGTTAAGCCAGATGTACTAGGAACTGTATTTGCGGGAAATGATCGCGAAGCAGTTGACAAGTTTAGAGAACTAGTCCTTCCTTACCCTCCTTCTTCACCAGCTATGGCTTTATTCAAAGATGGTGAGTTAGTGCACTTTATCGAGCGTCATCATATTGAAGGCAGAAATGCTAAAATGATTGGAGACCATCTAGTAGAAGTTTTTGAGCACTTTTGTGCCTGATAAGAAAGCCCTCCGGGGCTTTTTTTTTACATAATCAAAAGCTCTCCTAATTTCTAAAATTGACACTGTTAATTATTGGAATTTTAACAATTTTAGAGTCCTTTTATGTCTGTTTATCAAATAATCGGAGAATTATATCTCCCTTAAAACAAATATCTCCTAAAAAATAAGCTGCTTTTAGTAACTTAAACCCGAAAAATAAGTTTTTTCTTTAGAGCAATCCAAACAAACCTGTTATATGTCAGAATCCGCCAAGTTGTCCTTTAATGGACAAGAGTATGAATTTCCGGTAATTACTGGAACAGAAAATGAATCTGCAATTGATATTGCAAAGCTCAGAGGAGCATCTGGATTAATCACCCTTGATCCAGGATTTAAAAATACTGGTTCTACAACTAGTGCAATTACATTTTTAGATGGTGAAGAAGGTATTCTTCGCTACAGAGGATATAAAATAGAGGACCTTGCAGAAAAATCTTCTTTTCTTGAGGTAGCATATTTATTGATCTATGGTGAATTGCCTAGCCAATCAGAATATGAGTCTTTTTCAAAAGAAATTACTCATCACACATTAGTTCATGAGGATATTAAAAAAATATTAGAAGGTTTTCCTTCAAATGCTCATCCAATGGGGGTATTATCCTCTTTGATTTGTTCCCTAACTGCTTTTTATCCTGACTCCTTAAATCCCAACAGAAGTGATGAAGAAGTCAATATGAGCATTATTCGGCTTTTGGCCAAGATGCCAACTTTTGCAGCCTGGGCATACAAAAATGAAGTTGGACATCCTGTTAATTATCCTGACAATTCATTGGATTATTGTTCAAACTTCCTAAAAATGATGTTTGCGCTTCCTGCGGAAAAATATGATGTTGACCCGGTGGTTTCTGCTGCATTAGACAAATTATTGATCTTGCACGCAGATCATGAGCAAAACTGTTCTACTTCTACTGTCAGAATTGTAGGGTCTTCTCAAGCTAGTATCTATGCTTCAATTTCTGCTGGCATTAATGCCCTTTGGGGTCCTTTACATGGCGGTGCTAACCAATCTGTAATTGAAATGCTGGAAGCTATCAAAGCAGATGGTGGCGATGCGAAAAAATATCTAGACAAAGCAAAAGACAAAAACGATCCATTCAGATTGATGGGCTTTGGACACAGAGTTTATAAAAACTTTGATCCGAGAGCTAGAATCATTAAGAAAGCAGCTGATGATGTTTTAGGAAAACTAGGAGTTAATGATCCTGTATTGGATATAGCTAAAGAGCTAGAACATGCAGCTTTAAATGATCAGTATTTTATAGATAGAAAGCTTTATCCAAATGTAGACTTCTATTCTGGAATTATTTATAGAGCATTGGGAATCCCAACTGATATGTTTACTGTGATGTTTGCTCTTGGTAGACTTCCGGGATGGATCGCCCAATGGAAAGAAATGCGTGAAAATGGTGAGCCAATTGGAAGACCGAGACAAATATATGTAGGAGCAAATGAAAGAGATTATGTTTCAATGAATAAGCGTTAATTCTTATTTTAACCTCTTAATAAAAGCCAGCAAAAATGCTGGCTTTTATTGTTTTCAGATAGATTAAAATAAAAATAGCTGCATATTTGGTAAAAAAACCAAACAAGATTTTTTATGAAACCAGAAAATTTGGAACAGGCAGTTTCGTTAACCAAAAAATTCACAAGGAAGCCTTCAAATGAAGATTTATTAAAATTATACGGGCTTTATAAACAAGCCACAGAAGGTGATAATGTAGGTGAAAGGCCTGGTGGATTTGATTTTAAAGCAGCAGCAAAATATAATAGTTGGATGAGCTATAAGGGAAAATCCAAAGAAGAAGCCGAAGAAGAATACATCCAGTTGGTAGAAAAACTTTCAGAAGCTCATCTTTAAAACATTTCAATCTAGTTTTTCTTTCCTAGCCATGTTGCCAAAATACTGCCTGCTATCAACTGTTGAATGTGATATAACATAACAGGAAGAAGAATTAGACCTAATATAGCCGGATCAGGAAAAATCACTTTACCAATAACTACTCCTTGTACCAGCGATTTTTTTGAACCACAAAAAAGAGCTGTGATTTTATCTTCTCTGGAAAAATGAATCATTCTGCATAACACCTCGATTATTCCCCATACTAAAAAGAAAATCACCAACATTGTCATGCTTACCTGTACTAAAGTTGAAAGCTTATAAGGAGCGAAAACCTGTTGAGAAAAAGACTGAGCAAAGGAGGTGAAAACAATAATCATGATCACAGTCTGATCTAGGTATTTCAATTTATTGATATACTTTGAGATTTTAGGAAAAATCCATTGATGAAGTAAAACGCCAAGAAAAACTGGTAATAATACTTTGATCGATAGTTCTCCTAAAGTTGGCAAAAATTCAATTTCAAATTCTGATGAATCTCCGAGTATTCCCATCCATGCGGGAGTAATTACTACCCCAAGGAGACTGGAAATACTTGCATTGAAAATTGCACCAGGAATATTACCATTTGCCAAAGAAACCATCACAATAGAGGCACTTACGGTAGAAGGCAGAACCGATAAATAGGTAATACCCAAGTTAAAATCCTCATTAAGCGTAGGAATAATATAAAGAATCAATTGAACCAAAATGGGAAAAATCAAGAAAGTTGCAGATTGAATAAGAACATGGAGTTTCCAGTTTTTAAGCCCAGCTTTTAATTGCTTAGGATTCAATTTTACCCCATAGAAAAAGAAAATCAACCCAATGCCGATATTAATAATGGGCTTCCAAGGAACGGTTGATTTTGATGAACCGAACTCAGGAAACAGAAATCCTAAAAATACGGCAGCGAAAATCCCCAATAAAAACCCATTGATTCCTACTTTATTGAGCGTCTTGAGTAGTTTACTGATCATACATCTGCTAACCTCTTGAAATTATCACAAAGAATGGCAGTTGCAATTGCTACATTCAAAGACTCTGCATGTCCGTAACCCGGAATTGTTATTCTATCTGTTACTAAAGCAGCTAATTCCTCAGAAATGCCATTTGACTCATTTCCCATCAGTAGAATTCCTGATTTTGGCTTTTCAAGTCGATGAATATTTGATCCTCCGAGATATGCACCATAAATAGGACAATCCCATTTCTTAAAAATCTCATTCAAATCTCCATAATAAAATTTGACCCGTGTAAAAGACCCCATACTAGCCTGAATCACTTTAGGATTATAAAATTCTGCTGTTTGAGAAGAAAATAGCAAATGCTTAATTCCATACCAATCAGCAATCCTTATGATTGTCCCCAAATTCCCAGGATCACGAACATCATCCAAAGCAATAACCAAATCCTCTTTGGGCCTATCAAAATATTGATTTCTCTTCATCTTCACCACTGCCAAGGCACTATCGTTGCTTTGAAATTGCCCTACACTTTCTAGTTGCTTTTGTGTTACAATTATTAAATCTTTCGGAAGTTGGTTTATTTGTTTCTGGTGCTGCTTAAAAAATCTTTCGGTCACCAAAAGTAACTCTACCTCAAAATCAGAGTTTAACAACTCTAAGACAGACTTTCCTCCTTCTACAAAGAATTTTTGCTCCAGATTTCGGTATTTCTTTTGATGTAAGGTTTTTATAAACTTAACTGTATTTTTGCTAAGCATTACGATTTATTCTCCCATTTTGAAATTCATCAAATATATACTTTTTATCGGTGTCCTTGGTGGCCTGCTTGGCTGTTCTGTGACTAAAAATATACCCGAAGGGAAATATGTACTTTTTGAAAATGAACTTGAAGGATTAGAAAAAGTAAGCAAAGAGGATATTGACCCATTAATTCTACAAGAACCAAATACCAGAATTCCACTTCTGAATTATTCCCTTGGAGTCAACATCTATAGATTTGGAAAACAATTTTATGATAGTGCTGCGGTTTCCGAAAAACTTGCTCTCAAAAGACAAGAACTGGACTCCATAGGAACATTAAGAGGTGAGAACCCCGACAATAGAAAATTAATCAAGAGACAGGATAAACTGGAAAGCAAGGTTAAAAGTCTTGAAAAAAAAGAGGAGTTTGGCAATTTGGTCATGAGAACTGGAAATCCAGCCACAGTTTTGGATAGTGCTGAAACAAAAATATCCGTTTCAGAGATCAACAGTTATCTCTATAACAAAGGTTTTATGGATGCGGAGGTGGATTTTCAGGTAGAAACCAAGAAAAACAAAGCCTTTGTTACCTACCAAATTAATGAAAGAAAGCCCTATATCATTGATTCCATCTCAGTAAGATCAGATAATGCTGAAATCCTGAGTCTTTTAAAGCGGACCAAAGCAGAAAGCGAAATAAAGGTAAATCAGAATTACGATCAGGATAAAATCGTAGCAGAGAGAAACCGAGTGGAAGAGCTTTTGAAAAACAATGGTTTTTTCATGTTTTCTAAGTCATTTATTGAATACAACGTTTTTCAGGATACTAGCAAAAAAACTGTTGTAATTGAAGAGTTGATACGGAAACCGACATTCACGGAAAAGCATGAAATCTACTCCATCGATTCCATTTATTTTAGGGTTAATCCCCCAACCAATGATTTTATCGATCAAAAAATAACAAGAGAATTCAGAGATATTGATTTTTCATTTTATAAGGATCGATACTCAGAAAAGATTTTTGCATCCAGGATTTTCTTCAACACAGGAAATAAATACAACAGGTCTGATGTATTGGAATCTCAAAAACAGTTAAACAACCTAGACTTGTTTAGGTTTGTAAACATTTCTTTTGATACGTTAGGAACATCCCTTACAGCAAAGGTTATTACGCAACCCAATCAAAAATACCAATTGACTAATCAATTGGGCTTAAGCGTAACTGAGCAGCTTCCTGGTCCATTTTTCTCTGCTTCATTGAGAAACAGAAATTTCTTTAGGGCTGGTGAAATTTTGGAATTTAATTTTCGCGTAGGTTTAGAAGGTGTTGCCTCTGCCACAGACCAAGGTGTTTATCAAAGTAAAGAGCTAGGTACTTCGGCTTCGGTAATCTTTCCTAGGTTTCTAATTCCTTTTTTCCCGAGAAGTTTGGAGAAATTTGGACGATACAATCCGAACACAAGAACTTCGATCGGGTTCAACTATACCAATAGACCAGAGTACACAAGATCTGGTTTAAACGGATTATTGTCATACAGTTGGGCCACGAGGAATAATCGACAGCAATTCACCTTAAACCTTGCGGATATTAATTATATCCGAACACCAAAAATGACTCCGGAATTTCTGGAGGTATTGACGGATTTGGCTGAGCAAGGGAATAACTTAATCTGGTCATTCTTGCCGTCCATTGTAAGTAGTATATCAGGACAAACCATCATCAATTTTAATAAATATGGAAACTTTGAAACAAACCGATCTTCTTTATTAAAATTATTTATTGAAAGTGGAGGGACTACTTTTAATTTTTTCAATACACCATCGATCGATGAAACAACAGATTTTGCCAGATTCCAATGGCTGAAATTTCAGGCAGATTTCAGGCGCTACTTACCCATAGATAAAAAACAAACTATTGCCTATCGCCTTAATTTTGGTATAGCGCAACCTTATGGTTTGAGTAGTGGGATTTTACCTTACGAAAAATATTTTTTTGCTGGAGGAGGCACAAGTATTCGTGCTTGGCAGGCAAGGAGACTCGGACCTGGTAGTTTCACCCCACAGGTAAATGAACAAGGTTACTTTGATTATCGATTTGAGCAGCCGGCTGAAATGCTTTTGGAAACCATGCTTGAATACAGAAGAAACCTAGTAGGCTATTTTGACATGGCCCTCTTTATTGATGCCGGAAATTCATGGAATATAGGTGTAGAACCTTCAAGACCTAGCTCTGATTTTCGTTTCGACCGATTTTATAAAGAAATTGCTGTGGGTACAGGGATAGGCTTGCGAATGGATTTTGATTTTCTAATCATTCGGTTAGATATGGCTACCAAAGCAATAGATCCCGCCAGACCCGAGGGAGAAAGATGGATTCTTAATAAATTGAGTTTTAAAAGGCCTTTAGGTGAAAAAGGTCAAACAGTGTTTAACTTTGGGATTGGTTACCCATTTTGATACAATCAAAAAATGCCTAGAAAAAGTAAAGAAGAGATTTCAAAGATCTATCAAGAAATTCAAGATCATATTTGTTCAGAACTTGAGCTTGGAGATGGCGAAGGTAAATTTATTGAAGATAAATGGCAGCGGGAAGGCGGTGGTGGAGGTAGAACCAGAATATTCAAGAATGGAAAAATAATAGAAAAAGGAGGAGTAGCATTTTCTGCTGTACACGGTCCTACCCCATCGAAAATTTTACAGAAGCTAAATCTTGAAAAGGCAGACTTCTATGCGACAGGAGTATCTATAGTTCTACATCCCAAAAGCCCGATGGTACCGATTATACATATGAATATCCGGTATTTTGAAATGGATAATGGTGTTCACTGGTTTGGTGGAGGCATTGATTTAACGCCACATTATATTGATATTTCTGATGCAAAATACTTTCATTCTGAAGTGAAAAAAGTATGTGATGATTTCGAAGCAGATGCCTATGAAAAATTCAAAAAATGGGCCGATGATTACTTTTTTATTAAACATAGAAATGAAACAAGAGGAATCGGTGGGATATTCTATGATCATTTAAAAGCTAAATCTGATGATCACTTCGATGAAATTCTAAACTTCAGTTTAAGTATTGGCCGATTATTTCCGAAAGTCTATAATTACTTTATGGCAAAAAACAGTCAAGTAGAGTTTGGAACCCAAGAAAAAGCCTGGCAAAACCTAAGAAGAGGACGCTATGTAGAGTTTAATCTAGTTTGGGATGCCGGAACAAAATTTGGTCTTGACACGAATGGCAGGACTGAGAGTATATTAATGAGCATGCCTCCTGAGGCAAGCTGGGAATATATGTATAAACCTGAGATTGGAGGAAGAGAAAGCTTTACATTAGATTATCTAAAAAAAGGAATTGACTGGCTTAATTTCACAAAATGACAGAAGTAATTAAAAAATGGGATGAGGATTTATTCATTTTTTTAAATTCTTTTCATTGGGACTGGTTAGATCCAGTGATGTTTCAAATGTCTCAAACGATAACTTGGATACCATTTTATGCAGTTCTTGTTTATTTCATTTACAAGTCTGATCCAAAGATGAGCTGGTGGGTTTTTGGGGGTGTTGCACTTTCTATTCTTATTTCTGATCAAACAACATCAGGATTAATGAAGCCGTTTTTCGAACGGTTAAGACCTTGTCATGATGAACGCTGGGAAGGTATTGTCCATAATTATGGAAGATGTGGAGGCCTTTTTGGACTTGCTTCTTCCCACGCAGCAAATACATTTGCAGTTGCTACATTTTTAAATTTAAAATTGGGCTCCAAAATCAAACACTTAAGATGGTTGTTTCTTTGGGCTACAATTATATCCTATACAAGAGTCTACCTTGGTGTACACTACCCATTTGATATTTTACTTGGTGCATTTATTGGTTTTTTAGCTGGTTTATTTAGCTGGTTTCTAATCGTATTTATTAAAAGGGAAATTTTGAAAACCTTACTTAAATAAGCTTCATGTCTAGTTTTTAAGAAAAAAAAATACTTATTATAGTCAAATCGATCAAAATAGATTAAACTAATTTTTAACCAGAAATAAGCAAATTACGAATAATAAAAATTCTCTTGATTATTTATATCATTCTCATAATTATTTATATTAATGAGGTTTTATAGCGGATAATATTAAGCCTAATAGGTATTGTTTTTACCTCGGAAAAAGTTCTATTTTACTTTAAGTTTCCACTTATTAATTAAGCTAAATGAAAAAAATTTATCTATTAATTGGTAGTATACTTCTTCTTTCGCAGCCGATTTATAGTCAAGTAACAACCATTGGACTTGACTTAATTCAAAATAAAATTGCTGGTGGGATGCCACTTCCCGCAGAAGAAAAATTCTATATCCAGGGTGGAATTCCCGAAAAAATTGAAATGGTAAAACTCACCATTTATCCTTCCAAAAAATCTGAAAAGGCTGGTTATTCTTATTTATGGAAATCCCCTTTTGGATATAAGGATGTGTCATATCGCGTTTTGGTAGCTGATCCTCTAAGATCTAATACCGATTATTATTTGGAATTTGGCTTTTATCAAAAGGCAGGGGCTGAACAGATCGAAGAAGTTAGAGCTTTGATAAGCCAAAATATAAAAACCTACCTGAGTAATATCACCACGATCAAAAAAGGTGGAATTAAGTTTTCGGAATCGGACGTGGTAATTTTAAATAATATAGAACAAATAGTAAATCGAGGGATTTATTATTTTGAGTTACCGAATGGAGAAGCTTTTCCCGGATTTAGTGACCTCACCCGATCTAAATTAGCCCAAAGAGAAAAGCTTAAAATGGGAAAAGCAAAATTCAATGCTACGGGTGTAGGCGAGAATGACAATGCAAGAGCAGTTTATGCCGCTCAGTATTTAGAAGAACTTAACGCAATAATCTCCTCAGAAATAAGCCAGTATTTAAGTTCAAATATGTTGGTGAGGGTGGATGAAATAGTTTTCGACAGTTATCCTACCGAAAAAACTTCGAATTCCCTACCTGTTAATTTAGGATATGGGGGTATCTCATTAAGTAATGGTCTTCCCGATCAGGAATTTGTTCATAGCCCATATGTAGGTTTTTCTTTTCCACTAGGAAACAGAACATTTACGAAATTCATGAATAATCTTTCAATTTCCACCGGAGCTTTTATTTCAGGGAAAATGGAAAATAGCTTAAATGAAAGAATTTCAGGTCCAATTTTAAGACCGGTATATATAGGTTTGGGTTATAACTTTTTTAGAGTAATCAGGCTAAATGCCGGTGGTACCTTTATTACCACAGAAAAGCTTTCAGGAAATAAAGTAAATAGCTTCCAACCTTTTATAGGATTGAGTGCAGAGTTTAAATTGTGGTTAGGTTTCGGAAACAAGAAGTAAGGATATGAAGAAGCTATTCACTATTATATTTTCACTTTTCGTAATATCAAGTGCCCATTCTCAGCTTTATGGCAATAAATGGAGATTAGGGTTTAGCGCTGGACCAACTAACTATCTGGGTGATATTAGACCACTTAAAGTGAACAACTTTCAGAATTTCACGAGGCTTTACAAACGATATGAAACTTATTCTGAACAATTGTCTTATCAGATTTCTTTGGAATATGCCTTAGGAAATTCAATTGGATTGATGTTATCTGCGGGAAGTTATCAATTTGGAGCAGGAGATCGATTTGTTAAAAATGACGGTACACTTTTCACAGAGAGCCCAACTTTTGATCGTGCTTTAAATTTCCAAACGGACTTATATGATGCAGGTTTATCTTTTGTTGTAAAACCTGATAACAACTGGTTGCTTTCTGGTAAATCTTTTTTTGCTCCTTATTTCACAATTGGAATAGGTGTTCAAACATTTAAAGTACACGGAGACCTTTTAGATGCCAATGGAAATAGATATGACTATAGGAATATCAACACCATACCAGACGGAACATTTGAGACAAATCTTTCAGATCTAAATACTGAAATCCCTACTGGTTATAGAAATGCTACAGCTTATGCAAATTTGGGCTTGGGCTTTCGGTTTAGAATTACTAAATCTATCGAATTATTTGCTCAGTCCGATTTCAAATTAGCTGCAACAGATTACTTAGATGATATATCCGGTGTTTACAGGTCAAATTATGATAATGATTTTCAAGCTTATGCCGCAAAACCGGGAACCAATCTAGTTACAGTCGAAAATCCTTACAGGGGATTTCCAAATGGGCGAAATGATTGGTATATCTATCATGGTGTTGGGATTAAATTCAGCTTTGGTGCAAATAAGGAAGCATTTAAACCTCCAGTGATTACCCAAAGGTATACCTATGTCCCTACAGAACTCTCACAAAAACAGCTTGCCGAAGAAGAAGAAAGGGAATTGGAAGAAAATAAGGCAGTAGGAACCACTAACAATTACTTTACAGTAATTCAACTTCCTTCCAATTCTCAGGAAAAAACAATTGGCTATGTAGCAGATTCTACTCAATTAGTAGAAATAGGAAATGAGATCGATTCTCTCCAATTGATTCAAGATCAGTTGATCGAAGAAAGAGATTCCATTCAGTTCGAAGTTGCCGGACTAGATCAGGCAATTGGTCTAGCTGAAAGAGATAGTACAGTTTCTTCTTCCATTAGGGATGTAAGAATAAGCAATTTTGAAAATGAAAAAGCTGATGTTCTTGTGGATTTGAACAGTATCAATGAACGAGCGGGTCTAAATCAGTTCAAACTAGATTCTTTAATAGCTATTCAAAATAGTAGTGCCCCAGAACAACTCGCTTTGGATTCTGCTGCTATGATGAGAGAGTTGATTATTTACCCAGGTCAAGTCAGTCGGATTTTATATTCAGCTGGAACTCCTACAGTACTTCAACTAGACTCTGCTCAACAAAGTGCTGCAGTTCAAAGATCTCAAACAGGAGATATGATGACTCGAGAACAATTTGAGGGAGAAATGGAAAACTTCCGTTCAGAAATGCTGAAATCTCAAGCAACAAGAGATTCAGCTATGATGATGGCTTTTGCTTCTAAAATCCCTGTTGTTGAAGAAAATAATGAACCCCAACAAACCGCTGCAGCAGATCCACAGGAAGTATTGATAAATACAGAATCAATTGATGATAAAACAGCTAAAAAACTGGAAAGAAACAGAAAGAAACAGGAGAAGTTAGATGAGAAAAATAACAAACTATTAAGAGATGCTCTTTTGGTGGGTGGTACAGCAGCAACTACAGCTGCTATAGCTAATAGCGGTGAAAAGAAAGAGGCCCGAGAACAAGCCGCATATGATTCTATGCTTCTCGCAAGAATTGCTTTGGATTCCATGCTAATCGATAGCTTAAGGAATGTCCCAAGACAAATAGATACCGTTGAAATTGAAAAAAATGTTCCACAGTTATTACATCAAAGTAAAATTGAAGTTTATTTTGAAATCAATAAAACCACTTTAAGTGATGAGGAACTAGCAAAGCTCTCCCCAATAGTAGATTATTTAAAACAAAATCCTGATGTAATGGTGGAGCTTATTGGATATGCCGATAATACAGGTTCAGTGTCATATAACCTTCAAATTTCAGAAAAACGGGTAGATGAAGTTGCACGGATACTAAGAGAGGACTATAAAATAGACCCTGGTAGGATTGAAGAAAATGTTGGAGGAATGATTATCCGAGGGAATACTAAAGGTTCAGTAGTAAATGATAGACGGGTAGAAATCAGAGTATTATATTAATTTCTAAAAAGGAGAAGTTCATAATAGCTTCTCCTTTTTAATTAGATTAAAGAGGAGAACATGAGATTAAAAGTATTTTCCAATTCTAGATTTCAGGGAAATCTTCGATTTCTATTCTTGTTTATTTTTTTATACTAGATATATATATAATTCAAATATTTGGACAGGATACACACCACTGGAATCATCAATTCGGAACCAGAGCTGTCTTATTGTGAGGAGCAGTATTAACTGACACTTTAAACAACGCTGGAGTATACTATAACCCTGGGAACTTAGCTTACTTGGACACTTCTTCAATTTCAATCAACGCAAACCTCTATGGACTAGAGAATATTATAATTGAAAACGCATTAGGACAAAGATCAGATTTTAAGTGAATTCAATTTAACACAGTTCCCTTTTGATTAGCGGTTCAATCAAAAATAAGTCGAACTTTAATATAAGTTATGGCTTGGTAACACCTGTCAGCTTCAAATTTAATGGAATCGCCAGAATAGAAGGAAACTATGAACTAATTGAAGAAAATGAAAGTCCTGGTTAGGAAGAATTGGTAGCAGAATCCGGACTCAACACGAACGTTCAGGATACAATGGTTGCCATATGCTTAGGAAAGAAAATAGGTAAGAATCTAGGACTAGGCTTTACCCTATTTAATTTCCTAAGAAGTGTAAAATATAATTATCGATTTAATGCAACAGCTATATCCAACATTGACAACTTATCAATTACTAGAATCCAAAATAGTTTTATGGATTACTTCAACGTAAGAACTGCCTTAAAAGGAGGAATAAATTATCAATTCAAAAATTCTGGCTTAGGTTTAACTATAACAACACCTAGCATCTCATAGTTTGGAAATGGGACAGTAGCAAAAGATATCACTGTAACCAATCTAAAATTCAACCAAAATGAGGAAAGATTGTCAGGATATGCTTCTGATAGGTAAGAAAAACTAAAAACTAAGTACAAATCTCCTTTAGAAATATCCGGTAGCTATCATAAACGATTTAATAGCTCTCAGATAAGTTTTAATGTAACATTTTTTTAGGTAATAAAATCTATAAGGTCATTGATGCCAAACCAGAAACTTTTGTACGTCCAGCTGTTCAAAATATTGGACTTTCCGCGGATCAATTCTTGAGAGTTGAAACATCAATTAAACCCGTAACAAATTTTACATTAGGGTATGAAAAACGGATTAGGGAAAATTCATCAATTCTTGGAAGTTTTAGGACAGATTTTTCATATTTCAACCCTGACTTGATCAATAGTAAGGAATTCGTGACCGAGATTACCCAATGTGATATTTATCATTTTTCTGTTGGGACGATTATTGAAAAACAAAGGAGTAGCCTGACCCTTGGTTTGATATTTAATTCCGGTAAGACAAATAATTTTTACTAAGACAAAAGCTTTAATGAAGCTAATGTAAATTCATCACTTGAAGGAGGTTTAACAATTACGAAAGCTTTTTATTCAAATTTCGGAATATTAATAGGATATTCATTTAATTTTAAAAAAAATAATTAAATCAAAAATAGCTAATTAATAATTCGAAGAATGAAAAACATCCTCCTTTTAACCCTATTTATACTAATAGGTTCTGTATCATTTGCTCAAGAACTTAGGATAAATTCCTATGCGGGTTATATATTTAAAGATAAAGTAGACTCTTATTATTCAAGTAGCTCCTATTATGAAGGTCAAATTCAAGATGGGCTACGATGGGGTGCAGGGATTGAATATCATATCCCGAATAAAGGTGCAATTGAAATACAATACCTTCGACAAGATACTAACGCTCCTACAACCTACCTAGACGAAAGTATTGTAGGAGGAGTTAAATTCACTGATTTTGATCTAGCGATAAACTGGATCATGTTAAATGGAACAAGGTATTTTCCCTTAAATGAGACTGTGGAACCATTTGCTGGGATTGGAATCGGACTAGGTATTTTTAACGTTGGAAATCCTGATAATAGCAGGTCCAATTCCGCAACAAAATTTTCTTATAACATTAGAGGAGGATCGAATTTCTGGATTTCTGAAAATATAGCCATAAGGATTCAGGCCAGTTTATTCTCCGCAACTCAGGCTATCGGAGGAGGATTATATTTTGGTACCGGTGGTTTAGGAGGCGGTCTTTCGAGCTATAGCAGTCTTTATCAATTTGGTTTAGAAGGAGGCCTAGTTTTTAGATTACCTCAGGCTTCGGAATAATTTAATTTCAATAATTATCAAGCGGCACCGTGAAAATCTTAATTTTTCTCGGTGCTTTTCCGTTATTCTCACCTTAAATATCACAGGAAAGAGGGGCACGTATTAATGATGATTCCAATATGATGTATTTTGCAAGGTTCCAATGGAATTTATTGGGAAGGGAGGTTCAGTTTTCTGGAGGTGATTTTAATATTTCAGATAAACCTGCTGCAATAATTGCTTTGGCTGGAGTCACTAATACAAGCCCTTAAACACGATTTTCAAACTCAGGTGGAGGAAACCTAGCTGGCTTTGAAGGCACAAAAGAAAGGCAATATTCAGTAAAACAATACAATATTTAAACCGATTTTATTTTATAGGATTTTCTTGGGGAAGTGAATTCTATATGAAAAATATCGTGTATAACTTCGAAGCCAGTGGAAGCACTGATTTAAGAAGATTTTATTTGAATGCCGGATATTTCCCAAACCAGATTTTTAATTTCTGGCCAAAACCTCTTGAAATTGCCATGAGGTATGCTGAAAAAAGGCTTGACCTGACCATTACAAAAAACAAACAAAAAGAATTAGCTTTAGCCTTTAACTGGTTTTTTGTTGACCATTTAAATATACTTAAAACAGAAATAACCAAATTCACCTTTGAAGATCAAGCACTTCCTCAAATTGATGAATTGAGGTTTAGACTTCAAAATGACGTATCATTCTAATGAAAAAAATCCTCACAGTATTTCTGGTATTGATTTTTACACAAGTTTTACTCGGACAGGAACAAAAGCTTTATAAACCCAATCAGATAAGAGAATTTAAACTGGTTCCTTTACCAGCGATAGGATCAAACCCTGCGAATGGATGGCTTTTTGGGTTAGCCCCTTCTGCAACATGGAGAATGGGTGACCCTGAAAACACGCATCTCTCAAATATTGTAGGGAATTTTCTTTACACAACAAAGAAGCAATGGATTTTCAGTTCTAGATCCAATGTCTTTCTTTCAGAGGACAAATGGATTTTAGTAGGTGATTGGAGATATTTTATTACATCACAACCCACTTTTGGTTTGGGTAGCTCGACTCCCAATGAACCAGTAGAAAACCCTAACCAACCTGGAGTTTTATGGGGTGAACAACAAATGGATTATTCTTGGATTCGATTTTATGAAACTGCATTAAAAAAAATAGGTGACTCTAAATTTTACCTTGGTGTTGGGTATCATTTAGATGTATTTTCAAAAATTGAAAACTTTTTAGATTTAGAAACACCTCCATCAGAATTAAATTATTCCCATGATTTTTACAATTCCCAATTTGGATTTGATCAAGATAAATACACACTTTCCGGCATTACATTTAATGGAGTTATGGAGAACAGAGATGTGGCTGTATCTCCTTATGAAAAAAACTTTGCTTTAATTTCATATAAAGTCAATCCTAGTTTTCTTGGATCAGATAAGAGCTCCTCAACTCTATTACTTGACTATAGACACTACTTTAATCTAAGTGAAAAAAGAAAAAGACATTTGATCGCACTATGGGGGCTTGGAAACTTTTTAGTATCAGGTGACCTTCCTTATATGAATTTACCCTCAATAGGTTATGATATGTTTGGTCGGTCTGGAAGAGGCTATGCACAAGGTAGGTTCCGAGGTGAGTCAATGCTTTATTCAGAAGCTGAATACAGATTTCCTCTTCAAAAAAACAAAGAAACATTTGGGGGTACCTTATTTTTCAATACTTCATCCTTTGGCAGTAAAATGACAAATGAAAAACTTCTGGAAAAAATCAACGTTGCCTATGGCATTGGTTTTCGGGTAATAATCAATAAAGAAAATAGAACTACCATATCAGCAGATTACGGATTTGGAAGTAAAGGAAATTCAGGATTCTATTTAAATGTGAATGAATCTTTCTAGTTTATAGGAGGTATTGATATTTGTAAACATTCATTTATTCTTCTCTAATCAATGGTTATTTTACATTTATTTTTTACCATGATAACTTTAGACTTTCTAAATTAGCTGAAATTTTAATTTCACTTAATCGTTAAAACTATGAGAAAATGGATTTTTATTATCGCTATTTTCGTGACTTTACCATTATCAGAAGTGCTTTGTCAGACGATGACAGTTGACGATGAAATAACACTGATACAATCGGCTTTTGGGAAGGATAAAAAAATGCTGGTTGAAGCTTACATGGATTTACCAGAATCTATAGCTCCAGGTTTCTGGTCAGTTTATCAATCCTATGAAGAAAATCGAAAACTTATTTCGAGAGAAAGACTTAAGATAATTAATGAGTATTTGGAAAAATTTGAAACGCTTAATGAAGAACAAGCAGATGATTTAGCAAAAAGAACAATTAAAAATGATAGCGATCTTTCTAAATTACATGCTAAATATTACAAGAAATTCAAAAAAGTAAGTTCAGCTTTAGATGCTGCGAAATTTTTGCAGATCGACACTTATATCCATAATACCATTAGAAATGCGATGCAACAAGAATTACCATTTATAGGAGAAAATTAAAACTTAATTAATATGATTAAAAAGCTTAACCAACTAGTAGTAATAGGTTTGCTTGCGGCAAGTTTTTTTGCTTGTAAACCAGATGGAGCTGAGTATATTGACGAATTAGATATCGTCTATACAAATTATGATGCCGGATTTGATTTTAACTCGAAAGGCACCTATGCCCTTCCGGATAAAGTAGTTAAAATAACAGATCAATTCCTTAATCTACAACCAGGAGATGAGCCTGAGTACCTTGACCCCGTATATGCTGCTGCGATACTAAGTTCAATTAGAAGTAATATGGATGAATTAGGTTATACCCAAGTTGATCAAAGTGTCAATCCTGATTTGATTATTTTACCCTCAGTTTCACAAACCGATCAAATTTTCTTCTATTATGATTGGTGGTATTGGAATTGGTTCTACCCAGGATGGGGGCCAGGATGGGGATGGTATTATCCCGGATATTATCCTCCTCAGGTGAGCAGAGTAAGAACTGGTACTTTGATGATGCAAATGACTTCTCCTGCTGATCAGGACGCATCTGATAAAATCCCGGTAGTTTGGACAGGTGTAGTAAATGGGTTACTTGAAGGGAGTGCAAATAGCATTAACAAAAGAGTAAATGATAGTATCAATAAAGCATTCGAACAATCACCCTATTTAGCAAAATAAGCCATGAAAAACATACTATTCACAATCATACTTGTTTTTGCGCTTTCGGTCTTTGCCAATGCCCAAAACTCTCTGTTTTCTTTCAACTATTCTGTAACAGTTCCCTTAGGAAATACTTCTGACTTTATTGATCAGGTTTCAGGTAGAGGATTTATTTTCGAATACCAGAAATTTATCGACCCTCATTGGGCAATTGGTATAGAAGCAGGACATACAACTCTTTATAAAAGAGAGGGAGAAAAGGTTTATAGTGAAGGTACCGCGTCTTTGTCTGGGATACAATATAGATATCAATACAGTTGGCCAATATTAGCAACAGCGAATTACTACGCTTTGAGAACTGGCTTGATTCGACCTTATGCTGGAGTTGGAATTGGAACAATGGCCAGCCAGAGAAAAATTGACATGGGTATCTTTAGGTCAGATAAAACACATTGGCAATTTGCCATCAAGCCAGAGGTTGGAACTTTGATTCAGCCAAATCCAAATATGGCATTTCGAATTGGAGCTAAATATTTAATGGGTATTGAAAGTAGTGATCTCGTTGGTCAGTCAAACCTTAATTTTAGTTTTGGAATAGTATTTATTAATTAATCATTCCAAAAAATATTAAAAAGCCTATTAAATCCCCTATTACACCGGTTTTAGTAGGCTTTTGTTATTTCCATGAAAAACCTGAAGCAGTAATTTGTAGTCTAAAATTTATTAAATTTTAAACAGCTAAATATTTAAATTTACTTTGATGTAATTTAATACGAATGAAGTTTACTAGATTTATCCCATTATTGATACTCCTTTTTCTGAGTTTAGCTTGCAGTTCTTCTTTAGTGACTATAGAGGATAGTGCGTATAAAGACTTTGATCTCTCCATCTATCAGACGTTTGATTTTCTTGAGGTAGAAAACACCAACCCAGAAAATCCGAATTTTGAAAATGCCATTTCGTTATTAATTAAAGATGTTGAAGATGAAATGCTAAAACGCGGGCTAAAAAAATCTTCAAACCCAGATCTAAAAATCAATCTTGGTCTTGTAGTAGAGGATAAAGTTCAAACAAGAACCACCAGTCTGGCAACGGATCCCTTTATGTATACCGGTCAAAGACGATATACCTGGGAAAGTAAGGAAGTACCTGTTAATACCTACAAAGAAGGAAGTATTACCATGCATTTAGTAGATAGTAAGAGTAACAAAGCAGTGTGGGTAGGTTCCATTAATCGCGTTGTTCCGAAAAAAGATGAGAAAAAAGCGGAAGCCATAGATTTTGCAGTTTCTGAGCTTTTCAATGAGATAGATAATTAACAAAAAAACAATTCATCAACTATGAAAAAATATAATCTAATATTCACCTTTTTAATTTTGGCTATTCTAGTCAGTTGCTCTCCAAGCACAAAAATCATAGGTTCATGGACTGGTCCAAATACTCCATCCGAACCTTATAAAAGTATTTTTGTCACTGGTATTACAGAAAACCTAGTTGCAAGGCAGACTTTTGAAAATGATATTGATGCGCAACTAGAAGCAAGAAAAGTAACAGCAGTAAGCAGTTTTGATATAATCCCTCCAGGGTTTAGAGCAACTGAAGAAAATAAGGAAGCTACTTTAAAAGCAATAAGAGAAGGTGGAAGTGATGCGATTCTAACTGTTGCATTACTGGATCAAACATCAGAAACTAGATATGTACCCGGTACAACTATGTATTCTCCTATGAGTTATGGAGGGTACTATGGACGATTCTATGGGTATTATTCTTATTATAATCCTGTCATGTATGACCCGGGGTATTATGCTACAGATAAGAATTACTACTTAGAAATGAATCTTTATGATGCAAATACAGAACAGTTAGTTTGGTCAGCACAATCCGAAACTACCAATCCGTCTTCAATTGAAACGTTTTCTAGATCATTTTCTGAATTGGTTGTCAACCAATTAATTAAAGATGGATTGATTTCAGGCAAATAATTTCTGATCTATAGAAATAAAAAAGCTCCGAAATTCGGAGCTTTTTTGCTTTAGAACACTTTCATGGGTTTTAAGCTGCATTTCTTGCCGCGTTAATGATTCCGAACATGCTCCGCAATATAAGTTTTTGAAGCAATTCTGAACTTTCACCTGTCTCCAGCATACTTTGAATCGCATATTGCTGAATAGTAATTAATGGCAATACTATTTTTTCACGAATTGCGATTGACCTTTTGCTGACTTGGTTATCCCCCATTAGTTCGTCCATATCAGAAACCAGCTTCAGCTTTTCTATTGACTTATTATATTCGGAAAACATGATCTCCCAAAACTCACCATACGATTTATTCTCTTTTAAATAAGAAGTAGCTGAATAAAAACACTTGTTCAAGGACTGCATGGAGTTTCCAAGAAGTGTTCTGAAAAACAGGCTATTTTGATATAGTTCTTTCACATCATCCAATTTCCCCTCTTTTTCCATTTTCTCTATCGCTGTCCCTACTCCGTAAAAGCCTGGGATATTTTGCTTCATCTGTGCCCAACTTCCAACAAAAGGAATAGCTCGAAGGTCTTCGAATTTCAATCCCCCTCCCTTACCTCTCTTTAAGGGTCTAGATCCAATGTTTGTCATTCCAAAATATTTTAATGGCGTAACATGCTCTAAATAAGGGACAAACTTCGGATGACTTTTGAAATCTTTGTAAGAACCGTAAGCTTTATCTGCTAATTCTTGAATTAAGTTTCTCTGTTCTGCATTGAGATTATTTACAGAATCAGAATACAAATGGTTTTCTAAACCCGCACTCAGCAATTGTTCAAAATTGTAAGTACATGAGGCTTGCTTTCCATAATTAGCAGAAATTGTTTGGCCTTGAATCGTAACTTGTATTTCAGAATTCTCAACTTTCTCTCCAAGAGAAGCATAAAAATTATGCATATTTCCTCCTCCTCTTGCTGGAGGCCCTCCTCTACCATCAAAAAAGACCACTTCAATGTTATTTTCCCTGGAAACTCTAGTAAGCTCTTCTTTCGCTCGGAGAATTGACCAGTTCGCCTGTAAATATCCACCATCTTTTGTTCCATCTGAGAAGCCAAGCATTATTGTTTGTTTATTTCCTCTGCTAGCCAAATGCTTTTTGTATTCCGGCAAATTATAGAGACTAGTCATAATTTCTGGGGCCTCAGCCAGATCATCAATTGTTTCAAAAAGAGGAACAATATCCAAAGGAAGAGTTTCCTTACCAGCTCCGACTATAAGCTCTGCCAACTTAAATACTTCCAGCAAATGCTTTCTTGATTGGCAATTGGAAATAATGTATCGATGAAGCGCTTCTTCTCCATTTGAATTTTGGACTTCGCTAATGATTCCAAATGTCTGAAGCATCTCCCTGTGGAAATCATCCTTAATCTCTGTTAATTCAGGCAAATTCTCTATGCCAAGAATCTGTTCAATTTGTTGATCTTCAGTTTTTCCCCATTCAATTCCTTTAATAGAAAAAATCTCTTCCCAAAGACTATCATGTTTTCTACTATCCTGTCTAGCATCCATATATGCAAAATGGAATCCGAATATTTTGACTTTCAGGATAAATTGATCCAATAAATCGAGAAACATTCCCTTATGATATTTTATAAGTGAATCTCTCACCTCAAAAAGATCATCTAACAATTGCTCCTTGGATATGTAAACAGATTGTTCTTCAAATAACGTAGAAAAAATGGCCCGTTCTATCTGTAACACCTTATCCTCTACGTGCTTAAAAGTCAATCTCCTTTTGAGTCTCCTAAGATCTCGGTAGTAGCATCTAAGTATCCACTTCTTTAACCTTTCGGCAACCTTCACGGTGGTTTCATGGGTAACAAATGGATTCCCATCTCTATCACCTCCAGGCCAAAAACCAATTTTTAACAATCCTGAATTTTCCCAACTATGAAGTGGTATTTCAAGGGTAGAAAGTAATCTGATGATGATATCTGAAATACTTTGATAAAAAACATTTTCCAGATACCAAATTAAACTAACTGCCTCTTCATAAGGGCTTGGCTTTTCTCTATTGATAAATCCTGTTTTACCCAATTGTTTAAGCAATTGATCTATTTGCCCTATGTCATCCTTTCGGATCGCATTTTCCAAATCAGTAATAATCCCCAAAACACTTCCTGGATAAAATTGCGTTGGGTGGGCAGTTAATGTTAATCTAACAGAGAAATTCTTCAGCTTTTCTATTAAAGCTTCACGCTTGTGGTCATTATCAGCTCTATTAATCAAAGCTTTGATTGATCCTTTTCCACTTAGGTCATTTATCTTCTCATAGGCAGCATCTTCAATCGAATCAAATAAAACTACTTGTCTTTCAACATACTGTATCATTTTGAAAAGAAGATTATTTTGATCCGTTTTAGAATTCCCGGACATCATTTCTTCAAAAAATCCATTGATAATTTCTTTCGGAGTTAATCCAGATTGAAATCCTTTTTGGCAGGCAGTCCCTAAAATTGGAAGTAAAGTACCAGTACGATATATATCATCGAACGGAAGATCTAAAAATAAACTGTTGTAAATCGTGAATCGCTTAGCGACTTCGGTATCATAGGTTTTATGCATCAGGGCTTAGTTTAATGAGTATTCTAATTTAAAAAAAATCCAAGTTTTAACCAATTATTTGCCTAATCAATAACAAAAAAGGAGAATTATTTAATTTTTTACAGATATTTTAAAATATCTTAATAAATAAGGCAATCATATCAAATTGAATAATTTTCTATCTTTCTGCTATGAAATCAATCTCAATAATTGGCCTTTTTTTATTAATTCTATTTTCCTGTAAAAACCCTTCGGAAGTGACCAAAAGCCAAGAAAGTAAAACTTATACATTTATCGTAGGCACATACACAGACTCTTCCAATCAAGGAATAAATCTTTTAAGATTCAATCCCGAAGAAAATCTGCTTGAAATAAAACTCTTAGCACCAGATGTTCAGAATCCTTCGTTTGTTTTAGCAAGCAGAGATAACCATCATATTTATGCCTTGGAGGAATCTGCAGGAGTAAGTGGAGGAGATGTTTTGAGTTTTAATTTAAATCTTGAGAACGACTCCTTGGAACTCATCGATAAAGTATCTTCATATGGTGATCATCCATGTTATTTAGGCTTATCTCCAAATGGAAGACTATTGGCAATTGGAAATTATTCAGGAGGAAACTTGAGTGTTTTTCAAGTAGAATCAAATGGAGAATTAATTCATAGGCAAACCATTCAGCATACAGGAAAAAGCATCAACCCAGCCAGACAGGAAGGCCCTCATGTTCACAGTACAGTATTCAATCCTTCTGGCGACAGGTTACTTGTGGCAAATTTAGGCACAGATAAAATCTATAATTATAGAGTAAATCCCAATAATCCCGAGCCGCTAGAATTAGTTGAAGAATTCCCACTTACGCCAGGGGACGGACCAAGACATCTCACATTTTCTGGGGATGGAAAATCTATTTTTCTTGTACAGGAAATGACTGCGATACTTGAAATATACGATTTTGAAAATGATGTTTTCACTTTAAAACAGAGACTTTCATTATTGGATGAGGATTTTTCAGGGGCAGTTGGAGCGGCAGAAGTTAGACTTTCACCTGACGAAAAGAATGTCTATGTTTCAAATAGAGGTGATGCAAATACAATCTCAGTTTTTCAAAAAACCGATTCCGGAGATTTTCAAAGAATACAAAACATAAGTTCGGGTGGTATTATGCCCAGAAATTTTAATTTAACAAGAGACGGTAAATATTTGTTAGCTGCACATCAGGCCAGTAATGACATCGTGGTTTTCGAAAGAAACAGCCAAAATGGAGCACTAAAACTTACTGAATGGAAAGTACAGATAAACAAACCTGTTTATCTTTTCCAATTATTTGATTAAACTGGATACTCCCAAATCACTTTAGAATCATACTGAATTTGTCCATTAAGAACTGTTAAAGGCGAGTTTAGATTGTTATGATATAATTTACCTGTTCCCAAACCTTGAGGGAGTTTTGGGTTATATTGACTAGTCAATTGGCAAATTGCATTCAAACCGATGTTACTTTCTAAGGCTGAAGTCATCCACCATCCAATTTCTCTTTTAACTGCTTCTGAAATCCATTCACGGGTTTCCTTAATCCCACCTAACAAACTCGGCTTTAGAATTATAAATTGGGGCCTAATTTGATCAAGCAAATCCCCCTTTTTCAAGACTCCAATTAATTCCTCATCCAAGGCTATGGGTAAATTGGTCTTGGAACATAGACTTTTCATTTCAGCTATCTGTCCTTTTGCAATCGGCTGCTCAATACTATGGAGCGAGTATTGTTGAAGCAACTCTAATTTCCCTAATGCTTCTTTCGGAGAAAAAGCCCCATTGGCATCGACCCTTAAAGTAATTTCCTCAGAAGAATAGATGGATCGGATGTATTGAAGCAATTCCAACTCTTTTTGAAAGTCGATCGCTCCGATTTTCATTTTGATGCAAGTAAAACCCTCTTTTAGTTTTTCATCGATTTGCCTTTTCATGAATTTCTCATCCCCCATCCATATCAGACCATTAATAGGAATCGGTTTGCTCTCATCAAAAAAAACATTTTCGAGGATCTTTTTCTTCCCGCCATTTTTTAAATCTAAAAGTGCTGTTTCCACTCCAAAGCGAATACTTGGTAGCTCAAATGGAATCAAATCAGAAACCTGTTTTAAAATAGCCTCTTCATTCATATCCCAACTTATAGATTCCAATTTCTTGAAATAATCCTCCAGAACATCTTCAAAATCAGATCTGTCATCTACACTTAATTTGACCAGCGGTGCTGCCTCCCCCCAACCTATTATTTCAGACTTTTTTTCCTCAAATGCCTGGATCCAATAAACTACCTTATTTTTTAAAACCCCTCTAGAAGTACCTGCGTCAAAACGAAAAATTAGGTTTCTCTTAATGTGTTTAAATCGGATTTTTTTACTTAATGACATGGTTATTGAGTATTTGAATCTATAATTCTTCTTTCAAGGGCTATATTTGCGGGCGCAACCAGAATTGAGTTATGAATATCCCAAAAATCGATTTAAAGGCTTACGAATATACATTACCCGAAGAGAGAATTGCTAAATTCCCGCTTGAAAAACGAGATTCTTCAAAACTCCTTCATTATAAAAACGAACAGATTGAACATTTCAGTTTCTCAGATATTACAAAGCTTTTACCTTCTGATTGTTTATTGGTTTATAATAATACAAAGGTTATCCCTGCTAGATTGATTTTTCAAAAAGAAACAGGGGCTAAAATTGAGATTTTCCTTTTACAGCCTATATCACCAACTACTGTAATTCCTGAAATCATGCTTGCTACGTTTCCTGTGATATGGGAAACAATGATAGGAAATGCTAAAAAATGGAAGAATGGAGAAATATTAAAAGGTAAAGTTCAATTGCAGAACCAAGTAGTAATCATTTCTGCAAAATTATTAGATAGAGAGAAAAAACATGTTGAATTCTCATGGGACAATTCCGAAATAGCTTTCGTTGATCTGATAGAAGCTTGTGGTGAGATACCTCTGCCTCCCTATTTGAATAGAAAGCCTACTGAAGAAGATAAATCCAGATATCAAACCATATATTCTGAGAAAGAAGGAGCAGTCGCTGCCCCAACTGCAGGATTGCATTTTACTGATGAAATCTTAGAAAAGCTAAAAGAGAAAGGCGTTCAAACAGAGCATGTAACTTTGCACGTAAGTGCCGGTACTTTTCAACCTATAAAATCAGAAAAGATTACTGAACACCCAATGCACAGTGAGCAGATTCACATAGAAATTGGAACAATTAAAAACTTGATTGAACATACCGGGGAAATTGTGGCCGTGGGAACTACCTCTATAAGGACCTTAGAAAGCTTATATTGGTATGGCGTTATGTTATTGAGAAATGATGGAGAAGAATTTCTCGTGCCAAAATTATATCCTTATGGGAATTTTGGAGAATTACCTGAATACAAATCATCATTCAAGGCAATAGCCAATAAAATGGAAGAAAAAGGAATCACTAGCTTGATTGGATCCACTGAAATTTTCATTTTTCCCAGCTATGAATTCAAGGTCGTGAAAGGATTAATCACTAATTTTCATCAGCCTGGCTCCACTTTAATTCTTTTAATAGCATCTATTCTTGGTGAGAAATGGAAAGAAGTATACCTTGAGGCACTTCAAAATGATTATCGCTTTCTAAGTTATGGTGATAGCAGTTTATTATGGATATAAGAGCTAAAATTTTGAATCATCAAGAGCAGAATAATCGCTTATACTCGTCAATTTAAAATGAGAAAAATTATATTTTTCAGCTTTTTGATTCTTACTTTTTCTTCATGTAAAGAAGATGAAAAACCCAGATCAGGTTTTACTGAGCTTTCAATTACAGGAATTCAACTAATAGAAAGAAACACTTCAAATGAAAAAGATAAAAGCTGGGATCATCTATTCGGTAATTCTCTGAACCTAAATTTCATAAATGAGGAAGGTCAATCTTTTCAATTAAGCCTTAACCCAAATGAATTTGAAAAGCCCTATAGTATTGAATTACCTTTTGGGGATTACACCTATTCGGGCCAGCAAATTTCAGATGATATTTCTGAATTCTTACCAATAAAAATAAGTGGCTCTCTGAAATTAAGTAAGGATAAACAAACACATGTTTTACTCGCCGGTACAGAATACGGTCTGATAACTATAGCCCAAAGTCAAGTTTCACAAAAACCAATTTTTATTTCAGACCCTTCATTTATTTTTTCTGAAAAAGAAAATGTGTTTTACGCTTATGGTAAAGATGGTATAAAGACTTCAGTTGAAATAAGTGAAGATAATCCAAATAATAAATTTAGAATTATTAGTCAATTTTCTGAATATCAACACCTTGAAAAAAATATAGTTAAAAAAGAGGAATCTGTAAACTATAAATTTGAACCAGTTGATTTTACGATAATTGAAGAAACAATTCTTCTGGATCTTGAGAATAAACCTCTAAATTTAATGCCATTCATTACTAGTGAACTTGATGTTTCTTTAAATGAAAGTTCCGGTCTCGCCTTTATTCAAAACCGACTTTTTTCCATTAACGATGAAGATAATAGTGCTTCAATACAAGAAATCGATCCATTGAACGGTCAGTTCATCAGGGAGGTCATAATAGGAAATGCCAATAACACAGATTGGGAAGATTTGGCACAAAGTGAGACTCATTTATTTATTGGAGATTTTGGAAACAATAGAGGTAGCAGAAAAGATTTAAACATCCTAAAAATACCCATTTCAGAACTATTAAATTCAAACAGTGTGGAGGCAGAAAAAATCGAATTTGCTTTCGCTGACCAAATTGATTTTACTGGTTCTGTTGAAGGTAGCAACTTTGATTGCGAGGGTTTTTTCTACTTTAATAAACAACTTCATGTTTTCACAAAAAACTGGGGTAATAATCATACTAGACACTATCTCATTCAAATTGATAAGCCTTACCAGGAAATTTTACCCATTGAAGAATTTAATACTGAAGGACTGATCACAGGCGCTGATATCAGTAATGATGGTAATGATATTGTGCTTTTGGGCTATGAAAACAAAGGAATAACATCCAAATCCTTTGTTTGGATATTATCTGGTTATTCTGGAAATGAATTCTTTGGTGGCACTAAACGAAAAATAAACCTTGGAAGTCCCTCAATTCTCTCCCAAACCGAAGGAGTTGTTTTTAGAAATGAATCTGAAATCTTTATTTCAGGAGAAAAAATTAATTTTTCAGGATTAGAAATTCCTGCTAAATTATCAGAATTAAACCTTACAGGGCTATTTTAATCAAAAATACTTATTTTTTTAGCATTGGATTTAATAACATCATCAAGCTCCTTGGCCAGTGGTTTCAAATAAGAAAAGTATTTCTGATTATCTTCATCCAACTGATCCTCATCCATCAGTTCTAATAAACCCAAGATAGATGATAGTGGCGACCTTAATATATGAGAAGGTCTAATGGCAAGTTCTCTCAACCTTTCATTTTCTTCTTGAATTTGGATCATTTTCTTTTCAATCGAAGAAATATCAATAATTTGAACTAGTGCCGTGATATTCTCAGGGTACAAACTATTTACTTGCTTAACATTAACTTTCCAGAGTCCATAATCTCCGTCTGGAGTATCATGTCTAAAGTCGAAATCAGCGGATTCTTTTTTTAGAAGACAGTTTTTCACCTTCTCAACTAAAATAGAAAAGTTAGAGGAATCTACTTTAAATTTAAAACTATCCCCTTCTGAGAAAGATTTCCCTCGCCAAGCTTTGGATAGCATTCTTCCCTCTAAGTTTAACTGTATAACCTTCATTTTTTGGTCGATCAACCAAACTGCTCCCGACAATGCCGATAGCTGAGTCAAACTAAAGGGTTTTGAAGTTGAAATAGTTGTTGTTTCTTTCATTTTCTTAATTAGATGAATTGATTCTGATCGCCATCATCCTGTAACAAAAGACAAGATCAGTTGAATGAAATCAATCTCGATTTCCGAATTGTTGGTCATTTTCAGATATAGTCACTAAATAAGAAGTGTTGGGTGATAACTTCTTAGAACTTAATATCGAAATATTGTAAAAAATTTTTAATTAAAAAAAGACATATTTTTAAAATTTAATACTTAAAAATCGAATTATTCGAACAATTATTCTTTGAAAGCATTAAAAAGTCGATTCATAACTAAAAAATGCTTTTCATTGCTGAAAAACATTTAGAGAAATTTTTAAAATATTTTAATTAAAACTATTCAGATGTTTGAAATCCTGATATTCTATCTCTTTTACCATCAATATCAAGGCATTAGCAAATTCTTGCTTACAAGTACAAACTTGAAAAGGAAATTCAGAATCTGAAGTGCTAATTATTTCGCAAGAACCAAAAAATCTTTGCATCTCTTCTTTGGAGTTAGTTTTTATCGTTAAACAATCAGCTTTTTTAAGATTTCTTTCAATCAAAAAATCCCCATTTATCGTTTGAATTAACATAAAGGCAGTAAGTTATCTACTTATTAAAAAATTATATCCCAAAAAAAATTCATTGAAATTACTGTTTTTTCAAATTACAGAATGTGAACATAAAAATTATTTCTTTTGATTACCAGTATTTTAAAGAAATAATAGTCCAGAAATGATTTCTAAAGCTATTTATCTTGTAATAATCTTAGCAATTGATTTATATTTGCAACGCCTAAAGGAAAAGAGAATCTCCGATCA
Organism: Algoriphagus sp. SE2; assembly: GCF_039563885.1. Classification (NCBI taxonomy): domain Bacteria; kingdom Pseudomonadati; phylum Bacteroidota; class Cytophagia; order Cytophagales; family Cyclobacteriaceae; genus Algoriphagus; species Algoriphagus sp. SE2. The sequence continues at coordinate 342,520 of NZ_JBCLWJ010000002.1, read as the reverse complement.
GGAAAATTGAGAAGAGTTTCAATTCTACTTAGAAATACCCAAAATAGAGAGTTGGGTGAGTGGCTTAAACCAGCAGTTTGCTAAACTGTCGTACGGGTCAAACCGTACCGGGGGTTCGAATCCCCCACTCTCTGCTCAAAAGCCCTGGAATTAATAATTTCAGGGCTTTTTTATTAGACTTTAAAGAAAATTAACTTTCTAATTACATCTTAACTTTAAGATTTTTCATCAGACCAGTTATACTATCACCAAGCATCACTGCATGTTTAGAATCCATTTTTGATAGAACAGAGCAAATTATCTCTAGATTTTCGATTTCCGCCACTTTATGACCTTTGTTTCCAGCTTTTTTCCAAAGCATTTCATATAGACTCTGAACTTCAGAAATCTCTACATTAGGAACTCCTATCAAGAATTGAGTTAATTTTAGTGTAGTGTTATTCGTCATCGTCCAATAATTCTTAAGACTAGTAGGGTCTTTTGAATATTTTTCAAGAAGTTCAACTATCGCTTTTCTTGCCTTAATTGGTAAGCCGCTAACACCTGTTTTTCCTACACTTAATAGTTTTAATTTCAAAAGAATAAGCCAATTGGTCAAGGGATACGGATTTCTTAACTCACTTGCTTTGGAAGCTTTTTCATAATAAGATATTGCTTCCGAAAGGGCGGTTTGATAGTCTTTCGAAGACATTTTAAGAAGAACAAACATTTTTCGTTTGTAAGCGCTACCCAGTAAGCTTAGCCTTTCCGAATTTTCTCCTAATCGAATTAATGCCTTAAGATCAGTTAATTCCTTAAGATCAGAAATAACCTCTTCTAACACATCTACCGTATTAGGCCCATTTTCTTCTTCTTCTAAATAATTTTTGACAGCTAGTTTGGATCTGACATTGCAGTATTGTTCTATGGATTTAATTGAAAAATTAGATTGACCTCTTCCAATCAATTTTTTATAGCAATTACAAGACCTTGAATATTCATTTAGTCCATTATAAATGGAGGCAGCTAATTCCAAGGTTCTATCATTTTCAATTCCTAACTTTTCAAGGGAAGCTTCCAATTGAATCATGTGTTTTAGTACAGATTCTGGATTATAATTATTCGCTTCCATTTGCTGACTCAGATTCTTCAATTTTATCTCAACTTCTTCAATCACCAAAATCCCCGAATCATTGGAATTACCCTGCTTGTAATTGATCAATTTATAAAAAGGGTCACCATAACATTGGAATGCTCCCCAGGTATTGGTTCTTCTTCCATATTCTTCATATATCTTCTTTCTGGATTTCTTAACTGCTTCCCCAAAACCATCTCCAGCAAACATGTTTTTATAAAAATTTCTGGCAAATTCCAGTGCAGCAGTATCATCTACTGCCCATCCGGCCACGATTACAGATCTGGCACCATTGTTAATCAATTGAGTTCCAATATTTGCCGCAAATTTATTTTTTTGCTGACTGTTCAGTTCTGCATCTTTATCCATCTGACCCAAATAGCAACAATTAACAAATACCAATTCCGCCGTTTCACTCATTCCAGCTATCTGACCTGGTGTTAAAAAAGAATCATTTCCTATGATCATTCCAGTAGATTTTTTTGGCCCATAATTAAATACTCCATGTCCTGCGAGGTGGATGATTTTATGGTTTCTTGAAAAGAGTTTTAAGAAAATTTCAGAGGCAGTACTATTTATTAAACTCTGGGTTATAAAGCCCTCTTCTTTTAAAATACTCGCAACTAATTCAGCCTCTTTTCTTGCTCCAGGAAGCTGTGAAAAGAAATTATCAAGCTGAGGGTCGCCTACTATAAGAGCAGTATTCTCATTTACCCTTGAAGTCTTATCCCTGAAGTTTCCTGTGGCAAGTTGACGTACCATTCCGGAGTGAATACATAAGGGTACTGAATTAATATCCTCTTGAATCATCTCCCAAGGATATTCTGCTGAGGCAATATCCAAAACCCAAGAAATATTATTTTGACGTTTTAATTCCTCTTTAAAGCTTAGGGGGATTAGCAGCTCAAACATGGTTTTTGCAATCTCGGGAGAATAGCGGTTCTTCATGGTCATATCCTTTAGCAAGATTGCTAATGTCTTATTGTTTGACTCTACTTCTTCAACTTTTTCACTTGCTCCACTTGTCGCAACGGACATTCTAAATTTTTCCGATCCATCTTTTATTTCTTCACAAACAGTAATTCTTGTCCACCAGTCAGAAGAGTTATCATAGGGGATTCTCCATCTCCTTCCAATTTTCGAAATGAGACCTTTCCCGCCAAATACAATATTAAATTCTCTTCTATCAGTAGATTGTAATTTCTGTATTGTCTTTAGAATAGAAAGTGCCTTATCATTGTAAAGCTCAATTATCTCTATCTCTTCAATACCTTGTATTTTACCTTGGTAGAAATCTCGAATATTTCTATTTGCACGTTGAACTCCAAGAAATACAGCCCGGATAGAGCTGTCTGTGGATAAGCCACCGTAAGAATTAGCAATTGCGATAACAGAAATACCTATGGTTTCTTGGTTGGAACTAGATTCTGCCTGATTTCTTATCGTTAAATATCTTGAAACTCCCTTCTCAATTGAGATCATGAGTTGATAAGCAGAAAGCTCACCGGGAACCCCTAAACCAACAATTATTGCTCCTTGAAAATCTCTTCTCAAGTTTTTATCGGCCATAACAATTTGATTAGTTCCAATAGGACCGGGATATAGCCCCATTCGGAGTAATCTACTCAACTCTCCATTCAGTTCATCATCAATAGCTTTCTCAGTGGTCAAGATAGAATCATACTCAAAATGGCCAGCCAGCACAGGGAATTTTGCATATTTCAAATCTCCATGGCTAACACTTACACGTATGGGCTTCTCTACCGTCCATTTCTCTTCTCCTTTATCTACACCAATCAAAGTGTTCAGAACATTCTCTTGACTGATATCAAAGACTTCAGTTTCAGTAGCTACAAAGTCTTTTTCATCACCCCTGACGCTAGGAAGACTATTTTGCAATTTTGTGGTACTCCCATAAATCAATAGGTCCTCAATTGCGGCAAATAGTTTACTGTCTTTTGAAAGACCTCCATGGGTTACATTACAATAATAATATTGACCTGATTTCTTAATACTTTCAGGGATCCCTGATTCCCAAGTCACACTTTCATCCCCTGCATTGGTCCCATAAAAAACCAATTCCCCATCTTTAATATCAAGGTTGGAAACAGTAAAATTCTTTTTACTACTCTGACCAGCTATATAGCAAATATTTCTAAAGTCAATTTTGTCTGATTTTTGGATTACAACTTCTTGATGTTCTCCAAATTCCTCCAATACTTTCTTGGATGGAATTGGCCATGATTCATCACCTGAAGCTGCTCTTAGTTTCTCCCACAAATTTCTATCAGAAAAGTCATGTCTGCTATTTTTCCCAATAGGAAGAAGATTCAAAATCCCTGGAAAATCGCAGAATACATTCAATAAGTCTTTGGTAGAATGTCTAATATCAATTTTCCCCAAAAGTCGGATGATACTATCCCTTCCAAATAAAACATATGGAATTCTATAAGACCCACCTAATGGAGAGCCTAGAAATACCGCTCGAAATCCGATAGAGGAATTTAATTCATTCCAAGTCTCTGGGTGGTAAAGTATAAAGTCTCTGACCAGAACACCTCCCATACTGTGAGCAACTATTTTAATAGGTTGCTTGTTATCTAAAAGGCTTGTTATCTTTTTATTTAATAATTCCGCACTATGCTTTAAAGGAAGTCTCCAGTCAAATTGAAAAGTTACTACATCATAAGATCTCTCCAAGTTTTTTCCTAGATCTTCGTAGGAAGTTGCTATTAATGAATCAGCTGAAACATGCTCTGAGCCACCGCCCTGATATTTCAATTGTGATAAATCACCTTTCAAGAATCTGAAATAATTAATCCAAAGCATATTATCATCCCTAAGATTAGAGCCCATTATACCTGGAAGAATGATAACAATCGGACGGTCTCCCGAAACTTTATCGCGTTTATATTTTCCTCCCTCTAGACCTAGAACTCCTCTTTCAGCGCTGCTTGTTTTAACTTGGGTGATAAATCCTTCTGGTACTTGTCCCAACTCCGATTCCAAAGCATCAATGATTGCTTTTGAAGTTCTTGGGGTAGAAAAATATTTAAAATGGTCTATTTGCCCACTTTTTTCAATCAATATTGAAACATTGCCTGGCTTTCTTATAGCACCCCATTTCATACTCTCGGTATCAACAACGAGGTCATTTTTGTCGAGAAAGAAAAACTTCCCAACCAAAACCACTAAACTCTTAAATTTTAAGCTTAATTCACTGCTTCCCCCAACCACAAACAAGGAAGATTCTATTTCAATTTCAGATCCTTGATAATTCAAAGCTTTGATAAATGGAGATTTGGGATTCATTGCTTCCAATCCGGGCAAAACGTCCACATCATCTTTGCATGCCACTGCCTCCATGATGGTTTCTTTGAAGGCCACATAAATTGGGTTTCCGGCCTGACCAGTAGCTAATCCTACTAAATTGAAAGTGACATTTAAATAAATATTAAGTCGTTTTGAGGCCAGAGTTGTTCCATTGGCTGGACATGCGACCCGTACCATAGTTCGGATCTTGATATTTTTGGATTCCATCAAATCCTCCAATTTTTCTATAACCTCTAAATCTCTATCTCGCTCATTATCGAGTAAAACTCCTTTCTCAGCAGGGTCAAACAATATTCTTTTTTCCTGAGGATCAGAACCTTTCGTTTTGGAGCAAAATCTTGCAAACACATCTGCCACCAATCCACCTCTAGAATGACTTATAACATCTAATTCAATCCCATTGGGGAGTTGACTCACCAACTCCAGAACATTTTCTAGGGGACTCGTTGTTAAAGTTCTATGTTGAAAAGCTAAAATTTGAGTGGATCCATAGCCATTAAGCAAAGAATTCCATTCGTCTGAATCTTTAAATTCCCCAAATGAACTTTTTGTAGAAGATCCCGTACCGTGCAAAAATAATAGGTGTCTCTTTGAGGCATCCAGATCTTTCGCTTCCTCCAATTCAAAATCCGGTAAACAACGACAAAGAATTCCAAATTTTACTGCTTCAAAATCATTCCCAAGAAATGCAAGCTGCTTATTTTCAAGCTTAAAAGCCATTTCTCTCATTTTTGGCCGGATTACCTTTTTCTTGACAAAAATCTTTATCAATTTTATTCCGACCTTTTTTAATATTCCTCTCTCTAATTCATCCGAACTAATTTCATTTGGTAAGAGAAGTTCTTCTTCTTCCCCTGATCTCTTAAAATCTTCTGGAAAAATCTCATTTAGGTTTTCCTTATCACCTATCCAAATACTATCATCATCAAATTCAAACTCAATAATCTTATCCTCGCCTAAATCGATGGTTTGTTCTTCCACATCTCCTCGAGTTGGACTAAAAACAGTAAAGGCCTGATCCAATCCATATAATTCAAAACCACTATCTTCTCCTTTTAAGTATGGTAAATGATCGTTCCCTTTTAGTTTGATTTTTAAATTAGCCATGATAAAAATTAGTCTTTTAAATTCTAAAACCTTTCTTTTTAAAGATTCTGTTTATGCAGTAAAACTGGGTTTATGCCAGATATTCGAAAGGGATGAGAAAAAATCATCCATTTGGTCAAAAACCGATTGATTAAAATTCAATCCAAAAACTACCTACAAATTATAATTAATTGTTTGGAAAAAAATCATGAACTCAAAATAATCTGAAAACTATCAACTCGAAAACATTCAGAAATAATATAACTATTCCTTTAGCCTAATCCTTGTTCAAACCAAATCTTCCGATTCCGAATGGTTCTAAGTTTCCAATGACCAGTTTTATAATAAATAAATGCAACAGTTGCCGCTACAAAATTGGATATTGGAAATGCCCACCAAATCCCTTCAAAACCTAATTCCGTATTAGATGAAAGTATAAAAGCTACAGGAAACCGAATCACCCACATGCTAAAAACAGAGATCAGCATAGAAGCTTTCGTAAACCTTGCACCGTTGAATAGTCCATTTAAAACCTGCTGGACTCCCAATAAGCCGAAACTGGGGGCCATGATACGAATAAACTTTGCACCATCTTGGATTACTTGAGGGTCATTTGGAACGAAAAACCGGGTAAGGGTTTCAGCAAAGGCAAATAAAACAAGTCCAATCGCACTTAAACCAAAGAATGCGATTTTACTACTCAAATCACCGATTTTCTCAGCTCTTTTTATCTTTGCTGCTCCTATATTTTGCCCCACTAGAGTCGTAGTAGCTATCGCAAAACCCAATGCAGGAACAATAACCAAACTTAAAATTCGTGCTCCGATTCCATAAGCAGCTACTACTTCACTTCCAAAACTTGTCACCAACATCACCATGAGAGTCATGGCAGCCGCACGGGAAGATTGCTCCAAACTCGAAGGTATTCCCAACGAAAACAGGCGTTTAACCCACCCCCATTGAGGTATCATTTCAGGTAAACTTATTTGAATTCCTCTTTTTCCTACAAACAAAATGGTAATCCCAACAACAGCAGAAAGTCCCTGAGTAATAACACTGGCAATTGCAGCACCTGCTACACCATATCCGGGAATGGATCCATATCCAAAAATAAAAAGTGGGTCTAACACAAGATTAAGAAATACTGTCCCAAGCACGATGTACATTGGAAGCATCACATCTCCTATTCCTCGCATTAAGGACTGAAACAAGAAAAACATGAATAAGAATACAAAGCCCCAAGAAGAAACTTGAAAATAGGTTACCGAATCAGTTAGAATTTCAGGCCCTGCTCCAATTAGATTCATTAAAGGATTTGCTCCCAAAAAACCGATAATCGCTAATAAAATAGATACTAAAAAAACGACAATAAATGTTTGGGAGGCAGAAAAATTGATCATTTTTTGATCTCCTGCTCCCTTATATTGAGAAACAAAAACAGTTCCTGCGAGAGTTAATCCTGCCCCCAGAGATAAGATGAAAAATAAAATCGGAAAACTGATACTTACAGCTGCGACTGCATTAGCCCCTAATCTTCCCAGCCAAAAGGTATCAATCAATTGGTAAGCTGTCTGCAAGATATTAGCCATGATTATAGGCCAGGCCAGAGAAGTCAAAGAATTAAGAATTTTACCTTCCAGTAAAATTTGGTTTTTCTGCATATAAAAAGGAGAGCTTTTTCGTAGTTATCAATTAGGAATCATTTAAGTAGAAAAAGAATTCCAATCTTCTCCAATTTCAAAAGAAAAACTATTCTATTTCTAAATTTTTCAATTGAAATCATACTTCAATTCAAACCCTACCTTTTTTCAATTTGAATATCTCCACTTTGATTTTTCATTTGCAGATAGGTTTCAATTTTAGAGAGATCCTGAAAATCAGATTTATTAACCCATCCAAATCTCACTTCCTCCCCTTTTAAATAGCGGTTATAAAAATCAATCCCACTTTTATCTGCGTATGGATAACTTTCTAGAAGATCCCCTTTTCCTAACATCCTTGGATCTCCTTGTGAGGTAAGCTTAGAAATTAACTCAACTCTCATCTCGCCAACTTTGTCTTGATATTCAATTTCCTGAGCCAAATTCCTCATACAATCTGGATCATTTTTAATATCATAAAGTTCTTCTTCCTCTCTTTTCCCAAAAGACCAGTACCAATATTTGAAAGTTTCAGGGTTGTAAATACTATTTAAGACAACTGTTTTTGTGGCTCCTCCATCTGTGTTGAGGTAGCCAGTCTCAGGGTTTCCTGCAGGCCATCTTTCAGTCTTAAAATTTCTTAGATACAACAATCCATCTTTAATCATCCCTCGAATAGGATATCCTACATCATCAGGACGTCCAATATCATGTCTTTCTTTTCCAATTAAAACACTACTACCCTCTTTAGAAATTAGCCCTTCTTGATCAGAAAACAAATACCTAGTAAGACTTTTACCTGTTATTTCTGCCATGCCTGAGGATTCCTGGGAAATTCCAGCTATTTCTAAAAACGTTGGTGCAAAGTCGATAAAGCTTACTAAATCCTCAATTTTTCTACCGATGGATTTGATGGCTTTAGGCCACATGACTGCAAGAGGAAGATGATTTGAATATTCATATTCCTGCCCTTTTATCCTAGGGAATGGCATTCCGTTATCAGATGTTACGATAATCAACGTGTTATCTATTTCACCTGAAGCTTCTAACTGATCCAACATTTTCCCCAATTGTGTATCAAAATATTCTATTTCGAAAGCATAATCTAAAAGATCTGTTCTTACAGAATCACCCTTTGGCCAAAAGTCAAAAATATCATCTTCATTTATATCACTAATTTTCTTTCCTCCTTTGGAAATTCCTGATCCATATTCATAAGCACGATGAGGTTCCAATCCTCCATACCAAAAAAAGAAGGGTTCTCCATCTTTTCTATCTTTTAAGAAAACCTCAAAATTAGAAGCATAATCCACATTGCTGATTTGTGATGTAGGAGGCGTAAGTTTTATTTCACTGTAGTTATTAACCAGTAAATTTCTGGGACTTCCATCTTCATTTACAGCTACTCCAGGAGCCCAACCCTTACCTGTATAGCCAACGTGATACCCGTTTTCAGACAGTGATTCTGCCACGGATTTGAATTTAGTAGGAAAATAGGCCCAGTGATTAACTGCCTCCTCAAGTTGCCAGGAATTTCTGCCTGTCAAAATATTTGATCTCGAAGGTCCACATTTGGCATTTGGCGTATATGCATTTTGGAATAGAATTCCTTGAGCAGCAACTCGATCAAAATTCGGAGTCTTAATCCAATCACATCCATATGCTCCCATATGGAGGTAGGTGACATCATCCATAATAGCAAAAAGAATGTTGGGCCGTTGGACTTCCTCCTGTTTCTGAACACAAGAATAGATGAAAAAAAGCAACAAGAACGGGAACGAATTAGAAGTTATTTTCCTCATTTGACTAAATAAATGACACTTACCGTGAACTCTTTTAAATTACCCACCATAAGTATTTAATCCAAGCTACTATAAAAATCGGCAAAATCATTTCCATTATAAACTGGAGAATTCCAGATTGGAACCAATCTTTAAAATTTAGAGAAAATTTTATGCTTGTTGAAGCGTTTTACTTTTTGGGTCCGTCACAGTTGTGAAAAAATAATTTACCAAATACTATGATTTACAGAGTGAAAAACTGGTCTTTAAGAAATCTGAAAAATTTAATCACCCTTTTATTCATCGGCGCTACAGTCTTTTTAACTAGTTGCCTTGATAATGAAAACACCATGCCATTACCACCAGCAGGCTATGTATTAGTCTACCAGGGGTCTCCCAATGCTCCGGAAATGGACATTTATGCAAACCAAAACAAGATTAACAACTTCCCTATCAAATATACAGAAGGGATAAGTTATGGGCCATTTTACATAGGAGAGAGAACTTTTAGGTTCACTTCTGCATATTCTTCAAGTGTACTTTTAGAAAAGAATTTCATAGTCAAAGCTGACAGTGTTTATTCAATTTTTGTTTTAGATAATGTCGATCAGATTGATGCGGTAATGATCCAAGATGAGTGGGAGAATCCAATTGCGGAAGAAGCTCAAATACGTTTAGTGAATTTGTCTCCAGACGCTGGAAACGTTTCACTGGAGGTCTCGGGTCAAATGTCAACTTTCACAGATGATTTGGAATTCGGTTCGGCAAGTGATTTTGAAGGAATTTCAATAGGCACCTACGATTTCACCATAAAATCAAAAAATAGTGGTGAAGTTTTAGTGACCGCTAATGATATCGAACTAAATGGCAATCACATCTATTCGCTTATTTTGAGAGGTTTGGAATCTACTGCAGACACAAACAAGAAATTAGATCTGCAGCTTATTACTAATTATACCAACTATTAAATCCTAGATGAATCGAGAAAATCCCGAAGTTCTACTTTGGGATTTTTTTTTGGTTCAATTTAAACGTCTTCAAGAATAGAAAGAATATTACCTGCTGGGTCCTTAAACCATGCGATCAATGGGCCTGAATTTCTACAAATCCCTTTTTCATCTGTTTTAATAGGATCTTGATATTGCTCAAAAACAACTCCCTTTTCAATTAATTTATCAACTGCCTCCTCGACATTTTTCACTGGGAAATTTAAAACCGTAAAAGAAGCCGGTTTATGATTTATTTTTGGGTAAATCATAATTTGATTTTCATCAGGAAATTTAAGGCATAGTATCCCCATTGATAATTTCTCTACTTCTATTCCTAAAATCTCACGATAAAAAATTTTAGCATCGTGCAGATCATCTACAGAGAAACCCCCGAAAGCCTTCGTATTGGTAAACATAAATTGAACTAATTAAAATGTTAAACTTAAAAGGAATCCGGGTCTATTGGTATCGCTTAATTTCTAAAAAATAAAATAAAAAAAAGGATTTGAAGATGTAAAATTCCTCAAACCCTTTTGATAGCTTCTACTATTTTACTCTTTAATTACTTTTCTACTCCACCAAAATTAAATTTTAAGCTCGCTCCAAACATGCCGAAATTATCTCCAAAACCTGAAATAGTCCTAAGCTGATGGTTATAAAAAGGCATGATCATATAATTCACCTTTTTAGATTCTAAAACCCGGAAATTTAAACCGAAATTTAAAGTTGCAAAAGGATAAAATCTTGAATCATCATTGGTCAAAACCTGTGTTTGCGAAATCGAATTACTTGCCAATGCAAAGGAACTATTATCGGAGGAATTATTAACTGCAACTTGTTCATTCACTGTCGTAACTTGTTCTGCATTTCGGTTAATTGCATATAGATTTGAAAAACCTGCCTGAATGGATATAGAATTATTTCTGGTAATGGGGTATCTTAAATAAAGTGGAAGTTCCAATTGAACCTGCTGAATATCTTGCGTTTCCACTTGAGAAGTCCGGTATCCAGCAATGGTTATTGGCATTTGAGATTCATTTTGCTGGTTCAGATAGTTAACTCCAAATCCAGATCCTAATGTCAATTTTCCAGGAAGATCAACATTTAATGACATCCCGACTCCGAAACTTGAAGCAGTAGTGGTAGTATTGTTTTCCTGAAATGAACCAAATCCTGGTGTAAGTCCCATTCCAAGGTAAACTTTAGTATGCTCTTTAGGTATTTCCGGAAAGTCTTCTTCTTTAGTCATCACATCCTCTTTATCAGCTATCAGGTTGGTTTTCCCAATTGATTCCTCAGGATTAATTAGCGAGCTATTGAAGCTTTCTTTATTGACGTTTTGCTCTGAAGAATTAGTAGAATTTTCCGTGTTCACTTTTTCCTTTTCAGGATTTATTGCTGCCAAGGATTTCTCATTGGATAGATTATCACTCTTCTCCTTCTCTTGGCTTTTGGAGTCAGACTCCATTGCAATGGAATTGTTTTCTTTACTAATTGACTCTACTGCATTTTGCTCTTTTGAAAAAGCAAAGTTTTTAGATTTTGTTTCTTTCTCAAGAGTTCCTGGAACAGGCTCTCTTGAATTCAGTTCATCACTTGGATTCGTTGGAGTACCCCCCTCAATCACTTCAATATTTTTATTTTCACTCCCCCTATCTTCCTGAATATTTTCAAGGGAATTTAAAGGATTGTCAAGTTTTTCTGAATTCCCCAAAACCAAAACATCACTGTCCCCATTTAAAAGATCATTTTGTTCAAGAAAAACTTGAGAAATCCCAAATAGTAATAACAATGATGCTGCTACAGCACCAATCCAATAGGTAATAACCTTACGCCTCCTTGCCTTCCTTATTTTCTGAAAGTTTTCCCAAGCTCCTATTTCATAAGGAGTTTGACCCTCTTCCAAATATTTTTTCAGGGAAGAGGCGATCCATTTATCCGACTTATCTTCCTTCATATTCTTTTAAATGTATTTGTACCAATTGACGGAGCTTTACTTTCGCCCGAGTGAGATAAACCCGCGAAGAACCTTCCGTGATCCCCATTTTATCAGCAATTTCTTTGTGACTATACCCTTCAACTTCGTAGAGATTAAATACTAGCTTATGATCTTGAGGTAATTGGTTTATTAATTTGATAATATCTTCAAAGCCCAAACTTGATAGCGCATTTATTTCCACCTCATTTGGTAAATCTATTGCCAGATCAGAATGATTCTGATATTTCTTGTTTTTTCTATAGTAATCTATTGCAGTATTGACAGTTATTCTTCTGAGCCATGCTTTGACAGTAAGAAAACTTTCAACCTTTCTAATGGAAGCAAAAAATTTTAAAAAGGAATCATTTGTAATTTCCAAAGCCAAATCCCTCTCCTTTGAATAGGACAGACTTATCCCCATGACATAGCCATAGTATTTTTTATAGAAGATTTCCTCATGTTTTGCTGAACGCCGTTTGCAACCGGCTATCAACTCCTCTTCCGTATAGTTCAATTCAATACGTTATTACTTTACCAATGACAAATGGCTGATTTAATTTCCAATTAACTTTCTGTCTGACTGAGAATAATTCAGTCTTTTCTAAATCTGAATAATCTATACGATGAAAATTCATGAGATGATACATCCCCGAATCTTCATATACCAATAATTCATTATTCCCAAGCTGACACTTCTCCTCAATAGTACGTGTACTGTTCTCTTCCTCTCCTGTTAGGCCAAAGAAGAAAAGTACTAAAGAAAGTTTAAGAAGAGCTTTCATAATGGTTTTTGAACCATGACGAGTTTGCACCAGTTAGTGCTACAAAAAACTTAAAAAAATCAATAATTTATTCTAGGTTCCAACCACAATAATCCAAATAGAAGCAAAAATATCGAAAGCCAGACCCAATCCTGAATACCGATATTTTCCGTTTCAACTTCTGCATCAGATTGATTCATATTTTGACTCTTTAAAAAGTTAGAAAGAATTAGCTCGGAATGAATAGGTTTCAATTCATTTTCCCCATAGACAAAGACTTCCACAGTGTCTGCAAGAGTCCTCCAGCCTGAATTTTGAGCTAAAAAATTCGCAAATTTTGTTTGTGGATTAATGAGGTCTTGTTGAAGAAAAATAGAATCACTATCCAATACTATTGACTTTAACTCTGTTTTAATTCCGTTATAAATGACCTTATTGACTTGATTTGTAAAAAAAGGCGCATCATATTTCCAATTCTCCAATTCATTGGGAGAAATTTCACCCAGAATTTCATCCCAAATCCGTTCATAAGTTATGGTATCACCGCTCAAGTATTTCGGGAATGTTTGACTGATTAAGCTCATCCCAACTTTTAAATTCCCAAGATTTTCTATGGCAATTGAATTCTCTAACATCAATTTTTGACCTGCACTTGGAACAAACTCATATGGTAGGGCTTCAACTCCTGATTCCAACAATCTAAATTCATCCGAGGTACTTCTTGTCAGTTGAAAATTTGTACCAAATAGGCCATTCAATTCTTTGATTTCAATTTCAGGGTTTTGAGAATTAATTAATAAAACAGAAGCAGCCCCTTGGCTTAGTTCTTCTTTTACACTTTTAGTTTTTAGTTGGTTCAAATCTCCGATCAGCACCTTTAATGAATCTAATTCAATAAGATCAGACCGAATTTCGCTGGATCTTGAAATCTGGATTTTCTCCTCAACTTTTTCACCCCTTTTTAGTAAATATTGAGTTAGAGCTCTTACTTCAGGGTCTGGAAAAGAAATTCTAAGACTGTAACTTTTTGGTTTTGAGGGGATGGAAAAAAAGCGAATCTCCTCTAATAATGAATCATTTAAATAAAGCCCCAATTCGTTTCTTCCGGATATATTAACAGGGAAATTAAACTCAAATTGATTTTGCCCTATTGTTAAAGAATCCAGCCGTAGGACCCGATTTTCAAATTTCAATTCTAGTGTTGAGGCCTTATCCACGTTCAATTCCCCAAGGATATTTTGAACTTCTCCTGTCCTCAATACTCCTTTCCATTTGAGATTATCTAGTTCATTTATGGAAGAATTTTCAATCCATATGATGGATTTTTCTGTAAGTTTATTTAATGCTAATTCAGAGTAATTTTGACCAAACAAATAAACTGGATTTCCTCTACCTTTGTATTCTTCAATTTTTTCAACTCGCTTTAAACCAAGACTATCTTTTAGAAACTTTATTTGATCGGGAAAAACATCATTAGAGTATACCAGAACAGGTTCAGATCCTGAATTCACATTCCAGTTGGGCTGGATTAAGAATAAGATAAAACTAAAACCTAAGAGTAAATTTAAAATTGCCTTGATTACTTTCTTTTCCCCAGGGTTTTTAGAATTAAAAATTTGGTAAAACTGGACTCCTAAAATCAACAGAATCAAAACAATAAAAATGATCACCCAAGTATTGGGCATAGAAGGATTTAACTGCATCATTTTATGTTTTTCAAAAATGCCTCTTTCAATTCTTTTTGCTGAAAGTATGATGCTGCCAGTTTTTCTTCTGAATTTGAAAGCGGGTAAAGCGACTCAACTAATTTAATCTTATTCTCCATAGTGATTTCACCAGAAGAGAGTTGCTGAAGGGCTAACAATACTGACCATTCATCCATTCCGGAATATTGCATTCTGGAAGTCCATAATTTACCCAATTCAGAAATTATCAGCTGATCTTCAGAGGAAAGTTGATTTTTAGACAACATACCCAAAACTTGTGAAGCAAGAGGTTTTATCTTATTCCTTGTTACAGCTTGTTCTTTATCAATTCGTTGATTTATATCCTCCAATTCTCCACTTAATCTTTTCTCCTCTTCTTTTATGGGTGCAGGATCGAATCCTGTTCTTTTCACATAAACTCTGGATTTCTGCTGAACTGATTTTAAGTATTCCAATGCCTTCTTTTCAAATGGCAAAGCTTTTTCAGGCTCATAAAGTCTTAAATATAACTCAGACTCCCACATCTGTTGCAAGGCCATTTTTAAAGCACTTTTGGTAGATTCTTCATAAAAGGTATTCTCATCCTCTGCCCCATGATCATGCATGAAGGCACTCAGGAGATTTCCCAATCCCGATTCATCCTCACTGTTATATTCTGACTCAGTAACATTCTCACTAATCGATTCATTTGCCTCTCCCGATATGACTGCTATCTCATGTTCCCCTTCTTCATCATGTGCATGTCGATATCCTGCCAAAATATCTCCATCGTCCTCTTCCATAGAACCACCTCCAGCAGAATTTTCAAACTCTTCTCCTAAATACTGTCCATATCTTAACCGGAGCAATTTCTGATCGTATCCGATTTCATTGGAAGTTTCATTGAAGGTTTGTTTCTTTATTTTACCTCGTTGAGCAATTAATTTTTCAGTGTCTATTATTATTTGCCGCTGACTTCTGAAATATTCTGGCAATACAGTAATTGCCATTCCAGCCAATTCCTCCTCTCCTATTCCTGTTGAATCTACATATTTGATAAAGTAGGTGTCAGATCTTGAAAAATTCGATTCCGGTGATTTATTATCTATTGCTGCCCAATAATAGTACAACTCGTCACCCTGTCGGGATTCCAATGCTTCAAAATCCAATTGGGTTCGTAAGGTGGATGATTGAAAATTGCGCTGATTTAAGTCAATTCTACTTTCACGGAATTTGACATTCTCACCAGAACCTCGAGCTAAAGTGGCAACCAGATAAACCTCTTTCACCTTAAAATCGTCTGAAACTTTCGCCTCAATTTCCATTTTTTGAGAATCCTTTTGAAAGTGAAATTTATAAATTTCCTTTTCAGTAGGTTGAATAACAGGCTTCTTGTCTTCGTAGACTTCCATTGTAAAATAGGAAGACTCAAAAACCTTTTCTTCCTCTTGATATCCTCTCAAGGCATAAATTCCAGAACCTGAAGCTTCGTCGATTAAAGTATATTGCTGACCTTCCTTTTTAAACCCCAATTCATCCCCTTGGGAATTAACTAGCTTCACTTCAAGATTTTCAGAATTTGTGAATCCTGCTTCCCATTGAATCCGGGAACCTTTTATGGTTTTAATCTCAAGATTTTGCTGTTCTATCCTTGGTAATTCTGTATAGGCTGGGGGATTAATAAAAACATTCAAGCTTGAAATCTCAATAGGAAGAACAGCCTCCTCAGGTGCTAATTCATTGCTTATACCAAGTACTTGCGTTTCTACATTTGACTCTATTGACCAGTTAATAAACCCCAATCCAAAAACAGCTAAAGAAAGCAGAAAAAACACAAGAAACACTTTTAGATTCTCATGATAAATTGAAGGCTTTTCATTTGGAATTTGAAGATTAATTCTTTCCCATTGCAAAGATTCAGCAATATTTCTATCCTTCTTTTCCAACAACTCAAGGCTGAATTCCATAGAAGGAAATCTTTTATGGAGGATTTGAATCGCAGTATTTTTTTGATTCTTGAACAATCCAAGAAAATAAGCTCCGATCAAAAAAGAAATCAAAAACACGAAAATGGTGACTAGCCAAGAATCCTGAAAAGTGAAAAACAATAAACCTGAACCAAAGCCTATGAATAATGCCTTCAGTATGGTATTAATCCTAATTTGGATTTCAATATTGGAAATATGTTTTTCTATCTTACTCATATCCCTCTTTGATTTGAGAAATAGCGTTCCATTCCAAAAGTAAGAATGAACAATCCACTCAGGAGAATCTCCAATCCTGATTTTTTATTTTGTTTATCCTCTTCTTTGATCATAAACCGAGACTCGATTTGTTTTTGAGTTACTTCTGTATCAAGATTTTTGAGGCCTGAAAAGTTTACCAATTCTCTCAAAAGATACTCAGGGAATTCACCTTCTTGTACCATTTCAGTGCTTTCAAAGCTTAGTGTCTCGGGTAAAAAGAGAACGTTTTGATGATGTGGAAATCCAGATTTATTGAATAGAAAGTAAAGTTTATCACCGTCAATTTTCTCAGGAAAGTTTCGGTCGAAAATTAACTTTGCCTGTTCCATTTCTTGCACTTCATCAAACTTGATTTTCATAACAGTTGAAATCGAATTTAATGCTGCTTGAACAATTAATTTCGTCTCGTCTTCTATTTCTCCAAAATAATACCCTAGATTTTTTAACACAGCAGTAGCTTGTTTGCTAGATTCAAACGATGAAACTGCTAGAATTCCAAATTCATTCATTTCAAGAACGCGGGAAGAGTCAATTGCTATGACAGAGTTATTAGCTTTTTTGAACGCTGTTTTTGCTAGGTGAATTTTTGGTTTGATTGGACTGATGAATAAATTATCTCCCAAGTAATTTTCAGAATTTGGAAAGTATAAATTCAATTCTGAAATAGTTGAGGGTAATTTGTTTAATGTCTTTTGAATTTGTTGTGAAGAATGCTCTCTAGGGTTTATTTCATTTGATATATCTGTCAAATCAGGTTCTAACCAAAATACATCCTCTCCCCTTTCAATTGCCTGTTCCAACTCAAATCTATACTCTTCATAAACCTGTTTATCTGATGCAACCAAGTGTATTATTTTCAACTCTTCTTCTAAAGTCCAAGAATTTAAAATCAGTTTTGAAAGCAAAAAAACGAGTAAAATGATCATCAACATTCTCAAAATCAAAACGAATAATTGATCTAACCGAATGGATTTTGAGGACTGATTTTCTTGCTCAGATAACCAAGCCATAGCTGCCCAAGAGACTTTATTTCCTTTTTTTCCATTCCATAAATGGATGGCAATAGGAATAGATAATCCTAAAAGTCCCCAAAGCAATATCGGTTGGAGAAATTCCATTAGACAAATGATCTTTTGGAAAGAAACTTGGAAACTACCGAGGCGATAGGTTCGTCAATCGTCTCCTGCATTAAATGAATAGTAGGCTGATGAAAAGCCTCTTTCAAAGATTTTAGATAGGTTCTAATTGATTCGATGTACTCTTTTTTTGCGGTAGCGCCATCCAAAGTAATCTCCTTATCACTTTCCAGGTCTTTGAAAATAAAACTTCCTTTCATATCAAATTCCACTTCTTGCCTACCCAAAAGTTGAAATAAGACAATTTCCTTCTGTGGATGTCTCATCTCTTCGACTATTTCTATCCATTCATTATCCTTTTGCAAAAAATCAGAAACAAGAATAATCAATTCCTTTTGCCTACTCTTTAAAGCTGGAAACGAATGTTTGGAAACGGGCCAAGAACCAGAAGCTTCTTCAGCTTCGAGATAATATAAAATACGTTGAAAACTTTTTGGAGATGGTGCTACTTTTTTCGTGAGTTTCCCATCATGAAAAGTGAAAAATGTCAAAGAATCCCCTTGAAGGTGGGCTAAATATGCTAAGGTCGCTAGAAGGTTTTTAGCATAATCAATTCTTTTAATTCCATTTTCCTCATAATTCATAGACCCTGACAAATCCAGCATTAAAGTGATATTTAAGTGACTTTCTGCTTGGGATTCTTTTATCATATACTTGCCAGACCTGGAAAAATACTTCCAGTCAATTCTTTTTGGGTCATCTCCTGGTTCATAATATCTGTATTGCTCAAACTCACTTCCAGTGCCAACCCGTTTTCCAAGATGGATTCCTTGCTTAAGTTGCTCACTGATTATTTTAGCAGAAAGCTTTAGATTGTTGAGTTTGACTATTTCCAGATTGCTAGCTTGCATGAAGAGGGAGAGAATCTACAATTTTGGTTATCACTGAATCAGCCTCCACATTTTCGGCTTCAGCCCTAAAATGAAGAGATAATCGATGTCTTAAAACCGGAAAGGCTAAAGTCCGAATATCTTCAGGAGTTACGGCAAACCTTCCTTTTATAATAGCTCTAGCTTTTGAACATAAAATCAAAGCCTGTCCAGCTCTGGTTCCGGCTCCCCATTCTACATATTCTCTTACTGCCTCCACCTGAGTGATATCAGGTCTGGTGGAACGAATTAACTTGTTTATGTGATCTAATAATTTGGAGTCTATATGAACTTGACGAGTAATCTTTTGAAGTTTTTTCACTTCCAGTCCGGATAAGACCTTTTCTGGTTTTCCTGCATAAGTTCCAGTCGTCTTTTCAAGCACCTCCAATTCCTCTCTCTCGGATGGATAGGCAAGTTTTATATAAAGTAAAAACCGATCTAATTGTGCTTCAGGCAAAGGGTAAGTCCCTGATTGTTCGATTGGGTTTTGAGTAGCAATAATCAAAAAAGGATCTGGTAGTGGATGGATTTGGCCACCATAGGTAACCATTTTTTCTTGCATAGCTTCCAGTAAGGCAGCTTGCGTCTTTGGAGGAGTACGGTTGATTTCATCTGCCAAAACCATATTGGCGAAAATTGGTCCCCTATTAAATTGGAAAAACTTCTTACCTGTTTCATGGTCTTCCTCAAGAATTTCAGTCCCCAAAATATCTCCTGGCATTAAATCAGGAGTAAACTGGATTCTTTTGAATTGAAGTTCCATGACTTCGGAAATGGTTTTTACCATTAAAGTTTTTGCAAGACCCGGAACACCCTCCAAAAGGCAATGACCTCCAGCAAGTAAGGTTATGATGATCTCGTCTAAGACCTCTTCCTGACCTACAATTACTTTTGCAATTTCTTTTTTAAGCAGAGGGATTTTTGCTACTAAGTCTTTATACTCTGCTAATTCTTTATTTTCCAATACGTTTTAGGTTAAGGCATAGACCACAATGTTGACACCGAATTTGGTGTTATCAATTTTCAGGAAACGTTTGTTTCTAAAATCATAGTCCCATTCGCACCCATAATCTTTATTACTATAAAGAACCGCTATTCTACCTTTAATGATGATGGCTTTGAGGTAGTCATGAACTAAATCATCGCCCCATCCATTCAACTCAAAAGAGGTTGCTGGAGGGCCATCTTCAAACTCGAAGAAGCAGTTATAAATCCAATGGTCATTTGGGATTTTTTGTAAAGCATCCGGGCCAAAAATCTCCGACATTTCCGCTTCGAAGGACTTTGCAAATAATCCGTCAATATCATGGTTGCAATCATCGGCAAAGACAAAACCTCCATTCTCTACATATGTCTTAAAATTGGATCTTTCCTGAGAGGAAAAATCAACCAATTTATGGCCACTGATGTAACAAAAAGGGCTTTTGAAGATTTCAGGACTACTCAACTCTACCACTTTCTCAGTCTCATCCACAGGTATCGTAGTGTACTCAACTAGGGAATTGATCAGATTAGAAGGCATTCTTTGATCTGTATCCCAATTTCCTGAATTATACTTAATTCTTGTAAAAAAGAAAGGCCGCATTTGTTGGTTAGTTTTCAATATTCAGTAAGAAGTAAGCAGTGAACAGAAATCAATTTTGTTTTAGAATTATTCTTATACTAAATCAAAAGAAATCCACTCACTGCCTACAATAAACTTCATACAGATTTTAAACGGCGTCAGACAAACTAGTGAAAGTAAAGTCTCTAATTTTCATCGGAGGCATCATACTTCCATCCACTCGTTGTGGCTTGCCCATTGCTTCAATGTTGTTCAACATGATAATTGGACTTTCATTGAATCGGAAGTTTTTCACAGGGAATTTGATTTGGCCGTTCTCAATATAGAAAGTACCATCACGGGTAAGACCAGTAAACAATAATGTTTGTGGATCTACTCCTCTGATATACCAGAATCTTGTTACCAATACACCTCTTTCCGTACTTTTGATCATATCAGCAAGAGATTGATCCCCTCCTTCGAAAATCACTCCTCTTGGTCTTGGCATTGGTTCAACGCCTTGTTTTTCGGCCCAATAGCGAGAATAAAACAAGTTCTTCACGACTCCATTTTCTACCCATACTGTTTTCTCTAATGGTAAGCCATCTCCACTCCATGGAGCTACCGGGATATCAGGATGAGAGGGGTCTGAATAGATATTTACTCTTTCGTCAAATATCTTTTCTCCGATTCTGGTACCTCCACCCTTCTTACTCATGAAGCTTCTTCCTTCATCTGCACTTCTTGCATCAAGACCAAAGGTTAGTCTTCCAAGTAAATCAGAAGCCGCTCTTGGCTCAAGAATTACCGTATATTTTCCAGGTTCAATGGCTTGTGCATTCACAGAAGCCATTGCCTTTTGAACTGCAAGGTTCGTGACAGCACCTGATTTCAACAGGTTCACATCATTGTAATCTGATCCAGAATAACCTGATCCAGTACCGTCTGCTGTTCTCACGGTTACAGTAAAATCAACAGAAGTTCTCTTATTATAGCCAAACAAGCCCTTACTGTTACCAGATGCATTAAATCCTGAAAAATCTTCTAAATACCCCGCTGCTGTTAAGTTATTTTCTGCACATGGTTTGATACTATCGATTGCAACTTGAGCTCTGTAATCAGGATCAATATTATCTGTGCTCTCAATAAAAGTTTTGGTCTCCTGATAATTTTGAGGTCCAAGCATCGGCATGTATTCGGGATTCTCCGGAGCCAACATCGCAATTTCCTCAGCTCTGGCAACTGCCTTTTTTAAGGATTCATCATCAAGTTCATTGATACTGGTAGAACCCGATTTTTTCCCAAATACAGAAGTGATCTGGAGACTGATACTATTTGTCTCTCCACTGGTATTCACTGTATTCCTCGCATAACGGATATTGCCGGTTCTCCCTCCTGAAAGGTTGACCTCAGTTTCATCTGCTTTTGCGTAGGAAAGAACTTTATCTATAATTTGTTTTGCTTCTTCTTTTGTTAAAATAGCCATTTCGATGATTTTAAAAGTTAAATCTTTCTTCCAGTGTTAATTACATTGACGCCGTCAAATCGGGTAGTAGAACTACCGTGAGAAACAGCAGAAACCTGAGATGGCTGCCCTTTTCCGTCAAAGAAAGAGCCAAAGAGCTTATAATCATCCTTGTCACAAATCTGTGAACAAGAATTCCAAAACTCCTGTGTATTTGATTGGTAAGCTACATCTTCCAGCATACCGACAATCTCACCATTTTTGATTTCATAAAATAGCTGTCCGCCAAACTGGAAATTATATCGCTGCTGATCGATAGAATAGGATCCTCTTCCAACGATATATACTCCTTTCTCCACACCTTTTACCATATCATTCACACTTAACTTCTCTTTCCCTGGTCTCAGTGAAATGTTTGCCATTCGTTGAAACTGAACAGACTCCCAACTATCTGCATAGCAACAGCCGTGGGATTCCTTCTCTCCTAGAATACTCACTTGATCACGGATTGCCTGATAGTTAACAAGGACACCATCTTTAATCAAATCCCATTCTTTGGTCTTCACACCTTCGTCATCATAGGCAACATAACCCAATGAATTTGGCTGGATTTTATCAGCGAAAATATTCACTTTATCAGAACCATATTTAAAGTCACCAGACTTCCATTTGTCCAACGTCGCAAAGCTTGTTCCTGCATAATTTGCCTCATAACCCAAGACTCTATCAAGTTCTAATGGGTGACCAACAGATTCATGAATTGTTAATCCTAAGTGATCTGGGTCCAATACCAAATCATATTTGCCTGGCATTACAGATTTTGCTGAAAGTTTTTCAACCGCCTGTTTTGCCGCAGCAGTTGCATCTTCTACTATATCATAAGAATTTCTATAGCTTACTAACCCTACAGGACCAGGGATTTTCTCTGATTCTAATCCATCCAGATATTCATATCCCATACCCATTGGAGCACTAAGCGCCTGTCTAGAGCGGAAATTACCCTCTGACTTATTCAGGGCAGTAACTGTAAAATTTGGCCAAATTCTGTGTACATCCTGATCAATATAGGATCCATCTGTAGATGCAAAATATTTTTGCTCGTTTACCATAAATAAAGCCGAATTGACAAAAGCAGCTCCATTTTGAATTGCAGCATCATTTGCACTTAAAAGCAAGTCAATTTTATCTTTAACGGGCACTTCAAATGCATTCTTTTTTATGGGAGTTTGCCATGAGACCTCACCTGCCCCTTGTACTGGCGCGAGTTCAACAGGTTCGTTCTGAAGCTTTGAATTTGCCTTAGCAATAGCTACTGCCGTTTCCGCACATTTTTTAATTCCATCGGGAGTGACATCCGAAGTGGCTGAAAAGCCCCAGGTGCCTTCGGCAATAACCCTAATGCCTACTCCAAAGGACTCTGCGTTAGTAATGTTTTGAACATTTTTTTCTCGGGTAATGACAAATTGGTTGAGGTATCTTCCAATTCTTACATCCGTGTATGTTGCACCTTTCGCCTTCGCAGCATTCAATGCAGTATCTGCAAGCAATTTTTTAGCAGCAACATCAATTCCCGGTTCCATTAATCTTTCTGCTGAAACGGGTTTTCCCATTGCCAGCATTCCCGGCGTCATCAGAGCTCCAAGGCCCATACCGGAAAGGTGAATAAAATCTCTTCTTTTCAATTTACCTTCTGTTTAAATGATGGTTTGTTAGTGATTTTTTGGTTTGATAGGGTATTAGCTATAAAAATACCTTTTATGATTCTCAAGCCAATAGAATTATACAGTCGCGGTAAAATCGCTATATATCCCCCCTATTTCATTATTTAACTACCACAATTATTAAATTTTAACTAAAATCAGCTAATAAGATTACTTTAAAAGCACCTGATTTTTTCAAAAAAGTTTAATAATATTTGTTTTCACCTTTTTTTCAACCCTGTATTCTGAAGATAGCATTTCTTTTTAAATCTTGATTTCTAAAAATAATTAGAGTGTTCTGATATATTTTTTAAAAGAATTCTTAGATTTTCTTATAAATTTTTAATCGAATACCTACATGCTACACACTATTTTAGGTGCCAATGGTAACATTGCACAAGTTGTTTCCAATGAATTGAACAAGAAGGATATAAAGGTTCGTCAGTTTAGCCGAAATCCGAAAAAAGTGAATGAATCAGACGAATTGGCCCCCGGAGATTTATTGGATAGTCTTGCGGTCGCTAATGCCGTTTCCGGTGCTAAAGTTGTTTATCTTTTGGCTGGGATAAAATATAGTGGCAAGATCTGGGAAGAAGAGTGGCCAATCATCATGAGAAATACCATTGAAGCCTGCATTACCAATAAAGCCAAATTGGTATTTTTCGACAATATGTATGCTTACGATCCCAATGAGGTAGGACATCTCACTGAAAAGACTGCTTTGAATCCGAAAAGCAGAAAAGGAAAAGTAAGAAAGGAGATCCTAGATATGCTTTGGGAAGCTGTAAAGTCGAAAAAATTAACTGCACTAGTGGCTAGAGCAGCCGATTTTTATGGTCCAGGTGCCTCTAATAGTTTTTTGAATGAACTTGTAATAAAGCGGATGAAGAATGGTAAAGCCCCGCAATGGCTCTATTCAGGAGATAAAAAACATTCTTTCACCTATATCCCAGACGCAGGAAAAGCTACCGCATTTTTGGCGTTGCAAGAAGATTCCTGGAATCAAAGCTGGCATTTACCAACGGATCCATCTTTCCCTAGCGGAAAAGAAGTCACTGATTTATTGAATAAAGAACTTGGAACCAACTTCAAACTACAAGTGATGCCTTCATGGGTGGTTAGCATTTTGGGACTTTTTATGTCTATTATGAAGGAAATTAAAGAATTAAAATATCAAACGGCTGAAGACTATTGTTTTTATTCAACCAAAATAGAAAAAGCCTATGACCTTAAATACACCCCTTTTAAAACTGGAATAAAGGAAAGTTTATAATATTTATCCGGCTATTATGCTATTTGATTGAATACTTACGATTTAAATCAATTTCAACCCAAAGCAAATTGCAATACCCTTGCACTCTTCTTTTGCTAATTTTGTGACAAGAGATCTAATCTATGGCTCATTCCCACAATCATCACCATCATCAAACTGGCTCCAACCTGAAACTGGCCTTTTTCCTCAATTTGGCTTTCACCATTTTGGAGATTTTTGGAGGAATCTGGATTAATTCCGTGGCCATCATTTCGGATGCGATCCATGACTTGGGAGATACAGTTTCTTTGGGAATCGCTTGGTACTTGGACAAAAAATCAAAAAAATCAGCAAACCATCAGTTCTCTTTTGGGTACATCAGGTTTTCACTCTTAGGTGCCTTAATCAATGCAGTGATATTGATTACGGGTTCCTTTTTTGTAATTTCAGAGGCTATTAAAAGAATCATTAACCCGGAAGTCTCAGATGCCAAAGGCATGATCGTTTTTGCTTTAATCGGTGTTGCGGTCAATGGATATGCGGCATGGAAAGTGAGTTCAGGTTCTACACAAAACGAGAAAGTAGTCAGTTGGCATTTGATAGAAGATGTATTGGGATGGGTGGCAGTTTTGATTGCTGGCATCATCATGTACTTCAAGAATATCACTTGGCTTGACCCTGCTCTATCTCTGGCGATTTCCGCTTTTATTCTTTGGAATGTGTTCAAAAACCTGAAAGAAACACTTTATATATTCTTGCAGGCTGTTCCAAATGAACTTTCATTGGAGGAAATCAAAAATAAAATCAAAGAAATCCCTCAAGTAGAATCAATTCATCATACCCACCTCTGGTCATTGGAGGGTGCACACCACGTTTTTACAACTCACGTGAAAATAAAGCCAATCAATAGCATTGAGGAAGTGATAGAAGCAAAAGCTGCAATTAAAGATGTCTTAAGAAAATATCCTTTTAGCCATTATACAATTGAGGTCGAAATGCATGAAGAAACTTGTGAGCTGACCGAAGAACCTCACCAGCATTGAGTTTATTTTCAGAAAAATTAAAGTTTCTTTATCAGATCAAAAAAATTGACTTTTGGATTAATCATGGAGAAATTGTCTCTTTTTAATATTATTCTTATTCCACTATTTAAGATTTAAGTCTTCTTACTAACAATATTATTTTTTGGAAAGTTAAAAGGTGAAAATTTAATTTTTTTTCAATACCTTAAAAAGAAACAATCTTGAATCACAAGTATTTGAAAACAACTTTATCTAAAACAAGTTATTTTCTTGTAATCTAATGCTTTGTATTTATGATATACTTTTTATCCAAATTTGAATTAAAGCAATCATGAAAAACTCTTACCTCATCCTAGCTCTATTATTGATTTTATGCGTTTCTTGCTTTACGCAAAAAGACTACGTAACAGAATACGATTACAACTATCAGGGTTCGTTCAAAAGATATAAAACATTTGCATTCGTTGTACCTAATGAAATAGACACCGCAAGCATTTCCACAGTTTTAAACGCGACTATCGGTGCAAGATTGGGTTCTCAAGGTTTCCGTGAATATGAGCAAAAACCGGATATGTTGGTCAGCTATAAGATTTTCATGGATTCTATTAGATATAGAGGTTATAACCAGCCAGAATTTGATTATTGGCTAAATAGACGTGGTGTTACTACTATCAACGAAGAAGGGGAAGAAGAAAAAGAGCAAGAGAAAGACGAAACATACAATCAAGTAAAATACCAGGAAAATCAAGGTATGTTAGTTATTTATGTGATTGACAGTAAAAAAGGCAGTACTATATGGCAAGGTTATACTGCAGCTAATTTTGACATGGATTCCCCAGATTTTCAATCTGACATTACTCGGGCAGCCTATCGCGTAATGAATGAATTCAAAGTAGTAAATCGATATATGCAATAAATTATATGTAATCTATTGGGAATTCTTCTATCCACAGTGTAGAACCTTTCCCCAAAAGTTTTAGATATCTCGATAAATCGAGATATCTTTTTTTTGTGCTTACAAAGCCCAAAACAACCAGCAAAACACTGATTTAAAATAGATTAAGCCTTATTAGTTGAGATTTTTTGAAAGGTGATATTCTTGGTATTAAGGAATGGCAGTTGGTTTGGAACTGACTTATCAAAATCAAGAAAATCAAAAATGAAAAAATCATTTATTATCACCGGAATATTAGGAGCTACATTATTGGTTTCATGTGTTTCCAAAAAGAAATACACTGAATTAGAAAGTAACCTTTATAAAACTCAGTCTGAACTTGCCACTACTGAACAAGAAAAAGCTGAGTTGGAAGAGAAAATGGCTATCATAGAGGCGAGAGTTACTGAATATAATAACAGAATCAATTCTTTAAGATCAGTCAATGATGAATTGAATAGTACCAACGCGAGCCTTTATGATATAAAAGGATCTACCATCATGTCAAAGAATTCAAAATCAAAAATGAATGAAACGTTGACTATGGTCGATCAAGGAAAACTGGCTCAGGCAAAAACTCTGGAAGACTCAGTAAACTTAGCTGTTGAGTACAACTTAAAGAAAAACATCACAGAAACTACTGTTGATGGTGAAGAAGATGATATCCAAATTGATATTGATCAAACTGTCGTGATGATTTCCGTTTCCGATAAATTATTATTCAATACTGGAAGCTACAGAATCAACAGTAAAGCAAATCCTCTTTTAGAAAAATTAGCGGAAGTAATTAATGCTGAACCTAGTCTTCAAGTGATGATTGAGGGCCATACTGATCCAAGATCGATTTCAACCGGAGTCATTCAAGACAATTGGGATCTTTCCGTAAAAAGAGCGACAAGTATTGTGAGAAAATTACAACAGGATTATAACGTAGCTCCAGAAAAAATGATTGCTGCTGGAAGAGCTAGTTATATGCCAATTGTTGAAAATGACTCTCCTGAAAACATGGCAATAAATCGAAGAACAAGAATTGTTTTAATCCCAGATTTGGACATGTTCTTTGCAATGTTGTAATCATCTAACTAACTACCAGCCAAAAAAGGCTGATCTTTTAAGGATCAGCCTTCTTTTTTTAAATTCAAGTTTATCAAAATTCAACGTCTAAGGTTCCAAGTGCATGTTTCATGAGAATTTCCTGAAAATATAATGTAAAAACGGCCTGTGCCTGGTCAGCTTGTGCAGCTACTAACTGCTGATTAGCTGTTGATAAATCCACAAAATTGGAAAGGCCTAATCTAAATCTTTCCCTTACTGCATTTCTAGCCTCCTCTGCTGCCAATACCTGAATTTGAGTATTCTGCTCTTTCATAACTGCAGCTCTATAGTTTTGGTAGGCTAATTTCACCTCCTGATAGACCTTTCTATCTACAGATTCTTTTTGGAGGATTTGATTTTGGTAAGCAACTTTCCTTCTACCTACATCTAATCTAGTTTGTAAATTATTGAAAACTGGTATAGAAAGATTTAAACCAAGGATATTCTGAGGATAGATTTTCAACAACTGCTCCTGAATAGTACGATCATCCAAAGACGTGAAAAATGTATTGTAATTATAGAAAGCATTGATGCTTGGATAATACATTGCTTTCATTGATTGTACACTTTTTTTGGCTGCTGTTACAAGCATTTTTTGTTGCTCCAAATCGGACCGATTTACCAGAGCAAGTTCGTATAG
The DNA here is from genome assembly GCF_039563885.1 of Algoriphagus sp. SE2. NCBI lineage: Bacteria > Pseudomonadati > Bacteroidota > Cytophagia > Cytophagales > Cyclobacteriaceae > Algoriphagus > Algoriphagus sp. SE2. Next base: position 314,248 of record NZ_JBCLWJ010000002.1, on the reverse strand, counting down.
TTCTCCAACAGTCAGACCTTCAAATGAAACAAGTGTATTTAATGGATCCACAGGTGCCAGATCTGGAATAACAGTTGGCTCTAATTGCAAAAATTCAGATAAATCCCAAAGATCATTCTCTAAAGTGAGCTGAGCATTAATGGACACAGATTCCAATCTCGCTACCTCTGACTGCTGATTAAATTGATCTGAAGTAGTTCTTAACCCAGCATCTACAAAACCAGTAATCTGTTCCAATTGCTTTTTTTGATTTTCAAGATTTTCTTGAGCAATTCGAAGTAATTCTCCATCCAAAAGGACTTGCAAATAGCGTCTGGAAACATCAAAAATCACTTGCTGAGCCGCTCTTTCTAGACCTTTTTCACCTGCCAAATAGTTTAGTCTTGAAGATTGTGTATCCAAAATCCTCCTACCTGAATTGAAAATCGGCATATTCAAGTTTAAACCTGAAGATACAATCTCATTGGTTACATTGGTCACAACAATTTCTCCCTCAATCTGCTGAAATTGTTGTCCAGATTGTTGCTGAAAAGAAGTTCTGATATTGGCATTTGGGAAATGCGAAGCCAAAGCAGATTGTTTTTGCTTTTTTAATACTTCCATATTATTTGATTGAATCTGGAAGTCAAGATTCTTGGATAAAGCAATATCAACAGCTTCCTGAAAATTGAGTTTTAAGGTATCCTGAGCAAAGGAATTTCCAACAGAAATCAATGTGATTCCTAACAGTAACAGTAATTTATACATTGTTAATAACTTCATCTTGATCAATTTTTCCATCCAGCATTTGTATTAATCTGGTTCCATAATCAGCATTTTCTCTCGCATGTGTAGCCTGAATAATTGTGGTACCTTCTTTATGAAGCTCTTGAAAAACCTCCATTATCTCTTTAGCTTGGCCCGAATGCAAGTTTCCAGTCGGTTCGTCAGCCAAGAGAATTCTTGGTCTACCTGCTATTGCTCTGGCGATTCCTACTAATTGCTGCTGTCCACCGGAAAGCTGTGCTGGAAAAAGGTCCTTCTTAGCGACCATATTGAATCTATCCAAAAGATTCGCAATAATGCTTTTACGCTCATTTGAAGATACTTTTCGATAAAGAAGAGGTGTTTCAATGTTTTCATAAACAGTCAATTCGTCTATCAGATGGTATGCTTGAAATATATAGCCAAACTCTGACTTATGAAGTGCAGAACGATCTCTGTCTCTCATTTTGGTGATATTATTATCCCCAAACCAATATTCTCCTGAATAATCTTCATCAAGAAGTCCTAGAATATTTAATAAGGTAGATTTACCGGCTCCACTCGGTCCCATGAGCGTTACAAACTCTCCTTCATTTATGGTTAGGTGGATGCCTTTGAGAATGAAAATCCGCTGAAAGCGAGATTCTATGAATTTATCAATTTCTTTAAGTTGAATCATTTGAAAATAATGAAATGAAATTTATGTGTTGATTAATCGCTTTTTAATGTTTTTGCCGGATTGAGAGTGAATACTTTCCAGCTTCGGTAAGCTATGGTTGCAATAGCTAAACTAAATACTATCCCAATTGCAATAATGTAAGGCCATATACTTGGATCAGTTTTATTAGCGAAATCCTGAAGCCAGTTTTTTGAAAACCAAATCCCAAAGCCTATGGCAAGGACTGCAGCAAAGGCCAATAATTTTAAGAAATCAGAAGCTAAAACAGTAACCACATTTCCCTGTGTAGCACCCAAAACCTTACGAATACTGATTTCACGAGTTCTTCTTAAGGCAACGTAGCTAACAAGACCAAAGAGACCCATACAGGCAATGAAAATGGCAATCCCGGAAAACAAGCCAAATATCCATCCTGATTTTTGCTCAGCGCTATACAATTGATTGTAAGCTTGATCCACAAAAACTGGATTAAATGGTCTTTCAGGCACTAAATCTTCCCAAATACCTTCTATTGTAGATAAAAGTTTAGCAGGATCTCCTTCAGGCAATTTGATCAGTAATACGTTGGCTTGATCCGGATCATTGAAAATAAATAATGGCCCCACTTGATGGTGTAAAGAATTAAAGTAAAAATCCTTTACTACCCCTTTAATCTCTGTGTTGCTATTAAATCCAAGATTGATTGTTTTACCGATAGCTTCTTCCACACTCCAACCCATTTCTTTGACAGCGGATTCATTGAGTATCACTGTAAAATGCTCATTTGTATCTTCTAGATCAGCTCTTTTTATATCCGATTCAGAAAATTTATTTCCTGCAATCAATTCAAGGTCAATAGTTTGTATGATATCCTTATCTACAGAATAACCTGTGATCATAAATTCACGCTGGTTATCTCCACCAGGAAAAACTTTATACCCCGCTTTGATATGAATAGGCATGTCTGCAGCTCTGGAAATTGAAGTTGCTGCTCCAGATCTAAGAATTTCATTTTTAATGGTTTCTACACCATCTCTCATATTGTAATGATAATTGAGAGAAACCAAGTGCTCTTTGTCGTACCCTAAATTGACCTCTTTCATGTAGTCAAGCTGACTCTTTACAACAAAAGTAGAAATCAACAAGCCGATAGAAACAAAGAACTGGAAGACTACCAGAGATTTTCTTACCCAGGCACCTCCCCCTACTTTTGTTTTATTTGCCAAAGCTTTGATTGGCTCCATTCCTGAAAGAATAAGAGAAGGATATAATCCAGCTAAAATCCCAATCAACACTACGAAAGAAACTAAAAGGGCAATTCCAAATGGAGAGACCACCAAATTTAAATCCAAGGGAACTCCACTTAAGGAGGCAAATTTTTGGGAAATCAAATACAAGGCAATCAAACTTAATACGGTAGAAGCAAAAGTCAGAAGCATAGACTCCGAAACAAATTGACCAAACAGCTGACCTCTTCCTGCCCCCATGGCTTTACGAAGTCCCACTTCTTTGTTTCTTTCAGTAGCTTCTGCAGTTGCCAAATTGACATAGTTAATAATCCCAATAGCAATCAATAACAATGCTACCACTCCAAAAATATATATATAACGGATATCAGATCCTGGCTTAATTGAACCTAGCGTTTGATCTCCTAGGTGAATTTGAGTAACAGGTTGAACAAAAAACGAGGTTTGGTAACCATATTCTGCAAGGTCTTTTCCAAGATACTTATCTACTATTTGCTCTAGTTTACCCTCAAAAGCTTGGGGTTCTGCACTCTCTTTCAATTTCACATAAGTATAATAATTACTTGGGGACCATTCAGGTGCTGTTCCATGTCGATGCGTTTTGAAAGAAGCTATAAAATCAAAATCAATATGACTGTTAGATGGAAAATCTTCCATTACTCCTGATACCACATAATCTTTCGTATCTACTTTTAAAACTCTTCCTACTGAAGAAACGGCGTTTCCAAAATACCTCTCGGCTGTACTTTTTGTTAGTACTATCTGATTTGGTTCGGAAAGGACCTGAGTTGAATTACCTGAAATAAGATCAAAATCAAACAGCTCAAAAAAGTTTTCATCTGCATATGCAAAAGACTTTTCTTCTTGATTTCCATCACCAGCATCAATCATAACTGATGAGAAAATACTTAAATCAAAAATTAGTGTACCGTTTTCTACTTCAGGGACTTCATCAATCAGCGTTGGAATTAGACTGGATGGAGTGGATGATACCAATTGAGCTTCACCTTCAGATCGAAATTCCTGATTTAGTCTGTAGATCCTGTTATAATCACTATACATTCTATCATAACTCCACTCATGATTGATATAAAGACAAATCGCCAAAAAACTTACGATAGCTATGGTCAATCCAAGTAAATTGATCCCTGTATAGAGTTTTCTCTTTTGTAGATTCCTAAAGGAAACTTTTAAATAATTTTTCCACATAATCTCTCCAGGTCAAATAGTTTATGATCTCTATCTAATCCCCAGTTTTGTGCCACAAAAAAAAGCCCCTGAAATAGCTTCAGAGGCATTATTTAACATCTCACCCTATGGTTTTCTCGAACATTTTTGTTCGCTTGCGGACGAAATAAATTATCAATTATCCTTTCTTCATCATAGGATTTCAAGTTTTAAGTCTTGATTCTAGAACATTAGCCTTGTCTCAGATAGCTTATGAATCAAGCTTTCATTACTTCTATTAAAACTTCCGATACTTTCCATCCAAAAATTCATTTGCTTCTTTCTCAGAGAATCTCGCTTTTTTGTTATCCCAATGAAGAGTTTGATTAGGTAATCTTCCGGCAATAACTCCCAGCAAAATTGTCTCAGTTAATCTAGCTGCATAAGAGAATGGAGCGCTACACTCATCTTTTCCTAAGCAAGCATCCACAAACTGATGATAGTGCTTTTTGCTTTCTGCATCATAATCCTTTACAGGTTTACCCAAATTAAACGACTCAATATCCATTTCTACATATTTCCCATCAACTATTTTTCTTGGAAGTTGCTGAAAGTGAGGGAGTAATAACCTTCCCTCTTCTCCGATAAACATAGCTCCCTGATCTGGTAATTCATCACCATTTGGAAGAATCAAATCTTCATGATCTGAAGGAGCTCCTGAACCATCGTACCAAACCCACTTTAATTTCTCAGCTGTTTGAGGAGTTCCTGGGAATTCATAAGTCACAGTATTATGTTCTGGGAATCCAAATCCTGTTGGCTGTCGACATTCATTAATAATTGTTTCAGGAACATCCAGTTGAAGCGCATTATATGGCGTATCAAAAATATGTACTCCCATGTCTCCTAAAGTACCACAACCATAATCCATTATTTTTCTCCAGTTGCCTGGATGGTAGTACCCATCCTTGTAAGGTCTTTCTGGAGCAGTTCCCTGCCATAGATTCCAATTTAATGTCGCAGGAACTGGATCAGATCCAGTTGGCTCAGGACCATCAAAACCCCAGTTTTTAGGAGACCAAGCACGTACGGTGTGTACTTTACCAATGATTCCGGATTGAATCAAAAGTGTCGCTAATTTATAATCATAAAAAGAATGAACCTGTATCCCCATTTGGGTTACCAGATTTTTCTTTTCAGCCATTTTCCTCATTTCTCTCGCCTCCGACACATGGTGGGTCAAAGGCTTTTGACAATAAACAGGCTTATCCATTTTCATGGCCATCAAGGACGCCGGAGCATGCGTATGATCAGGAGTTGAGACGACTACCGCATCGATTTCATTCTCAAGCTCTTTCAATAATACCCTGTAGTCTTCATAGATTTTTGCGTTCGGGTGTAATGCTTTCGCCTTTGCTAGGGCTGCGCTATCCACGTCACAAAGTGCCACAACATCTACCAACTCATGGGAAGAGATAGCATCTAAATCAGCCATACCCATTCCTCCAAGCCCAATATGCGCGGTTCTTAATCTACCGTCTGCATTCAAATTCTTTAAAAACGAAGGTGCCAAAGCTGCACCCAGAATACCAATACCACTTTTCTTGACGAAATCCCGGCGATCCATTACTGAAATTTTCTTACTCATTTTTATGATTTAGTTACTTTGATGATTTATAATTCTTTGATTCTTATGTTTCTGAAATGTACCACATCTCCATGTCCCAAAAAGCCAATATGCCCACTGCTTCTTTGCAATCCCAGATGCTCTTTATGGTCCAAAGTTCCATCTTTACTAGCTTCCAAATAGTCTCCATCCAAAATGGTGGTACCGTTTAGAATTACTTTGATTTTCGGATGATTGACAATGACTGTTTGCTGATTCCACTCACCAACCGGTTTTAAAAAACCACGTCTGGCAGGGATGACACCATAGACAGATCCATGATATTGATAGGTTTCTAATTCAGCATATTTCTTAGCTCTATTATCTAAAATCTGAAGTTCCTTCCCTACATAAGCTGCATCGCCTTCTAACGGGGCATGAATTCCAAGACCATTGTTTGCTCCTGGAGTTAATTGAAATTCAAAATGTAGAATGAAGTTCCCATACTCCTTTTCTGTATAAAGATTTCCTCCACCTCCTCCTTGAGGGTCTATGATAATCATTCCATTCTCTGCCCGATAAGACTCTTTGTTTCCAACCCAACCCTCTAAATTTTCACCATTAAAAAGTCTGGTAAAACCAGGTTCCAAACTTTTATTCTGTGCATTGCTAGTTGCTGCTACAGAGGCAAAAAGGGCTATAAAAAAGAGGTGTTTTAGGTTTTTCATGGGATGTCTGTTAAGTCATATGGATCTAGGCTTAATAAAACCATGGCACAATTTAACTTTTATGGGGAATTTCTCCCTAAAGAACTTCATTAAAAATTTTAATTACAATATTGGTGATTTAATGATTTTTTTGAGAAAGGTCCCAATAAAATATACTTGAACTTAGATAAACAACTATACAAAGCTATCAAACTTACCAAAGGGAAAGCCAATAAAATTATCCTTTAAACTTAATATTAATCACAAATACCTTATTCATCTTTAAGCACTTTGGAAGGATTAGTTTGGGAAGCTACATAGGAATGAGTCCCCACGATAAGAAGACAAATTAAGAGTACTCCTAATCCTGCAGCAATAAATATGAGGTATGGCATATCAACCCTGGTATTAAAGCCGCTAAGCCAATTATTGAGGAAGAAATAAGCAGGATAGATAGCTAGCAAAAATGAAATCCCAACCAAAATCATGTATTCTTTAGAAATCAAAAGAAGTATTTGTTGCAAGCTTGCCCCTAAGATCTTACGAATACTAATCTCTTTAGTACGTTGTGCTATTGTAAAGGAGGAAAGACCAAATAATCCCATACAAGAAATCAAAATCGCCAATCCGCAAGCAAAACCCAACACGTTTCTGATTTTTACATCCTCCTGGTAAAATCGGTCAATTTGCGTATCCAAAAAATTGAATTGAGTGGATTCGTATGGATAAATTGCGCCATAGATTTGGTCTAACCTCTCCTTTGCCGCAGCCAAATTTTGATCCGGATTAAGCTTTAGATTAATAGACTGAAAATACTCTGGATTATAGGTAAAGAGGAGAGGTCGGATTTCCTCACGAAGTGTTCGGGAATGAAAATCAGCAATAACCCCGATGATTTTTACTTGCTTTTGACTATATCCTATTTCAGCACCCAAAGCTTCCTCAGGACTTGAAAAACCGGCCTCTTTGACAAATTTGGCATTCACCATAATCTCATCTTCTTGGTCTATGCTCGCAGTTCCTGCTAGCAGAGGAATACCGTTCACACCTATAAAAGCCGAGTCAACATTCATTACCTGAATCGAAAGCTCTTCAAATGCAGTATCCACTGGTACGCGTGCAATAGAGGTCCAAAGACCCGAAGAAGACACCAGACTTCCACTTAGACTTGCGCTTTGTACCATTCCCTCCTGATTAATACGGTCTTGAAGCTGTAGCATTTTATCCGGATCGGACATAAATGGCAAGTTGGCATACACCACTGCTTCTTTTTCGAATCCCAGTGGCTGACTGGTGACATATTTCAGCTGGTAGTTCAGTACCAAAACAAGAATGATAAAAGCGATGGAACATGATAATTGAATAATGGTGAGATTCTTCCGCAGAAATACCCCTAAAGAGAATTTTCCATTTCTTACCATTTCCCCTTTTAAAGCTCGCTGAGGGTCGTAGTTAGATAGTATCAAAGCTGGATAAATCCCCGTAATAAATGTCAATAGAAGTGGAAAACCTACATAAAATAATAGATTGAAATATGAAAAATAATCTATTGCGAAATTCTGAGGCAAATACGTTTTAAACAATATTTTCAGTGCTTCCATGAGGCCTAATGCCAATAGTGAGCTAATCAAAATTATCAGAAAAGTCTCAGCTAAAAACTGAAAAATCAATTGAAACTGAGTGCCGCCAATTGTCTTTCTAATGCCAACTTCCTTAGATCGTCCAATAGCCTGGGCAGTTTCAAGATTCACAAAATTCAAGGTCGCAAGCACTAAGATTATCAAGCCAATAAATACCAACCCGTTTAAGAAAGTTTTGGAAACACTATTATTTCTATAAGTTTGTCCAAAGTGCATTTCAGCAAGTGGCTCGACAGAAAAGCTGGTATTGTATTCACCGTTTTCTTCAGCCTCCATATTTTTTGCTATCAATGGATTAAAAGCTTCATCCACAGATTCAGGTGAAACTCCTTTATCAAGTTTGATAAAAAGCTGACTATTTGAATTCACTGAATTCCATTCATGAAGTCCATACCAACTTATTTGCTCTTCCGTTCTGATTGTACTTAAAGATATAAAGTCATTGAAAATAAAATCTGTATTCTCTTTATACCCCGCTATTACTCCCGTGATTTTTGCATAGATAGAGTCTGAATCCACAAACATCAATTCCTGTCCCAATACATCCGAAGCATCTGAGCCTGGAAAATACTTATGTAAACTCGTTTCTGAAATCACCAAAGATTCAGGTTGAAGCAAAGCTGTTTCAGGATTTCCTGCAAGCCATTCTCTTGGGAAAATTTTGAAAAACCCAGGATCCGCAAAAGTCACATCATTCGTCCTGCCAAATACTTTATTAGTAGTGGGAAAGGTCACCAAGGTATTGTATAGGGTATAAAGTTTACCTTTTTCTTCGATCCCAGAGATTTCATCTTTAATTACCTCATATAAGGGTCCTGGAGTTCCAGAGTTGGGAAAACTCTCTCCATCTCCCCAATCCGTCAAAGTATTCACTCGATAGATTCTATCGGCATCCGGGTGAAATTTATCAAAGCTGTAGGAATGCATAACAACATTGAAAATCAAAAAGCATATTGCCACCCCAATAGACAAGCCGAGAACATGAATTAAAGAACGCATTTTATTTCTAAAAATGTTTCTGAAGGCAATTTTGAAGTAGTTTTTAAACATGGTTCTAATAATTGAAAAATTTGAAAATTTGAAAATTAGCTCTAATCATTTCAATACCTAAAATCTACGATTTTAGCACACCACACCTGTTACTTTGAAAATGGTACCTAGCTTCGGCAGGCAAGCTTTGTACTGGATACTTTTTTCTATTCATCTTTCAAAACTTTTGCAGGATTCGTCTGGGAAGCATTAAAAGCATGTAATCCAACGATGGTCAAACATACTATCAAAATGAGGAATCCTGAAAGGATAAACAGCTCATATGGCATTCCGATCTTAAAGGCATACGTGTTTAAAAATTCACTGGAAAAAAACCAAGCAATTCCTGAGGCTATCACAAATGAAACCCCAATCAACCATACATATTCCTTGCTGATCATTACCAGCACTTGTATAATAGTAGCACCTAAGACCTTACGGATACCAATTTCTTTGGTCCGTTGAGCAATGGTAAAAGAGGATAACCCAAACAGGCCAAGACAAGAAATCAAAATGGCAAGTCCTGATGCGAAGCCCATGACATTTCTAAGCATTTGATCATCTTCATAAAATGCCTCTACTGTCTCGTCTAGAAAATTAAATTCAGCCGATTCCAAGGGATAAACTTCTTTAAATAGTTGATCCATTTCGGTTTTTGCCAAACTGATATCCACACCTTTTTCTAATTTCACATTGATAAGTGGAGAATATTCTGGAGAATAAAACATTACCAATGGGCTAATTTCAGACCTTAAATTCAAGGCGTGAAAATCTTTAACTACCCCCTTAATAATCCTGTTTTGACTTTCATAGTTAAATGACAAACCTATCGCCTCGTTTGAGTTTCTAATGCCAAGCCCCTTTACAAAGGCCTCATTTACCAAAACCTGATCTTTTTGGTTAATAATATTTTCTCCAGCAATCAATTTTAACGCATTGACTCCCACAAAGGAAGAATCAATATTTTTAGTTTGTATATCGATCTCCACTTTGGTCGTGTCTACTACCAAGTTAATTCCTGATGTATTATAACTATTGGAAGAAACTAAGGCATCACTTTGAGAAACACCAGCCACATAAGATTTCTGATTTAACTTCTCTTTTAATACATCAATCCTACCGGAGGATTCCATAAATGGAGTGGCAATGTAGAGCACTGCTTCTTTGTCAAAACCCATTTCCTGCCTACTCAAATAACGTAATTGGCTGTTCACAACTAACACCATAATCACAAATGCAATGGAAAAGGTAAATTGTACTATAGTCAGATTTTTCCGAAGAAAAACTCCAAAAGAAAATTTACCTCTCACACCTTGCTGTTCTCCTTTTAAAGCTCGTTGAGGGTCATATTTTCCAAGAACTAATGCTGGATATAGACCAGCTACAAAAGTCAAGAGAAAAGAAAATCCCAACAGGAACGTAAGATTTGACAAGGAAATGAATTTCATTTCAAAGTTTTCTGGTAAATAAGATTTTGAAAAAACTCTCAAAATCTCCGTAAAAACACCAGATATACACGTAGCGATAAGTACGATAACCAACGTCTCCGCTAAAAATTGATGGGTAAGTTGCAACCTACTTCCACCCAATGTTTTCCGGATACCCACCTCCTTCGATCTATTGGTAGCTTGGGCTGTTTCTAAATTAATGAAATTAAGACATGCTATTACCAAAATGATCAACCCTAAAATAACTAAGCCATTCAATATTAATTTATTTGCCGGCTCATTTCCTAATGCATCTGAAAAATGAATTTCTGATAAAGGCTGAACAAAATGTTGTCTAACTTCTTCTTCTTGATCGCCAAGATACTTATTAATTAAATCAGGAAATCCTGCTTCCAGATGCTCTGGACCGACATCCTCCGACAACTTGACAAATAGTTGGGAATTAGAGGTGAAGGCATCCCAACGATCCATATTAAACCTGCTATTATCTTGAAGAAGATCAATACTATTCAAGGAAATAAAATCAGTAAAATCCAAGTCTGAATTTTCAGAATAGGATTTCACAATACCCGTCACTCTAGCCGTAATAGTATCCTGATTAAAGTAAACGATCTCTTTGCCCAATATTTCATCCATGGACAAATTAGGAAAGTAAACCTTAGCCGTCTCCTCTAATAACACTACGGAATTAGGGTCACCTAATGCCAGGTCCTTATTTCCAACGATCCATTCTCTCGGAAAAACTTTGAAGAATGATTTGGACGCCAACAAAGCCTCATTTCTTCTCCCAAAATTAGTATTGGATTCCGGAATACTAACCAGGGGCTTTTTATAGATATAAACGTGGGCTTTTTCCTCAATTCCAGAGATATCCTGATCAATCACTTCAGCCATTGGGAATGGCACTCCAGGATTTGAAAATATCATCCCACTATAGCTGGACTTTGTTGTAATTCGATAGATCCTATCTCCTTCCGGATGGAAATTATCATAGCTATGCGCTTCCAAAACGACATTAAAAATCAAAAAACAAATAGAGATCCCAATTGATAAGCCCAATACATGGATAGCTGTTCGAAGCTTATTTCGGAGGATATTTCTCCATGCTATTTTAAAGTAATTTTTTAACATAAACTCAAATTTTCAACATTGCAATTCATTCAGTTTTCTTGTATTGCTAAGACTAAACAAACTTTGAAATCCAAAATCAAAGGTCCAATTATTCATCTTTTAGGATTTCCGAAGGGTTAACAAATACTGCTTTTATGGTCTGGAAGAAAGTAGTTACCATAAAAATCATCAGGATGCTAAAAGCCGGCAACATAAAAAACCAAAGCCCCAAAGAGATTTGAACTTGAAAGTTTTCGAGCCAACCGGATAAAATAAAATAGGAAATGGGGATCCCCATTACAAAACAAATCGCCAACCAAATCAAGTATTCCCCTGAAATCAAGTTCAGAATCTGAATTGGGGTGGCGCCAAGAATTTTGCGAATACTCAACTCTTTGTTTTTTTGTAGAACCAGTTGGTTGGTAACCCCAAGAATTCCCATAATCGCAATGATGATTGCTATTACGGAGGCCAATCCAAAAATTTGAACAAATTGTTGCTCGCTCTTGTACTGCTTATCAAAATGCTGATCCAAGAAATAATACTCAAAGGGAGAACTTGCATACGATTTTTTAAAAATCCCTTCAATCTCCCGAAGAGTCTGTTCTGGATTTGAACCTTCAATATCTACTATATAATAATTCAAATCCCCAGGCGAGAAATTTAAAATCATAGGATCTATCTCCACATTTACTCCTTGCTGTCGATAATCATCCACTACAGCAATAATTGGAACGCTAGAGTTACCATGTTCAAGTTGTTGTCCTATGGCATCCTCTGCATTTTCAAAACCTAAAGCATACATCGCTTTTTTATTGATAATGGCTTCATTTCCTTCTTCTAAAGCCGTATTAAAAGGCTTTCCTACTAGAAACTGAATTCCAAAAACATCAAAATAATCCACACCCACATTCAGCATGGTGTACATAACCCCGTTATTCTCTTTTCCTTCTACATGAAAACCTTCAGATCTCCAATACACCTCATTTCCCGGAATTTCATTTGTTGCACCAATACTCCTAACGGAATTTAGCGCCCCAACCGAGTTTTGAATTTGTTCTTGGTAGTTTCCACTTCCCTCTATAAATAGCATGGGAGAACGAAATACTAATTTATCTTCCAGGTTAATCCCCAACTTCTGCTGACGCATAAATTCCAACTGCTTATATACCGTCAAGACTCCTGTAATAATGATAAGGCAAAAGACCAATTGACTGACCAAAAGCGGTCTGGCAAAAGCTGATTTTAACTTAAATTTAAGCGTACCCTTTAAAGCACCTGCAGCAGAAAAAGAAGTCAAAACTAGAGCAGGATAAATTCCTGATAATATAGTTCCAAAGACCCAAAAACCAATTAGATAAGCAAAAATGGAATTAAACTGAAAAGCTCCTTCAGGCAGACCTAAACCCAAAATATTATTCAAAAGTTGACCTGCAGAAAACACTAGAATTGCTGCTAGAGCTACCGCCAGAAAATTAATTAGAAAACTCTCAAATAGAAATTGAATAAAGATTTGAAATCTATTTCCACCTGAAACCTTCCTTACGCCAATTTCTTTTGCCCTACTTAGCGCTTTCGCATTAGAAATATTAATGGAATTGAGATAAATCATCAATAAAACAAATACTCCGATCCATATAAAATATCCCAATTTCTTGCCATCAACTCCTTTTTCATATTCTCCAGAATAGTCGAGCGTCGTGTGAATACTATTTACAGGTTGTAGAGATAGATTCCATTCTGAATTGCTGGCTTTTAAGTTTTCCCCATAGTGTCCCTGTAAACTTTCATTGATTGCTTGTTCAGTTTCAGCAATTGAGGCATCAGGGGTTAATTTTAGGAAGGAGTACATGTTTAGCCAATCGTAAGATTGATCAATCTCCTTCCCTATGAAGTGATGTAACGTGGCATATGAAATCAAAATCTCTGGCTTGATATGCCTATTTGCAGGAGGGGAATCAAAAACCCCAACTACTTCAAATTCCACCGTTCCATCAAAATTGGTACTGTTTATTTCGAGGGTTTTTCCCAAAGGGTTTTTATCAGCAAAAATCTTTTCGCTGATAGTTTGAGAGAGCATCACTTTTAGGGGCTCTGCCATAGTTGTGACGTCCCCTTTCAAGGTTTCTGTATCGAAAAACTCAAAGTAGTTTTGATCAACAAGAAATATATTCTCTTCTCTTACAAACTGCTCTTCAAATCCAGCTATGACTTCACCTAGAATTACGACCCGGCTAAAATCTTCTACAGAAGCTACTTCCTTAGAAAAGGTTTCTCCCATAGCAGGAGATGTTCGGGAGGCTTTTTCCAAAAGCTTTCCATTGGAATAAGAAGTTAGATTAACTCTATAAAGTTGATCTGTGTATTTTAAATCGGAATCAAAACTTTTCTCAAACTTCACATAAATAATAATGATAAGCACAGTACTGATTCCTATCGCAAGACCTCCAATGTGGACCATGGAGTTCAAACCTTGGGCGTAAAGCTGTCTAAAAAGTATTTTCAAATAGTTCTGAAACATAACCTGTAAAGTTTAATTGAGATATTGGCAACCCTCTCTTCTTTTATTCTTTGCTCTTATTCATCTTTCAGTGTTTTTACTGGATTCATCTGGGATGCATAATAAGACTGAGCCGAGACTATCAGCAGCGTAAACCCTATTCCTGAGATAGCCAAAAGAGTGAAATTCAACCAAGAAGGCCATTCTTTCACTGCAAATTGCTCAATCCAACTTTGCATGACATAGAAGCTTAGGGGCAAGGCAATAAAAATTCCGATAAGCGTGATTACCAAGAATTCCTTATTAAACATCCATGAAATACTCCATGAGGAAGCTCCCAGGACTTTTCTGATTCCAATTTCTTTGGTACGTCCCGAAATACTCAAGGCAGCCAAAGCAAATAAGCCCATAGCAGCAATTAGAATCGCAATACCTGCCGCCAAAAAGACCATTTTTCCCAGCCTTTCATCTGCTCTATATTGAGCTTCGACAGTTTCATCCAAGAAACTGAAACTAAAAGCTTCTGAAGGAAACACCTTTGCCCATTCATCTTCCAATAAAGTTATAAATGATTCAAAATCAGAGCCATTACCTTTTACAATTACTTTAGGGTTGGTTGCAGAATTTATACTCAAAGAATTAATCCCACTGAAAACGGCTTCAGGACTTTTTGCAAATAGAACTGGTTCAATATCCTTATACAAAGAAGCATGGTTAAAATTCTTTACAACCCCCACAATTTCATGACTATCGAATCTAGTACTAGGCATCATTTCCGCAGTAGGGTCCTCCCAACCCATCGCTTCGGCAAACTTTTGGTTGATTACAAAAGCGCTACTATCCGCTCCTTGGTCTGGGTTAAAATCACGGCCTTGCAAAACCTCTAACCCTAAGGTTTTAACATAATCACCTCCAACGAAATTTACTTTAAATTGAAATTGCTTTCCATCCTCTAAAGGAAAGCCAGCATTCCAAAATGCATCATCGCCATAGGTAGCGATGGTGATCCCTGCAGATTGTATTTCAGACCTTGCGCTTAAGGATTGTCTATATAATTCGGCTTGTTTGAAACTTTCATTTATAGTTTTCACAAAACTGGTTGAAGGAATTTCTGGCACATCTACCATTACCACCATATTTTGATCAAAACCTAAATCATAGTTTCGAATCGTATTCATTTGATGAACCATAATTACAGTTGATGCCACTAAAAGGAAGGAAATGAAAAATTGAAAAGCTACTAAGCCTTTTCTTAGTCCTTGCTTACCAAAATGTAGCGAAAGAGTTCCTTTCAAAACTTTAATTGGTTTCAATCCTGAAAGGAAAAATGCCGGGTAAGCACCAGCTAAAAGGGTAATAGAAATTACTAAACCGATTAAAATCAAAATTTGATTTAATCCATAAACTAAGCTCAGATTCTTCTCAAAAAGCTCATTAAATGTTGGCAATAATATTTCTGCTAAAATAGCCCCCACAACTAATGCTGCTACCGTCGTCAAGAAGGCTTCCGTCAAAAATTGAAATACTAATTGCCCAAAATCAGCGCCCATCGTCTTTCTGACCCCTACTTCTTTTGCCCTTGTCATCGCTCTCCCAATGGCCATGGTAGTAAAATTGATGCTGGCAATTAGTAGAATTAAAATAGCTATTGTCGATAAAATCCAAAGTAATTTGGGACGGGTAGTTTCGATCATGCCTGCATTGGGATCATCCGAAAGATGCATTTCTGATATAGGCTCCAAAGTGAAATAGTATTCTCCTTCTGCATAATCCTCTCCCAAGACCTTTTTCATCATGGCTTCCATTCCCGCTTCTACATCCTGTTCTTGACTAGCACTAGCCAGAGTAACATAAGTTTCACCAAACACATTGTACCAAGAATTTCGGCTTCTCTCCTCTACCATTAAATCCAAGTTCTGATCATTCAATAACATATCAAACTGAATACTTGAGTTGGTAGGAATATCTTCCAATAGCCCAGTTACTTGATACTCTTCATAAGATTCAGCTACTCGGATTCTAATGCTTTGACCAATCGGGTTAGTATCTCCAAAATACCTTTTAGAAGTTTCTTCTGTGATTACAATTCCGTACTTATCGCTTAGAGCGCTTGCTTTATCACCTTGTAATAAATTGAAATCAAAGATTTCTAAAAAGTCAGGGCTCACTGTTAAAAATTCTTGACTTTGAGTATTCTCTTCATCAAGGTAGGCCTGAGCCACTCCTCCAATGAATCTAGTTACTTTTTGTATTTGAGGAAACTCCTCCTTGAAAGTAGGGGCTGAAACGATGGGTGTTGAAAATGAACTTCCCAACTCCCCTTCAAACATTTCATATCTTTTAATTCTAAACGTATTTTCTGAATTAGAATGGAATGTATCGAAGTTTATTTCGAACTGGACAAAAAAGAAAATCAAAATACTGACTCCCAAGCCTAATGAAAGCCCAATCAAATTGATCCCTGTGTGGAGTTTGTTTTTCGATAAATTCCGAAGAGCGATTTTGAAGTAATTTTTGAACATTTTTTGTAATATTTATTCTTTTTCTGATTTCAGAAATTGTGTTTTTTATTCGTTTTTAATCGATTCAACAGGATTGGCAAAAGCAGTTTTTAATGATTGGATAGAAACTGTTGAATATGCCAGTAAAACGGATATTGTTGCGGAGGCTAAGAAAAACCAAATAGAAATCGGGACTTTAAAAGCAAACTGATCCAGCCATTCCTGCATCAGATAATATCCCAGTGGCAAAGCAATCAGCAATGAAAAACCAACCAGTATCAAAAACTCGGAAGTCAGCTTGTTTACTATTGTCATTGCTGAAGCTCCAAGTACCCGGCGGATTCCAATCTCTTTTCTTCTGGATTCTGCGGTGAAAATTGACAATCCCAATAGTCCCAAACAGGATATCATCAAGGTGAGGAAGGCAAATGACCCCAAAAGTGAACTGGTCTGAGCTTGTTGCTCGTATTGCATGGCAATGTCATCATCCAGAAAATTGTAATCAAACGGAAGGCCTTCATTAACCTCTTTCCAGGTAGCCTGAAGTTCTGTCATCATGGTCGAATTAATCCCATTATTGGCTTTGATTAAGACATAATTCGTCCCATCAAATGCTGCATTTTTTGCAGGTAGATAAATTGTAGGTGAAATAGAATACCTTAGATCCCGGGTATGATAATCCTTTACCACCCCAACGATATTCCCTTTGTAATTGGAAAAAAGCTCTCCATTTTCCTCGGTAAAAACTCTCAAATCAGCTCCAATTGCTGACTCAGAATCTCTTCCTAACCACTCTAAAGTTGCTTCATTGACAATCATTGCCACATTATTGAGATCTGGAAATCTATCCCGCATCAATTGGGAAACACCTCTGTCCGAACCGTCCTCTCTAAACTCTCTGCCTGTGATCATAGCGATCCCAAGACTTTCAAAGTAACCTGCATCCACGTATTGAACATTAATGTTTTTGGTATCTCCTTCTTTAATTCCAGGAAAATCAGCGGTCGGATTCCAGCCGGTGTCAATTCCCGGTCTGTCACTGGAGAATTTTACTGAAGAAACACCAGCCACCTGTATCAGCTCCTGTTTTAAAACATCCCCTTTTTCTTTGGCTAGATTTCCCATTTTTACAGAAATCAAACCTTCTGAATTAAATCCCATGGAGGAATTGGTCATGAATTGATGCTGGTAAAAAGCTACGGATGCACAGAAAACCAACAGGGTTGATAAAACAAATTGGAAAACAACCAGCGATTTCCTTAAAACTGCCTTCCCACTACTTAATGGAGATTGTTTTAAGATCATTTCTGGTTTCAGTCCAGAAAGGTAAAAGGCCGGAAAAATACCAGCCAAAACTGAGGAAATCACCCAAATCCCTATTAGTAAAACTTGTAAATCACTGTCCCTAAGAATGTCTATCGGAATCCTCAAGGAAATACTCGATTCGATCAGAGGAATGCTCAGATAAACCAAGATCAGCCCGATAAACATTGAGATCGCATTGATCAAGAATGATTCCGCCAAAAACTGGGAGATCAATTGCCCTCGTTGTGCTCCATTCACTTTTCTGATCCCGATTTCTTTCATCCTTTTTATAGCCCGGGCAGTAGCTAAATTAATAAAATTGATACATGCTAGAACCAATACAAAAATTCCTATTGAAAGGAAAATCCATAAAGTCTGCTTCGAAACAGGTGGTGTCCATTCTCCTGAAAAACCTGCATTGGTATGGATGTCTGTGATGGGCTGAAGAAAGTGAACGTAGGATTTTGCCTCCTCGGCGTTTCTATAATTGGGAGTGATTTCAGGAATTCTATCACTGATTAAAGAGGGATTTTGATTTGGATTTATCTTTACATAAGTATAAGTCTGAGGCCACCAGAAACTACCAAAATTTGCAGTCACTGGGAATTCATTGAACGATTTAAACGTGTTCATGCTGGCTACAAAATCAAAAGCCATATGGGAATTCTTTGGGAATTCTTTCAAAACCCCTTTAACCTCAAAAGGTAAGTCGCCAGTAGAAATCAAAGTCTTTCCTATCGGGTCTAGGTCTCCAAAATATTTTTGGGCCATTTCTTTTGTAATCACCACTTGGTAGGTGTTATCAAGCACTCCATCCCAACTTCCCTTACTCAATTCAAAACCAAAAATTTGATCAAACCCTTCATCTGAAAAAATAAACCGATCCTCCCTAAATCGCTCATCTGGGGACTGGCCCTCAGGAGCATACAAGTATGTACTGATTTGGGTAACACTTACTACCTCATCCAATTCATTTTCAAACTCTTTGCGCAGCATTGGAGCTACTGCACCTCCAGTCCAAGCCCAAGAACTATTGTTTTGGACATTTTGAACTACTCTATAAACTTGCTCTGAATCAGGATGAAAAGAATCATAAGATTCTTCATGTTTCACATAAGCTAGTAGAATCAAACAGCAGGCAAGTCCAATAGACAAGCCCATGATATTGATCAAGGAAAAGGATTTCTGCCGAATCAGATTTCTCCAAGCAATTTTAATGTAATTTTTTAACATATAATTAAACCTTTAGCCTAAAGTCTTTCATATTTTCTATTTGGAAGAGCTATTTCAATTGAAATTGACCAGTTGCCTGCCAAATCCCATTTCAGACCAATCCTTCTAATTCTACTTTTATGCCATGAAAAAAATTAAAATTATGCGGACAAATTTGTTCGCCTGCAGACTATCTATTTGTAGACTTTAATTTGAGATACTTAATTGATAAACTCAAGGTTGATACTTCCACCGGAGCTTTCCATATTCAGTTCGGGGCCTCCTCCATTTAATTTTCCTACAATCAAATCACGTTTGATTTCACCATCGAAGTTGGGAAGTTTGGTGTTTACTCTTCCTCCTCTTAGGTTAAGATTCAATCCAAGTCCTTCAGGAATCATGGCGGTAACACTCCCACCTGAGGTTCTGAAATTCAAATCTTCATCAATCCTCAACAAGCTCGCGCGGATAGAGCCTCCACTAGTACTAGCATTGATCCCTCCGGAAATATTTTCAATGCTTACACTTCCTCCAGAAGTTCTCACACTTAGCATCCCCGTCATTCCATCAATTTTTACTGCCCCACCACTGGTTTCAACATCTACATCTCCTATAAATTCTTCCAAAGAAAAAGACCCACCTGAGCTTCGGGTATTCACTTTCCCTCCCGATTCGGCCACTCGGATACTACCACCAGAGGTGGATGCATTTTGGTTTCCCTGAACCCCATAAATTGAGATAGAACCTCCACTGGACTGAAATTCGGAAGAGACCTCTGTAGGTGCCATGATCTTAAAAGAAAGGTTAAGTCGCTCCCCACGTTTCCAATTCATATTGTTTTTGCCCTTCACTTTGACAGAAACTGTGTTTCCACTTTGATCGATGGTGATAGAATAATTCTCCAATAATCTGTCCACTTCAGCATTTCCTGGACTCATTTCTTGCCCATTCCTTTTCACAAACATCTCTACCACTATTTTATTGCCATTTCCACCGGTGACAGAAACACTTGCTCCAGAAGTCTCTACATCCAACATAGCATTTCCTGAGACCTGAAACTGCTTCTTCAAATAAGGTTCTGCAGCAAAAGAGTCTAATGAAAAAATCATTAGGATCATTAAAAACACTGCTTTCAGATTCATTCCTGTTTCCATGATTAGTAAATTAAATTAGTTGATTGATACGTTTTCAAAAGATTGTTCCTAATCTTTTTATTTCCAAATTGATGCCAATCAAAATCCCTTAATCTAAGCTTCTAAGCCATTTTTCACATAATCTACAGCGTTTTATTCGTACAGCATTGTCCGTTTTTGGGCAATATAATTTGTCTGTGTTGAGTCAACTTTAAGCTGTCTAGATATAAAATTTTTTAAATCACCAAAGCAGCTTCTGATTATTCATTTTTCAAACTTTCTATAGGATTGATTACAGCTGCCCGGAAGGCCTGGGAAAATATAATCCCAATACTGATCAAGAGAATTACCCCAACGCCAATTCCTACAGGTACCACTCCAATGCTGATTCTGGAGGCAAAGAATTCCAACCAAGCATTATTGATGAAATAGGCTGCAGGAACTGCCAAAAGAATGGCTATACCAAGCAATTTCAAAAAGCCCTTGGAAAGCAAGAATATAATCTGGGAAATACTTGAACCCAAAGTCTTCCGAATTCCAATCTCTTTGATTCGAGTTTGTGCGGTATAGGTAGCCATTCCCAATAATCCCAAACAAGAAACGAAGATGGCCAAAAATGAAATGAGTCCAATTACAGCTATCACATCTCCCAATACCTGATGTATAAAGAGCAATTCTTCATCTAGGTATTTGTATGAAAATTTTGAATCAGGATTCACTTCTTTCCAGGTTGCTTCCAAAGAAGCTAAAGTCTGAGCTTGATTTGCTCCGGAAACTTTCACCAAAGCAAATCCCAACGCATCATTTCTATTTCGCAAAACCAGACTTTCCATGGATCTATCTGGAGATAGGAACTGAAAATCTTTGACCACACCAGCAATTTGCACATTTTTAAAATCCCCCTCGTCTTCGACAGCAAGTTGCTTACCTACAGCTTCTTCACTGCTTCCCAAATTAAAATTCTTTACGGCAAATTCATTGATTAAAATGAGGTTATCACTTCCCTCTTCAGGAATGTTTTTGCCAGCAACCAAATCTAAATCCAAGACATCTATTATCCCGCTGTTGATATCAAAATAGTTGGTTTGCAAACTGTCAAGGGGGTAATCTGGATTGATCACTTCTGTTCCAAAATTCCATCCTCCAGCAGGAATTAAAGAGGTTCCTCCAACCGAGGAAACAGCTGGATTGGAATTCAGCGCCTGCGCAAATCGAGGGTAGTTTTCTGCATTGAAAAGCTTAACAGTAACGATATTTTCCTTCTCAAATCCATAATCAAAATTCAGTATATGTTTAGCCTGAGACTGAATCAAAACCACTGAAATAATAAAAATGAGTGAGATTGAAAATTGGGTCACAAGTAACACATTCCTCAAACCCATTCTTTTGAATAGTCGAACCCCACTGAGTTTATTGAATAGGTTGACGGGATTTAGTTTTGCTACGTAAGTTGCCGGCAATAAACCAGCGACAACACCAACCAAAATACTGAAACCAATAAAAATCAGGATACCCCAAATGCTTTGTTTGAAAGAAATTTTGAGATACTGATTAAAAGTCAGGCCATCAACTCCACTTTCCAGAATCTGAAGCATTAGAAATGCAAAGAATAAGGAACAGAGAGAAATAACCACCGCTTCTGTGATAAACTGGGCAAAAATCTGTCTTTTATTCGCTCCTGAAACCTTTCTAATTCCAACTTCTTTTACTCTGGTAAGGGATCGTGCTACAGACATGTTGGTATAATTCAAACAAGCTGAAAACATGACGATCAGACACAAAACCGACAATATCAACAATACTATTTTGGGAATAGATACATGAGTCGTATTACCAATAATACCTATCGGGGTAATTTCTCTCAGACCTACTGCCTTAAAAGAGTGCTTATTTTCATACTTATCCCCATAAATTTCTTCTGACACCTTATCTAGATTCGCCTGTAAATCCTTTTTCTTTTGACCTTCTTTTAAAAGAACATATGTATAATTTGTCCAGACATTATCCCAGTTATCCTGTGCTAAAAATAAAGAACCCTCAGGTAATGACTTCATTGTACTCAATGACGCCAATAGTTTGAAAGGCAGATGTGTTTTGCCTGGGTTAGGATTTAAAACTCCCGTTATGGTAAAATAGCCGAAATCAGTTTCTATATTTCCTTCCTCGATATCGGTAGCCTTGATATCCTTGTCATGAAAAGCTACTGTCTTCCCTAATGCAGATTCATTTCCAAAAAGGATTTCCGCCATATCTGAAGTAATGACTAGGGAATAAGGCTCATTTAAAGCCGTATTATGGTCTCCTTCTTTAAAAGAAAAATCAAGGATTTTAAAGAGATTCCCATCAGCAAAATATCCACCTCCAGTAGCAAATTTTTCCTCATAGATGATATCTCCACCTATTTCTTTATTGATTGCGGCGGCTTCCTCAATAATTGGGTATTCACTTTTCAGCTTCTCAGCTAAAGGCAACGCTGAACTTGCCGATTCCCCATTATTTTGTTGATACCTTGTGGTATGTACCCGATAGATTCTGTCTTTTTTACTATGATAGGTATCGTAGCTATATTGATCCATCAGGATCATAATAATGAGGAGACAAACGGACATGCTGACAGCAAGTCCAAGGATATTGATCAAGCTAAAGGATTTGTTCCTTTTAAGATTTCTCCAGGCGAGGATTATGTAGTTTCTTAGCATAACCTGTTAGATGCAGATCTAATGAAATAGGTTACAAAAAAATAACACCCTTTTATTAAGTTTATTATCGCTGTGAATTAAGTTAAGAATCTGTAATACAAGTAATTATAAATTAAAAAAGTCTTTATCTTTCTTAAAATTAAATGAAGAAACTTAGCACCTTATTTGACCAGCTTTTTCATCTTTTTTGGAATTGAAAAAGAAACCAATTTATAAACAAATAATTTCTTAATCGCTTTTAAAGGTCTTAGCTGGATTGACCAAAGCTGCTTTGATAGCCTGGGAACTCACGGTAATCAAGGCAATAAACAAGGTAATAATACCTGTAAGTAAAAATATTTTCCAATCAATCGTAGTTCGGTATTCAAAAGTATCCAACCAGTTTTTCATAAAATACCAGGAAAGTGGAATCCCAATGATTACGGATATCGTTACCAATTTCCCAAATTCTGTGGAGAGTAAGCCTACCAGATTGGAAACGGAAGCTCCCAATACCTTTCGAACAGAAATCTCTTTTTTCCTACTTTCAGCAATGAATGTCGCCAAACCAAACAAGCCCATACAGGAAATCACAACAGCTAATCCAGAAAATAAAGAAGTTAGAGAAGCAGTCCTTTTTTGGGATTGAAATTTTTGTTCATTTTCCTGGTCTACAAACTTGTATTCAAAAGGAGAACCAGAGTTGAACTTTGCAAATACTTGTTCCACACTAGCTAGAGAACTTGCCATATTCTGATTGTCCTTTAAGCGAATGTGAATAAAATTCAGGTTCTTTTTGGGACCCATCACAACGATAGGTTTTACCTCTTCAAATGGAGATTCCATGATAAAATCCCTGACCACTCCCACTACTGTAAACTCCAACTCATCGTCTTTAATGATTTGTCCAATTGGGTCTTCAAACCCCATGATCTCTGCGGTTTTTTCGTTGATTATAGCTGCCATACTATCACTGGCAAAGGTAAAAATGTCAATGTCACGACCTGAAATCAATTCCATTCCGGCGGTTTCGACCAAGTTTGCATCTTCTCCCATTCTGTAGATCGATGGCCTATAGTCTGGATCTTTACCTTGCCAATCCATCATATTAGTATCACTGTAAATTTCAGTCAATGGTGAGAAGGTGTAGGTCACACTTTCCACTTCGGGTAGGGCCAAAAGTTCATTCCTCATCGCCAATTTATTTTTCCTAATGGATGCAGTCACTTGATGAAAAATCAAATTCTCCTCATTCATTCCCATATCCCTATTCTGGACATATTCCACCTGATCACGAATGATCCAAACACTGGAAATCAATGCTACAACTACAGCAAATTGGAACACCACCAATACTTCCCTCGGTTTAACTCCGAAGCTTTTTCTAGCTCCCATTTTTGGTTTAAAAATAACCGTTGGGTTAAAGGAGCTCATCAAGAATGCCGGGTAGCTTCCTGCTAAAACCCCGACAAACAGGATGTAAACAAAAGATAAAATCCAGAAATAGGGTTGGTAAAGAGGGTTTGCCAGTTGCTGACCGATCAAATTGGTAAACCATGGAAATGAAATGGACAATATGATCAATGCCACAAGATAAGCACAAAGGGCAATCAAAATGGATTCCGCCAGAAACTGTCCAACTAGCATATTTTTACCTGCTCCGGAAATTTTGCGAATTCCCACCTCTTTGGATCGTTTCTCACTTTGAGCCGTACTCAAATTCACAAAATTGATCCCAGCAATCACCAACACTAGAATTGAAACAATTCCGAACATTCGGATCAATTCAATCTTTCCACCAACAGACTGACCATTTTCAAATTTTGAATAAAGGTGAAGGTCTTTGACCGGAAAAAGAAAGTCAGAAATCTCATCTTCTAGGCCTCCATATTTCCTTGAAAAGTCGCTATACTTTTCATTAAAAAGATTGATATCAGTACCCTCAGTTAGCATAGCAAAGGTTCTCATGGAGTTATTTCCCCAAAAATCATCCACCCAACCCATAGCTTCCAGTTTTTTGAAAGGAATAAATGCTGTAAAAGAAAAGGAGGTATTTTCAGGCAAGTCTTTGATAACTGCTTTGACTTCAAAATCCAACTGATCCTCAACTCTAACAGATTTACCAAGAGCAGATGTTTCTCCAAAAAGTTTGTTGGCTACTGACTCCGTCAACACAATGTTGTCTGGAGCGGAAAGAGCTTCCACCGGATCGCCCTCTAACACCTCAAAACTGAAGATTTTAAAAAATCCGGGATCTGTAAATGTAGGCTGTTCAGAAAACCTTTTTTCACCAACAGAAAAAATCATTGGATCCCATTCTGTAATTCTGGCGATCTCCTCCACTTCAGGAAATTCTTCTTTTAGCGTTGGAGCGTAAGGCGCTGGAGTATAATCCCAACTCATTAGCTCACCTTCAAATTCGGAAGTCCTCCAAACAGCATAGATCCGATCAGAATTTTCATGGAATCTATCAATAGAAACTTCAAACTGTACCCAAATAAGAATCAAGATGGATGCTGCCATCCCAATTCCCAATCCACCAATATTGATAAAAGAATATCCTTTGCTTCTACTGATATTTCTCCAAGCGATTTTTAGGTAGTTTCTCCACATGATTGATTTAGTTTAAAATTGAAAAATTGGCATTAATTGTAATTCAATCTTTATTCTCTGATCTCTCGATTCTTTGCCCTTGAAACTTGGTACTTTTTACTTCGTACTTCAAACTTTTTCACTCACTTTTCAGACTTTCCACTGGGTTCATCAATGCGGTCCTAACCGACTGAAAACTCACCGTGATCATTGCAATCATCAAGGCTATCAATCCTGTCACACCAAAATACCACCACTTCAATTCGATTTTAAATGCGAAATTCTCTAGCCATGTATCTGCTAGATAGACACTTAAAGGGATAGAAATCAAAATAGCTAGAAGCACTGTCTTGGCAAAATCCTTTGAAAGCAAAGTCATGATGCTCCAATCAGTCGCGCCCATGGTCTTTCTTATACCAATCTCCTTGGTTCGCTGCTCAGTCATAAATGCCGTCAAACCAAATAATCCCAAGCAGGCAATAAAAATCGCCAATAAAGCAAAACCAATAATCATTTTACCGGAAAGCTCTTCTTTTTCATAATTACGTTGGAAATCCTGATCCAAAAATGAATACACAAAGGGCTCATTAATACTGGATTCTTTCCAAATGGACTCGGCGTTTGCCAAAATCTGAGAAGCATCACTTCCAGCGAAATTTGCGATGAGATATCCACCATTATCCTGATTGATGAAGGCATACGGTTGAATTTGTTTATGCAGACTTTGGAAATGAAAATCCTTAACAACTCCAGCAATTTCGTAGCTCACTTGCTCCCCACCCCAGTCAAAAAACACCTTCTTACCAACCGCATCTGAGGTTTCATATCCTAAAGATTTCACAGCAGATTCATTCAAAATGATCTGGCTTAAGTCTGCTGTATATTCCTCCGTAAAGCTTCTTCCCTCCAATAAGGTAAAGCCCAAAGTCTCTACAAAATCATCTCCCACAAAGGCATTGGTGATATTTACCAAGTTATCCTTTGGCTGCCCCTCTGCATAGTACAGCATGCTTTCGATACTTTCTACTCCCGGGTAAGTGGTAGCAATAGTTACAGACTTCACTTTGGAATCCTGAAGCAAGCCCGCTTTTAAAACTTCATATTTCCCAACAGCTTCTTCACTTTGAAGTGGCAAAATTAATTGTTGATCTTTAGCAAAGCCCAAGTCTTGTTTTTGAACAAAATCCAATTGGTTCTTCATCACCAGAACCATCAAAATCAAACAGGAAGAAATTGCAAATTGAAAAACAACCAATATTTGTCGTAAGGAAACTCCAGAAACTTTCCCTTTAAATTTCCCTTTCAAAACAGAACTTGGAGTAAATCCAGATAGAAAAAATGCCGGATAGGTTCCTGCCAATAACCCAGCAATTAGTGCCAATCCGAAAATAGAAACCAAAGGAAGTGTACGCTGGAATAGATCTAATTCTTTCCCAGTCAACTGGTTGAAAAATGGCATGCAAAGCGAGGCAATCAGAAAAGCCATAATCAATCCAAATAAGGAAACCATAATGGACTCTCCCAGAAACTGCTGGACTAAAGCACCCTTTTGTGCTCCAAGCAATTTTCTTATTCCTACTTCTTTAGATCGCTTTTCTGATCTCGCAGTAGCCAGATTCATAAAATTGATGCATGCGATTAAAAGAATGAAAAAAGCGATCAAACTAAAAACATACAAGGTCGTGATATTACCGGTCGTGCCGAGTTCATATTCTATCCTTGAGTGAAGATAAATATCCTCCAAAGGCTGCAGAAACAAACTTTTTTCTACCCCCATTGCCTTCAGATCTGCTGCTCCATGTTTATCAAAAAAGGCAGGAAGTTTGGCTTCAAAAGTATCCGGATCTACCGAAGGTTGTAATTTCACATAGGTGTAAAATATGTTATTTGCAGCCCAATTGTTCATTCGCTTGACTGCATTGCCGATGTCATTATTCTCCATCGAAAGGAAGAAATTCGCATCGATATGAGATCTTCGTCCTTTGTCTTCAAAAACCCCCGTCACAGTATAATCAAAATCTCCAAAAGGCAAGCCAACGGAAATGGGTTGGTTGATTGGATCTGAATCTCCAAAGAATTTATTGGCCAAAGAAGCTGAAAGCACGATAGAATTTGGTGTTTTTAGCGCATTTTCCTTGCTGCCACTTAGCAAAGGGTAATCGATCACCTCAAAAAATGTGGAGTCTACATAGTAGCCATTTGATTCGTAAAATTGGGTTATTTCCCCATTTTTCTCACTTTTCAATAGCATTTGATCTAGCTCAGGAAACTTCATGATTCGAGTGGAGTTTTCTACTTCCTCAAGGTCATTTTTTATCGCCTCAGCAAGTGGTCCAGGAGTTCCAGCCCATTTACTTTCGCTGGTTTCTAAAGCGATCCTGTAGATTCGCTCCGAATCCTTGATCTCTTGATCATAAGCCAACTCATCAAATACAAAGAGTCCAATTAGCATACAAGCAGCCAGGCCCACGGCCATCCCAAATACATTAATGACTGTTAGCGATTTGTATTTTATCAGGTTTCTAAAAGAGAGTTTAAAATTGTTTCGCCACATGTACGAGTTGATATTTAATAATTGCAGTTTCGGAAATTATTGGATTTTATTCACTCATTTATGAATCTTTCCAAAGACATTCGTAGCAAAGTACATAATACCTATTCCTACAATTATGCCAAGAAAAACAGCCTTCAGTATGCATAAGGAGCGTTTTTACTGTAATTAGTCTCTAGTTCCTCGGACGATTTCGTTCGTATTCGGTCAAAAATCAACTTGATTGATAATCATCCTATTACCACCCCAATCTTCTTGTAACCTGTTCGTCAATAAGGCTAAATAATTGTTTTGGATGCTTGGTTCTCCAGGAAACATCATTCAACTTCCCTCCCATTACCAAATAATGAT
Organism: Algoriphagus sp. SE2; assembly: GCF_039563885.1. Lineage (NCBI taxonomy): Bacteria > Pseudomonadati > Bacteroidota > Cytophagia > Cytophagales > Cyclobacteriaceae > Algoriphagus > Algoriphagus sp. SE2. The sequence continues at coordinate 286,069 of NZ_JBCLWJ010000002.1, read as the reverse complement.
CAATTCCAAATTTGCTCATTTCCTCTAGAACATGCTCCCGCATATTTAAGACGGCTATCCAACCTTCTTCAAGCTCATCCTGCCATTCTTCGTAGTAATCTCCAGATTCCATATCCGCATGAAAATTAAATACATTCTCACAGATAAGAATGAATTTATTGATCCCCTCACTGATCATCAGCTCAATGACATCTCTCTTCAAAGTCATGATATCATTGTTTAAAAGATCGTTCCATTCTCCAAGCAATTCGATGATAGCAAACCCTTGGTTATAATCTGCAAAGAGCACTTTTAAATAAAGCGTTTCGCTCCCAAAATTGTCCCACTGAGGATGAATGAGGTAATTGTAAATCTGATCAGTAAAGTAAACTTCACTGTTTTCATAGCCAAAAAATGGAGATCTCTGATCTTCAGCCGCGGTGTATATGTTTCTCCAGTTGTAGTAAGGTTCAAGTGTGTGCATCCTTTTGGAAAGGTTTCCATTCTAAAGTAAAAACCCCTTCAAAAGTTCAGAAACTGCTTAAAATCCTTCTATTTCAAAAACATTAATGGACCTGCATCCATTTTTTGCTCTCCTTACTGACGAATGTAATTGGAACAAATTTATCTGTAGGAGCTCCAATATAATATACCGTCCAGTTGGGGTCATGATGAGCAAGCATGTCTGAAATGCAATCAGCGCGGTGACCTTTAGGATTGGCGCAATCATCCCAATAAAACAACTCCACTTTGTAATGAAGAGACTTCACTTCGTTATTAATAATGACCTGGATTTCTATATCCTGTTTACCAGGAAAAGTCGGAATAGGAATCGCAATGTGACTCATGACTAAAAAGGTTTAAGTGTAAAATTTTTGATGCATCAATTGTGGTTTGGCTTTAAATAATTCGCTGGAGATTATTTTCAAATTCAATAATCTCCAAAATCTATAATCCACTTCCATGCCATTAATAAACCCTCTAAATTGCTCAAAAACATATTTCTACTAACTTTTTTCAAAATTCTTCGGACGATTTTGTCCGCCTGAGGCCAAATCAATAAATCGGGTAGCGCAATTGGAGCCAGGCTATCCTTTACAACTCGAAACCGTACCAAATGTGGGGCAAGACCATGAATTAATGGGAAATGCCACAGCGAAGGTTTTGTATAGGTGATTGAAGAAAACGATCTAGACTTTTAGGCTTCCACAAGTGCATTATTTCAGGAGTTGTTGTAGGCCATTTTTATTTCGTTTTCTATATCTTCTAAAAATATTTTGTCCAATGGATTTGAATATGGGTCGGACATTTTTCTTCCTTCAATGTAAAGTTCTTTTGCTTTTTGCAAACAGGATTTATATCCAACAGGATTATCTATTTTTAGATAAGTCATGGCCAAATAATATTGATTTTCTGCTAATTCATTGATTTCCGATTGCTTAATAAATATCTCAACTGCCTTTTCGTAATTTTCAGTTTCCAAATAAAGAACTCCAAGATGTAGGTAATCATATGCTCCTACGATATTTTCCTCTTCGTTTTGGTTAATTTGCTTTTCTAAAATAGCTATTGCCTTTCCTTTTTCGCCAATGGCTTTAAAGCACAAGCCTTTAGCAATATTCAAATGGTATGTTCCGTTTTGAGATTGTCCAATATCATAATCCACCAAACTATCCAACTTTTCAATGTCTTTGATGGCTCCTTTATAGTCCCTGAAAAATTGGTAACGACACCAACCTCTATATCCTAAATATTCTTTAGGATTTAATTCAACAGCTTTATCAATGAGTTTTTTCCAAGTCACAAAATCTCCACTTTTTAGATAAGCAATGGATTTTGCCCAATAAGCGTAGTCGAATGTTGGGTCAATTTCAATTGATTCATCCAATACAGATTGGTATTCCCTACTGAATTGATAGTAACCTTTAATTTCCATTGCTTTTTTACAAGCTTCGTATTTTAAAGTATCTCTATTATACTTGTAAGCTTCGCAATTCCGTTGGGCGAACGTACTTGAAAATGAAAACAGTACGATTAAAAAGTTAAAATATCTCATTATGGTAAGATTTCTGCTAATTGTCCGTCTGTAATTTTGATTATTAGATACATATAATAGTCAACTGGTACATTATCTCGTTTTAAAACTTCCCAATTTTCAATTCCTTTAGTTATGTCTAGCAGTTGAGAAACGATTTCTTTTTCAAACTCTTTTTCTTGATAATCGTAATCAGATTGCAAAATTCTAAATCTCCCTGCTTTTCCCTCACAGTTTATAATAAATCGTATTCTGATTAGTCCATTTTGATTTTTGTCTGGTATTGGTCGATACTTTGATTTGAACGTGTTTAAAATTTTCGATTTTTCTCCCTTATAAACAGGTCCTTCTCCCAAATTGAAATATTGAAAAATATTATCTTCTCCGTTACAAACTATAAACTCTGTTTTGTCTAGTTGGTCATTTGGTTCAATGTCCCCAACCCAACGTAAATATTTTTCTTTATCGTCAACTTTCTTTTCGGATTGACAACTCAAAAAAAATGAGAGTAGTACTATTATCGTAAAAAATGATTTGTTCATTTAGTTTAATTTATTCAAATGGCTTGCAAACTTAGTTTAAACCCTATTCCTTCCTGGCTATTTGGTTAATACCGCATTTATCTACAGATTTTTTGATGTTGTGGTAACCAAATTAGGGATTTCGTTTAACCACCCCAGAAGGCTGAGAAGATTTTGATCAAGAACCTTAATGATTATATAGAACGCATTCACTAAGGCCTAAAAAATAAGATTTCAAAATTCAGTATCACTTCAGAATTCTCATTTTTTCATACTTCTTACTCCATACTTTATATTTCACTATTCACTCTTCAAACTATTCACTGGATTCATCATCGCTGCTTTAATGGCCTGAAAACTTATAGTTATCAATGCTACAATAACCGCTAATACCCCTGAAACCAGGAATACCCACCAGTGAACCGGAACATGATACGCAAAACCTTCCAACCACTGATTCATTCCATACCAGGTTACAGGAGTAGCGACAAGAATCGCAATCAATACCAGTTTGACAAAATCTTTGGACAACAAACCCACAATACTTCCAGTGTCGGCACCTAGTACTTTTCTAATCCCGATTTCTTTGGTCCGCTGTTCTGCAGTGTAAGTGGCTAATCCTAATAATCCCAAACAGGCAATGAATATCGCCAATATAGAAAATGTGGTAAAAATCTGTCTGAACCGAAAGTCGGATTCATATTGGCGATTAAAGTCCTCATCCAAAAAGCTGTAAATAAAAGGCCGATGAGGTGCCAATTGATTCCAGACACTTTCAATTTGAGCCAAGGTACCGGGGAGATCTTCGGTTTTCAATTTTAGACTCATATACCTGCTTGCATAAGCCTCAAATGGCAAAGTCAAGGGTTCAACCTTGTTATGAAGAGAAATGTAATTGAAGTCTTTGACCACCCCAATTACTTCCCCAGCTCTTCCCCACTGATCGAATTTCTTTCCCACTGCATCTGCTGGATTGGCATAACCATATTGTCTTGCTGCTGCTTCATTGATTACTAAAGCAGAAGTGGAATCTGATGGATAATCACGGCTATAAGATCTTCCTGCGATTAACTCCAGATTAAAATGGTCAATAAAATCCAATCCAACCTGGAATATTGCCTGTCCCTCACCCACCATCTCTCCAGCTGGATTTTCAATCGTCGTATAAGCATTTGGGAAATGACTTCCTGGGACACTTCTAGAAAAGGCGACGGATGCTATTTGTTGGTTTTTCTCCAACTCATTTTCCAAAGAAGAGGAGACATTATTGACTTGCTCGTCATAGTTATAATCCACCACCAGCATTTGTTCCTTGTCAAAGCCCATGTCCTCTTCTAGTAAGTGACTCATCTGATTGTAGACGATGATGGTACCTGCAATCAAAGCGATCGAAAGACTGAATTGAAAAACCACCAACCCTTTTCGAAGATTTGCTCCTTTGGCGTCCGATTTATTGATCCCTTTAAGAATAGAAACTGGTCTGAAACTAGATAGAACCAATGCAGGATAAGAACCTGCCAGTAATCCAACAAACAGCACTATTCCGAAAAAGAAAGGAATGGTTTGCCAGTTTAAGATTCGACCGACCAACAATTCTTTTCCTGTCAAGTCATTCATCCAAGGCAAAGCTAGAGATACAAATAAGATTGCGACAATGGCAGAGAAAAGCACAATCACCAAGGACTCACCCAAAAACTGAAAAATTAAGCTATTCTTATCGGCACCTATAGATTTACGGATTCCAACTTCTTTAGCTCGTTCCATAGACCTGGCAGTAGATAAATTCATGAAATTGATGATCGCGATCCCAAGGATAAACAAGCCAATGATTGAAAACAGATAAATATTAGAAAGAGAAGCCGTTTCTCCGGGTTGACGCTGAACCTCTGATCTGAGGTATACATCTTTCAGCGGTTCAATTCCTATGGTATAATTGGGACCGTTTTCCTCGCTTGCTCTACGGGCAATGAATTCCGGTAATTTTGCTTCAAAAGCCTGCTGGTCAAATTGATCATTGACCAAAAAATAAGTATAGGTATCGACATATCCCCAAGAATCAAAGACATCTGGTCTAGATTGATAAAAAGTACTTAAGGATAGTAGTGTATTGAACTGAAGATGTGAATTGGATGGAAAATCCTTCATCACCCCAGTTACGGTGTAATCTCCAGCATCGGCCCTTCCTGCAACCTCACTTCCTTTCAACGTTTTTCCTAAGGCTTGTTCATCTCCAAAATATTTCCTTGCGGTAGACTCTGAAAGCACGACACTGTAGGGTGCAACCAGGGCATTTTTGGGATCTCCTTCCACCAATTCATATGAAAAAACCTCAAAAAAGGTGGAATCCATAAAGACAATTCCGTCTTCTTGTTGAGTCTGCTCCCCCACGGTAAACAAGATATCTCCTTTTCCAGAAAACCGAACAACCTTCTCCACTTCAGGAAAATCCAATTCCAAAGCAGGTCCTACTGGAGCATTTCCCCAAACCCAATAGTCTTCTCTTGAATTACTGGCCTGTTCATCCTCTCCAAAATACCCATGAACAACTCTAAAAATCCGATCGCCCTTTTCATTGAATTGATCATAGGAAAGTTCGTCCTGAACAAACATAAAAATCAGGACGCAGCAGGCCATTCCAATCCCCAATCCAACAATATTGATAAAGGAATACACCTTCTTTTTAAGAAGATTTCTATAGGCGATTTTAAAATAATTTTTCAGCATAATATTCTTGGTTTAAAGGTGGGAAGGTATCCTCCAACTCTTTTTTTCAACATTCGACAAACCTCATTCTTTATTACTCTTTCCTCTATTTTCAAGTAACCGGAAGGTTAGAGATCATTCTCCACTTTTCGAAAACCCAAACTTCCTATTTCTCAATTCTTACTCCTTATTTCTTACTTGTCATTCGTCCTTTAAACTCTTCACGGGATTAGCCTGGATACTTTTATAGGTTTGGAAGAAAATGGTTAAAACTGCCATTGCTAAGCAGGACAAAATTGCCAAGGCAATAACTCCTATGCTGATTCCGGTTTTATAGGCAAATTCCTCTAGCCATTGATCCATGAAGTACACGGATATGGGAATTGCCAATACCACCGAAATCAAAACCAATCGAAGATAAGATGCAGATAACATAAAAAAGATTTCTGCTATTGATGCTCCAAACACTTTTCTAATACCAATTTCTTTTGTTCTCAGATGAGTAGTATAGGCAGTCAATCCAAATAGGCCCAAACAAGCAATCAAAATGGAAATGAACGTCAACACTTTTAATAAATCTGCTATTTTCATTTCAGAATGATAGACCCTTTCAAAATCCTGATCCAAAAAGGAATAAATCATAGGAACTCGAGGTTCGTATACTTTCCATCCTGCCATCAATTCTTCAACAGCAGACTCGACCTTATTCCCCAGAACTTTTACGGTGATATAATCCCTCAAGTAATAATCATGTAGGTATTCAATGACCAAAGGTTTGATTTCATTTCTATAGGTTTCAAAATTAAAATCCTTCACTAGGCCTACTACTTCCAAAGAAGCCTCGTCATCATCACCTTGGTTTTTCACAAGAACTTGACCGATCGGATCTTCTGCTATCCCCAAATATTCAGCAGCTTTTTCATTGATGATAACTTTTCCAGCATCCGCACCGGGCGTTGAGGCAAAGTTTCTACCTTCCAATAATTCGAATTGATATGTATCCAAATAATCAGCATCTGCTTCATACCAATTCATCCCTTGATTTTCTTTGGAATAAGTAGAGTTAAAAGAACGCATCTGATACTGCCCTGTCATAGGGATTCCAGTGGAGAAGCTCATCATTTCGATTTGGCTGCTGGATGCAAATCGACCTTTGAAATCCTCTCGTTGTTCATTTTGAATTTCCCCATCATTATGAATAATGACCAGTTGTTCCTTACTATAGCCAGGATTGGAATTCTGAATAAAACTCATTTGTCGTTGAACCAGCAGCGTACAAATAATAAGGGTCAAAGAAGTTACGAACTGAAAAACCACCAAGGAATTCCTGAAGGAATGCGCATTTTTCCCAACAGCCAATTGCTTTTTCAAAATCAACAATGGCTTAAAAGAAGACAGGTAAAATGCTGGATAGGCTCCAGATAATAGCGTTAAAACCAACAGCAAAACAGGTATCATTCCCAACGCTAAAGGATTGGTAAATAAATTAAACTGAAGATCTTTTCCGGAAAGTTGATTAAATAGTCCATTTGATAATTGAACTACCACTAGTGAAAGAATGATTGAAATCAGAACCATAAGAAAGGCCTCAGTCAAAAATTGGTAAATCAGTTGAGATTTTGCTGAGCCCATTACTTTCCTTACTCCTACCTCCATAGATCGAAGTCCTGCTTTAGCCGTAGCCAAATTCATAAAATTGATACAGGCCAAAAGCAAGACGAATATGGCCACCAAAGAAAAAATATACACATAACTTTCATACCCATTCGCTTCCAATTCTCTCAGCAAATGTGATTTCAAATGGATATCCTCAATCGGCATCATCTGAAGATTATAATCAGAACCTTCACCCTCGCTATCGAAGGCGGGAATTGCGTAGTTTGAAACAATCTGATTTAATTTTTCTTTGACGGCTCCACTACTTCCATCCTCGATTTTAACGTAAGTGTTTAGAATTGGCCAAGTCCAAGAATCCATTAAGAAAATCTCCTGATGTATCCCTGGTTCATACACCAACATATCAAAATGAACATGGGATTGAGAGGGGATATCTTGAATCACCGCAGCGATTTCCCGAGGTGTTGGATCATTACTTCCAATCAATAAAACCTTTCCCAAAACTTCTTGGGGAAATACCTCTCCAAAATACTTCTTAGCGAGAGATTCTGTAATTACAATGTAATTCGGCTGGGAAAGTGCTTTTTCTTTACTTCCCGCAATCAAAGGCATGTCAAAAACCTGAAAGAAATTTGGTTCAGCATAGAATACTTTTTCCTCTCTAAATACCTGATCTTTATTTGGACCTGACCCTGGCTGAATGGTAAAATCATTCCATTTCAAAATTCTAGTCACTGCATTGACCTCAGGAATATCAGAAGCAATCCTCGGTCCTAATGCAGGAGGTGCGGTAGCATAACTTGCCGTTTTAAATTCGCCCCACCGTGCATTTACTCTATAAATGGAAGAATATTCAGGTAGATATTGATCATAACTTAGTTCATCCTGAATAAAAAGTGAGATCATCAAAAAACCGCTGATACCCAGAGTCAGACCAAAGATATTCAGACCTGTATACAGTCTGTTTTTCTTTAGTACTCTCCAGGCAATTTTCAGATAGTTCTTTAGCATTGTTTTCTAGGTGTAAAAGGTTGGATTATTTCACCAAAACCTTTATTCATCAATCGATAATCTTATTTCTTTTATACTTATTAAATTCTCCAAAAAGCGATTAATTTTCACATCTTTCTTCCTTATCGAAAAGCCCGTATTTCTTATTTCAGACTTCTCCCTTCTGACTTCTGACTTTTATTTTATTCATCCGACAAACTATCCACAGGATTTGCCAAGGCAGATTTTACTGCTTTAGAACCTACAGTTAAGCCTGTGATAAGTAAGGAACAAATCATAACAAAAATAAACAGACCAGAGGAAAATGGGATTTTATAAGCGAAGCTTTCAAGCCACTTTTCCATCATCCAGTAGGCAATTGGAACTGCCATAAAAAACGCCAGCAAAACCATCAGAAAGTATTCTTTTGTTAGCATCAAAGTGATCTGAGAGACAGAAGCACCAAGTACTTTTCTAATTCCTATTTCCTTCACTTTCTGGCTGATCATAAAGGAAACCAGACCATATAGTCCAATGCAAGAAATCAAAATTGAGATAGCTGCAAAAATCTTAAATATCAAAGCAAGTTTTTGTTCGCTTTCATAGAATTGCTGGATGGATTCATCTAAGAAACTACCATGATAAATCTGCTCAGGATAAATTTTATTAAAACTCTCTTCAATTTCCGAGATACTTTCCAAAGATGTGTTTTCATCAAATTTCAAACCTACTACATGGTAATAATCTTTCTTCGGAGCGACCACCAACTGCTTAATTTCATCCCGAAGTGAGTTGACTGTAAAATCTTTAATTACTCCAGTAATAGTTGCCCACTCATTCATCATACCCAATCTAAATTGTCTTCCAATAGCATCATTTGGGTCTTCAATCAACAGACGCTTTGCCATGGTTTCATTGATCACTACTTCGCGAATCGTATCGCTCGCTTGATAAGGGCCACCGGCCAAAAACTCAATCCCATAGGTTTCGAAGTATTTTTCATCTCCGAATTTTGTATAAGCAGGAAAAGGGACATCTTCATTTACCCCATCAAAATAGAAATTAAACAAGCTGTTATTATCAGAGGCAGGAACGTCAGATGCCAAACTTGCAGAAATGACGCTTGGATTCTTTAACAGCTCCTGCTTAAAAAAATCAATTCTTCTTTCATTTTCAGAGTCAAAAGGCACTTCTACAAAATAAACATGGTCTTTTGCAAATCCCAGGTCAGCTTCCTGAACCATATTCATCTGGCGAATTGCAATAATGGTACTGATCATTAGTATTTGCGCGATGACAAATTGAACAACAACCAAAGCTTTCCGGACTGAAATTCCTCCGATTTTATTTTTCTGAGATTTACTTTTCAGGGCATGAATAGGCTTAAATTTCGAAATAACCAATGCTGGGTAAAAACCAGAAAGTAATGTAATTACCAAAATTAACCCTCCAGCAAAGCTCACAATAACTGGCTGGAACAAATTGATTTTATCCGGAACATCTGCAATCGAACTTAATAATGGAGACAAAATGCTAGCAGCTAGAACTCCAATCACAGTCGCAATGAAAACTGAAAGAAAAGTTTCCCCGAAAGACTGTAAAATGATCTGGGATTTTGAACTTCCCATCACTTTACGAACTCCAATTTCTTTCCCTTTTCCAATGGCTCTAGAGGTGGCCAAATTCACAAAATTAATGGAAGCTATAACTAGAATAAACAATCCAATAATCACCAAGGTATTAACGGTAGACAAGCGAGTCACACTACCACTGATGCTTCCATATACCTGATCAAAGTGAATGTCTTTGTAAGGTTGTAGGATCAAAGCCTTCTCTGAATTTCCTCTCCCTTCGAAATTCTTTTTGGTAAAGCCATCTAAAGCTGCCTGCGTATTAGCTAAATCGGCATTTTCTGCCAAGCTCACATAGAGCTGATTGTCACTTCCCAAGCTTCCCCAAGACTCTAAATCATGGTCATAAATCTCTGGATTAGATCGTATCGTTTGATAAGAAACCAGTATATCAAAAAACATATTGCTGTTATCTGGGATATCTTCCACGACTCCTCCTATTGTTAAATTTAATCCACTGGAGAAATCTAAAGTCTTATTTTCAGCCATTTCCCAGCTGCCAAAAAACTTGGCTGCAGTGGTCTTAGTCAGGATAATTTTATTGGGTTCTGAAAGGCTTTGGATATCACCGGTAACAAATTCCAAATCAAAAAGATCTGCAAAATCAGGTGTGGTATAAAAAGTATAGTCGATTTCATACTTGTCTGGAATCCCTGCTTTTGTGGCATCCTTGTATATATTAACCTGAGTGTTATAGGCAGATTTGACAGGCACAACTTCCTCAAAAGGCAAGTTTTCTGCGGCAATAGCATCAGGAACAGGATTGTTGACTCCGGGATTGTAATCGAATCCATCCGGATATTTGTCTTTGGAAACGATCCTATAAATCTTATCGTAATGGCTTTGAAATTTATCAAAGCTCATTTCATATTGTATGATGACAAAAAGTAAGAGAGAGGCGGTGATCCCAATGGCTAATCCAAAGATATTGATGGCACCAGCCCATTTGCTCCGGACCAGATTTCTCCAGGCAACTTTCAAATAATTTGTAAACATATTGGCAATAGTTTCGGTAGTTCTAAATCTAGAGATTGAAAATCCCTACCAACTATTCCAGTTTTATGCCATACAAAAAACCCTTTTTCCTGCTAGCAAAGAGGTTTTTAGTCATGAATACTAAAATCAATCGGACATTTTTGTTCGTTAATGGGCAATGTCAGATTGCAGTTTACAGTGAACAGTTGGCAGTTTACCCATCGGAGGAAAGTGGCAGTGAGCAGTATCCTCAACTTGTCAGCTTGAGAGACGAGAGTCTCGAAATCGAAGGCAGGGAACGATTTGTCAAACAAGGGCAGATCGCTTTTTTGCTCGTCATTGCGAGCGGAGCGTGGCAATCTCAAACTTCAAACTTCCTGCCCTCCTACTCAGTCACTTTTGGTCTTTGGAAACTAAACAGCAAGTAGAAAAGAGAGGGAAGGATAAAAAGACTTCCAATTAATAATGCCCAAGCAAGTGAATCTATTGATTTTCCCAAGGCGGCAGAATTCAAAACCGATAGATTTGCACCGCTTTCTATTATTACAACATCCGGGAAATAATGAAATCCAAAAGCAATAAGAATTGCCGATACCACAAACCCACTTAGAAAACGACTGACTTTTCTTTTCCCTTTTTCCAATTGAAACCAAAGGAGTAAAATTGCCAAGGTCGCTAGAGCAAGAATAGAAAAAGTGATCGGTTCCAGAATCAATAAGCGAATCAACTCAATTCCATGGATTTCTGCAGCTAAAAACACCAACCCTCCTGCTAAAACAGTTAAAAGCAGAAACATTCTTGCTTTCTTTATAATTAGCTTTTTTAACTCCGTTTCTTCAGCCTCTCCTACCAAATAAACTGCCGCTAAAAAGCCACAGATCATTATGGTGAAAACCCCGAGAGAAAGACTAAAAAAGTTGAACCAAGGATAAATAAATGACTGATAAAAGTCGGTAGCCTCCGGGTCAATTCTTCCACTGACAGTAGCACCAAATATCAAGCCCAAAAAAAGAGGCGTTACAAAACTGGAATAGGTGAAAATCAGATTGTAAACCCGCTGCATCTCATCCTTGACCGCATCATAATGCCTGAACACGAAGGCCGTACCTCTTCCGATAATACCGATCAGCATCAACACAAGTGGTATATGTAAATGGACAGACAACAGCGTATAAATAGGAGGAAAACCGACAAACAAAATCACTATTGTAATAATCAACCACATATGATTAGCCTCCCAGACCGGTCCAATGGTTTGATAAGTAATAGCACGAACCTGATCCCGCATTTTTGCAGGGGTAAAGATTTCCACAATTCCTGCCCCAAAATCGGCACCTCCCAATAACACATACAGAAGGACCGATAAACCAAGAAAAATTATGACTACGTATAGCATCATTCTGATTAAGGATTAGTAGAAATTTGATTTTCAACAGGTTTCTCATCCACTTTTAAAGATTCCGGAACAGCTTTGATCTGCCGGATCAACAGGAAAATAACTGCAACAGACAGCGAGAGATAAATTGCCGAAAAAAGATAAAATGAGTAAGCAATCCCTGGAATCGGACTGACCGCATCTTTGGTTTTCAATACTTCATAAATTATCCATGGTTGTCGCCCCACCTCCGTCACTGTCCAGCCGGCCTCCACAGCAATAAAACCGAGTGGCGTCGCCACTACAAAAAGCCAAAGAAACCAAGTTGCCCGAAGCCAATCCTTCTTTTTCCAGATAGATAAAAAATATAAAAGACTCAAAGCCATTAGAACCATTCCTATTCCTACCATAATCTGGAAAGCAAAATGGGTAACCATAACGGGGGGATGATTTTCTTCTGGAAACTGATCCAAACCAATTACTTCTTCTTCAAAATCTCCGTGAGCTAGAAAACTCAAAGCTCCAGGTATTTTGATTGCATAATTGACAGTTTTATTTTCTACATCAGGAATTCCACCTATGATCAAAGAAGCACCTTTTTCAGTTTTAAAATGAGCTTCCATCGCTGCAAATTTTGCAGGCTGGCGAACAGCAATATCCTTAGCAGAGATGTCTCCGGAAATAGGTTGTAAAAAGGCTGCGACCCCACCAAAAACCAGCGCGATTCGAAAAGCTTTTTGATGAAACGCGATGTTTTTCCTCCGAATAATCATATAAGCATGAATCCCAGCCACTGCAAATCCAGTTGCTGCAAAGGCAGCTAAAGTCATGTGTAAAGATTGCGAAAACCAGGCATCGTTAAACAAAGCTTTTATCGGATCTATATTCAGATACTCTCCATTGACATAATCAAACCCAGAGGGACTGTTCATCCAACCATTCGCCGCTACCACCAAAATCCCGGAAGCCAAACCACTAATTCCTACTACCACACCAGTAAACCAATGAAACCAGGGTTTGAATTTTCCCCAACCATATAAAAAGAATCCCAAGGCAATCGCTTCAATAAAAAAGGCCGTTCCTTCCAGAGAAAATGGCATTCCAAAAATTGGCCCTGCATGTAGCATAAATTTTGGCCAAAGTAAACCTAGCTCAAAAGAAAGCATGGTACCCGAAACAGCACCCGTCACAAAGAAAATGGCCACGCCTTTACTCCAAGCTTTGGTCAGGTCTTTATAAAGGGGGTTTTTGGTTTTGAGATATTGGTAATGTGAGGTCGCCATAAAAAAAGGCATCACCATTCCGATACAAGCAAAAATAATATGAAATCCCAGCGAAAGCGCCATTTGGGAACGGGCAGCTAAAAGATCCTCCATGGAATTTAAATACGTTGAATCCGCTTCACACTGGAAGAAGATTAGGTTAAATTATTTACTCAAATGACGCTGATTCTGCAAGATTAGTTCAGGTTTAACTTAACTTATTTCAAGCTTTTATAATAGAAAGCAAAAGTGATTCAATCCCATTTTTTTGAGATAAAAGTAAAAGACCAATATTGAGATATTGGTAACTATTCTCACATAATCAAAATTTAAAGCAATGGATTTCAATCATTTTTCTGTAGTTTAATTACAAAAAAATATTTTCATGTACATCAAACGATACTACAGTTTTTGGATGACAGTAAGATGGTCCAAATTCTCTTTGATTTATGGCATAATTTACTCCTTTATCATCATTGTTCTTTACGAAATCACATCTATCCCTTTCTCCCTTCCCTGGCAACCAATATCTGTCATAGGTGTGGCTGTTGCATTTTTCTTGGGATTCAAAAATAACAGCTCGTATGATCGTACTTGGGAAGCAAGAAAAATCTGGGGAGCCATCGTCAATGAAAGCAGGACCTTTGCCACGGCAATCTTAAATTTACCTAATTCTGACTTGCCATTTAATCGTAAAAAGAAGATGATTTACAGGCATCTCGCTTGGTTGATAGCCTTAAAGCATATTATGAGGCAGGAGAAAACCTGGGAACATAATTTACCGGTTAACAAATTGAATTTCATCCCAGGATTTATCAAGGAATATTATGACGGCATCTATGCGGAAATAGAAAAATATCTCTCAGTAGAAGAATTGACTCAACTAAAAACCTACTCCAACATTCCTTCTCAAATCCTAAAGAATCAAAGCACTGAGCTCTCAGAATTAAAAGAACAGGGATTTCTGAGTGATTACAAACAGGTTTGGCTTCATCAATTGATCGGTAATCTTTACACCCATCAGGGTATGTCGGAACGAATTAAAAACTTCCCATTCCCCCGACAATATGCTTCGACAGGACTTTGGATTACCTATATCTTTTGTGCTTTAATCCCATTTGGTCTGTTAGATATTTTTGAGCAGTCCCGCGCACTTCATTATTGGTTGACGATTCCTTTTTCAGCCATTATCATCTGGATTTTCTTCTTGGTAGATCGAATCGGAGATTATTCAGAAAATCCTTTCGAAGGTGGATATAACGATGTACCGATTTCATCAGTAACAAGAGCTATCGAGATTGATCTTCTAGAAATGATCGGAGATGAAAACATCCCTGCTCCTTATAAAACTGAAAATGGATTTTTGATGTAATCATATTTTCTGATTGACGCTGAGTTGAAAGGTTAACTAAGAGATTTAGGATATATTTTTAAAGAGAGATGAATTCAAAAAATAGAAGGTTACCCCGTTTGGCAAGTTGGGATTATGGAACTAAGGCTTCCTATTTTATCACAATATGCTGTAAAAACAGATAACATTTTTTCGGAGAAATCATCAAAAATAAAACACAATTGACACCAGCGGGAGCGATTGCTTCGGTCTTTTGGCATGAAATAAAAACCCATGCAAAAAACATCGAATTGGGCGAATTTGTGGTTATGCCCAACCATATCCATGGGATTTTGATATTGAAGGGCGATGAAACGACGTACGGACAACGCATGCGTTGTCCCTACTACCATCGTTAAACCGATTCCAAAATCAGGGGAAAAATACCGATTCATCCATTATCGGATCCTATAAATCTGCGGTAACCAAATATTGTAATCTGTTGGAATTACCAATGGGCTGGCAATCTCGATTCCATGATCATATCATTCGTAATGAGAATTCTTTTCATAGAATCTCTCAATATATCCGAAACAATCATGCCAACTGGCTGGAGGATAAATTCTATTAATTCACGAATCTCAAATAATGATATTTATCTCTTTCGGATGCTACTAGACCCTGAAACTTTAATATCTCCCATTCTAGGCGATCCGGAATAAACTATATCTCCCGAACCTGAAGACCTTACTGAAATCATTCCCAAATCTCCTACATTAGTATCACCTGAGCCTGATTTAGAAACTTCCAAGTCCTCAATGGAAAGGTCATCTGCAACAAAATCTCCTGAACCGGATTGTTTGATTTGTGCATCTCCAATTGATCCACTTTGAATTTTGATTTTTGCTGAACCAGAAATGGATGCTTCCAAATCATCTGCCCTTAGATCTTTCATGTAGATATCTCCTGAACCAGATAAACCAATATAAAAATCCTCTGCTATCACATCCGATTCTACCTCCATTTTACCTGATCCGGAACATCTCACTCCTTCAAGGCTCGTATAAGTTACATAAAAAGTCAAATCAACATTTCTGTAATTTCCATTGACTAAGCCTAGTTTTAATACATCTCCATCAATTTCAGTTTTTACTTTGCTGAGTTCCACTCCCTTTGCTTCGATTCTGATTTCTTCGGTGTTTCCCTCCGTGAGTATCACTTCCCAGCTTCCACCAGAATGTACTTTTGTGAAATGTCCCGGTGTTCTTGTCTCTGTCTGTTGAGCCTGAGCGCAAGAGACCATAACGAATGCTGCTACAGCAAATGCTGCAATTTTTGAAAAGATTTTCATGGTATAAAACAATTAGTTGATTTGAATTTTTTGCTTTTATCTTTGGACCAAAAAACATTCTGATTGAGCTTGGTCTACTTCTATAAGATGCATTTCTTTTTTGGAAGGTTGCATCTGCCTGTGTTATTTATAATTCTTCTCCGTTGACGACAAATTCTAGAAGCCTACCAGTCAACTTAGATTGATTAATCCATATCACATTCATTCTTTATACTACATTTGTGCCATCCAAAAAATCAGCTCAAACAGTCCAAAAACGATGATTTCAAATGAATTAACCCATATTTCTCGGACATAGTCGTTCGTATACGGTCAAAAAAACTATCAAGAGCTTAGCCTAGTAAAAGTAAAATCATTGAAAAGAGCCCATTTTTTTGGATAAAGAACAGTTTTAATATCAGTAAGAAATTGCCTTTTTCAAGGTAAATTACCTCCTAATTATTGTTTTTCTCTGCTTTTCTTTCGGCTTTTTCCTGCTTTTTAAAGTAGCGTCTAAAAAGGAAATTTGAGCGCATGGCTTCCATATTCTCATTTAGCTTTTCGGTGCTCGATTCGAGATTCTCAAGAGTTTGATCTACTTGTTGGCGGAAAACAGAATCTTGTAGAATCAGACCTGCCGTTCCTTCTCCTTTTTGAATATTGTCCATCAACAAATTCATACTGTGCATCACTTCTTCTGCCTCAGCACTGGTATTTTGAAGCTGGATCAATGTTCCCTCAAAATTTGAATTCATAATACTATCGGTGAATAAACTATTCACAATTCCATCTCCCTTCTCAAAAGAAGAAATAATGTTTTTCCCCGACTTAGTTATTTCAGCTGCATTTTCGCCAGCATTCTTGAATTCACGAACTGCGACATTAATATCATTCACTAATTCAGGTTCGCTTAATAATGTCCAAAGCGCTTCGCTATTATTCAATTTGTCAGTGATTTGGGTCAAATTGATCAAAGTTTTTTCTAAATAATTACCCGTTGTATTTAGAGTTTCGAGCATTTCATCGGTATCAATCTGGGGTAAAGCATATAAAACATCCCCTGGAACAAGCGTAGCTGCATCCCCTTCCATCGGATTGATATGAATTATCTTATTTCCCATTAACCCATCTGTATTGATCGTAGTTTTTGAGTTGCTCTTGATAAAAGACTGCATGGATTTATGAATCAAAAGCTCCACATGGATGATAGAATCATTCTTCATTTCGATGGCACTTACAGTACCTACATCCATACCTTTGTAGCGGACATTATTGCCGGGCAATAACCCATTCACGTTCTCCATTTCAGCAATTATCTTTATAGAGGATCCAAAAATATTTTGATTTTTACCAATTAAATAGAGCGAAAAAACCAGAAAAATAAGACTGGCTAATACTAAAGCTCCAAGTTTGGCATTCTCTATTTTTCGTTCTTTTTTCATATTAACGGAAGAATTCACTGACTTTTGGATCAGTGTTTTTCATTAAATTATCATAAGTATCTGCGACATAATTCCTTCCCTCGATCAACGTTATTACACGATTAGATGTCATTCGAATACAATTCATATCATGAGAAATTATCACTGAAGAAGCCTTGTATTTTTTTTGGATAGAAATCATAAGTTCACTTATCTCCCTCGCAGTAATCGGGTCCAAACCTGTTGTCGGTTCATCATATAAGATCACCTGTGGTTTTAAAATAAGAGTTCTTGCCAAAGCTATTCGTTTCCTCATTCCTCCAGACAATTCCGATGGCATCATATTGACTGTGTGAGAAAGTCCTACATCCTCAAGCGCCTCCATCACCGCTTCTTCGGCTTGGCTTTCACGCTGCTCTACCGTCCAATGTCGCCTAAGTGGAAACTCAAGATTTTCTCTAACTGTCATCGAGTCATACAATGCGTTGCTCTGAAAAAGAAACCCGACATCTTTTCTAAGCAAATCCATCTCATCCTGATCTAATTCACTGATATCGTGATCTAAAACCATTATTTTCCCCAAATCCGGTTCTATCAGCTTGATAATACATTTAATTAAGACAGACTTTCCCGAACCTGACTTTCCAAGAATTACTAGATTTTCGCCCCTTTCTAATTTCATCGAAAAGTCCCTTAACACATGATTTTCGCCAAAGGACTTGTTAAGTTTCGATATTTCAATTATAAAATTGTTAGCCTCCATAAATCAAGTCAAGCCTAATAAATCTGTGATCTGAACTGCTATCAAATCCAATATAAAAACCAATAGTGAAGCAACTATTACTGCTGTGGTAGCTGATCTTCCTACTCCTTCAGTTCCTTTTTGAGAATTATATCCTTTATAGCAACCTACTATTCCTATGGCAAATCCAAAGAAAAAAGTCTTGATCAATGAAGGAATAAAATCCCCAAAATTCAAAGCATCAAATGCCTGAAACCAATAGAGTGACCAGCTTACAGAACCTTTTATATTAACTCCCAAAAAACCTCCATACAGAGAAATAGCAATCGCTAAAATAGACAGAATGGGAACCATTAAAGTGGATGCCATTACTCTTGTGACCACTAGGTATTTAAAAGGATTTGTCCCTGATACTTCCATCGCATCAATCTGCTCGGTCACTCGCATAGAGCCCAGTTCAGCACCAATTCCTGATCCGATTTTTCCTGCACAAATTAATGCAGTTATCACTGGCGAAATTTCACGAACCAACGATACTGAAACCATAGAAGGTAAAAGTGATGCTGCTCCAAATTCAACTAATGTAGGACGCGACTGAATAGTGAGAACTAACCCCATGATGAATGCGGTAATACTCACAAGTGTAAATGTCTTATAGCCTATCCAAAAACATTGATTAATAAATTCTTCGTATTCCTGTTTAGGCTTCGTGATTTCTTTGAAGAATCTCCCCGTAAACCTGGCTATATCACCTACTTCCTTGAAAAATGGCGTATCGATTACTTTCAAAATCAGAGTCTTTAATTATAACCTTTAAGTTGCAAATAGCATTCATCAATATTGAAAAGCAAAATCATTTAAATTACTGATATATATCAGTTTCACTCCTAAAAAATCTGTGACTATGGGTCGAATTTCAGGTAATCAAAAGGGAAAAAAATAGCCCTCTTGATTTTTCAAAAGGGCCAAATTTCATTAAAAGAAAAGTTTAATATATCTATTCGCTTTTTATACTTTTCACCGGATCAGCCCAAGCTGCTTTGAGCGATTGGGACATAACTGTGATACCAGCTATTATTCCTGCGATAAGACCGGCCCAAAGGAAAACGGTCCAGCCTATTCCAATTTTATAAGAAAAATCTTCTAGCCAGCTATTCATTCCAAACCAGGAGATTGGAACTGCAATGACAAATCCGATCAATACCAACTTCATAAAGTCTTTCCCTAAAAGAATCAAAATATTATTTGTTTCAGCTCCCATCACCTTCCTAATTCCAATTTCACGAGTTCGCTGTGCCGTGGCAAAAGTGGTTAAGCCAAGTAGGCCAAGTACGGAAATCAATACTGCCAAGGCTGAGAAGAACATAAAAATGGTTTTCACTCTTTGCTCCGCTTCATATTGTTGATTAAATCCTTCATCCACAAAAATCGGTTCAAAAGGAAACCCTGGATTTAGATCTGCCCATTCAGCTTGTAAATATGCCATTGTCTCCTCTTTTCTAGAAGCATCAATTTTTAAACTCACTTGATTTGCTCGATCTCTACTAGCTGTAATCATAAAGACAATGGGTACTATGGGTTGGTGGAGAGATTCAAAATGAAAATCTTTCATCACACCAGTAACAAAACCATTTCTGCCCCCATAATTAAATTTCTTACCTACAGCTTCTTCTGGACTAGACCAACCTATGTCACGGATGGCAGCTTCATTCAAAATAAAAGCTTCTGAAGAATCACTCGCCATCTTGAAATCAAAGTCTCTTCCAGCCACAATCGGAATCCCATAGGTTTTAATGAATTCGTGTCCCACATGGATATCTGCTATTCTAACATCAAGTTGTGACATTTCACCATTGACTTCTGCACTTCCACCCTGTGAATCGAGCAATCTTCCAGATGGAACTCTACTTGAGATCGATACTCCTTTGATTCCAGGATTATTGAGAAGACGATCCTTAATAATCTGATAATTTTCAATTATGGCAGTACTTACCGGTAGAACCACAATATCTTCTTTTTCAAACCCCAAATCCTTTGATTGCATAAAGTCTAATTGCCTTACTACCACGATGACTGCAACTATTAGTACCACTGAGATTGCAAACTGACCCACGACTAAAAAAGACCTAAAGTTTTCATGGCCTTTTCCAGCTTTAAAAGCTCCTTTTAAAACTTTAGAAGGAGAAAATCCAGAAAGAAATAATGCTGGGTAACTTCCCGCTAAAAGCCCAACTCCTATCGCCAATCCAATCATAACCGCCAAATATTCGGGGTTTTGGATAAAATTTAAGCTCAGTTGTTTTTGAGTGAAATCCGAAAAAATTGGCAAGAAAATGTAAACGATAAGGACTGAAATAATCAAAGAAATAAAAGTCAAAACAAATGATTCTCCCATAAATTGTTTGACCAATCTTCCTCGATCCGCACCCATGACTTTTCTCAATCCTACCTCCATAGATCTTAAGGAAGATCTTGCTGTAGACAAATTCATGAAATTGATACAGGCTATCAATAGAATGAAAAGAGCCACTGCAAAATAGACGTACACATAATCGATATTTCCATTAGCTTCAATTTCAGAATCGAGATTTGAATACAAGTGTATATCCTTTATAGGCCATAAATGAAGTTCTGTGACCTTAGACATAGGAACCCCCGCTTGAGCCTCACCCATATTTCTATCAATCAAGGCAGGTAGTTGAGATTCCAATGCTTTATAATCATACCCTTCGTTCAGCAGCACATAGGTAGAGAAACTATTGCTTCCGAAATTCTGCATAAAGGGTTCCAACCCTCCAAAAAATTGAACCACAGGATTCATTGTAGCAATAAAATCAGGATGCATGTGAGTATTGTCTGGAATATTTTCAAATACTCCTCGCACTTGAAAAGTCAGTGTTAAACCTTGTACTTCTCCGATTAATTCTTTCCCCACAGCAGGAGCATCTCCAAAATACTTTTTGGCCATATCCTCTGAGATTAAAACTCCATCTGATTCATTTAAGGAGGAGATAGGATCCCCCTCGATCATATTCCATGAAAAAACATTAAATACTTCAGGATCCGAAAAGAAAAACCCTTCTTCAATAAATGAATTTTCTCCTGATTTAATCAAAAGATCAGTATTAAAAAGTCTAACGGCCTCTTCCACCTGGTCCGCAAAATCAGATTTAATCAAAGGCCCAAACGGGGGAGCCACATGGCCTAAATGTAAACTTACCTCACCATCAAGATTATACCAATTTCTTGAAACACGATAAATCCGATCAGAATTTTCATGGTAATTATCGTAGCTCAACTCATGCTGTACAAACAAAAAAATCAGAATGCTGACAGCCATTCCGATAGACAAACCCAGAATATTGATAAAAACGTAGAGGGGGTTCTTCTTCGCGTTTCTAAAAACTATTTTGAAGTAATTTTTAAACATATCTAATAGGGTTTGGTGATTTATTTAAGCTTGAAATGCAGGGTATTGAAATTCCAAAACCCCACATCCCTAAGCTTTGTGCTGGGTTTATTCTTATTTTCTGATGACTTTTCCAGAGCCAGAGCTCGCCACAGATTGGTTGGTAGGTTCACCTTTGATATATACATTTCCTGAACCGGAAGAGGCAACCTTCAGATCTCCTTCTACACCAATTGAAGTAGAACCCGAGCCTGATTTACCTATTTTGACATCCTCAGCCATCAAATCCAAGGCATCGAAAGAACCTGATCCTGATTGACCAATATTGGCAGATTCGCAAGTCCCTCCTTCGATCATAACTTTTCCTGATCCGCTCATTCCAACGCTTAAAGTTCGGGTATCAACATCTTGCATTTTGATATTTCCTGAACCCGAGTTCCCTATAGAAAATGAACGAGACTCAATGTCAGAATCCACATCCATATTTCCTGACCCGGAAAGGCCAATTGCCTCAAGCTCACGTAATGTGACATAAGCTGTAAAATTCACATTATTATGTCTTCCTTTTTCAGTTTTGATTTCAAGCTTTCCATCCTTAACTTCTGTAATCACTTTATCCAAATCAAAGCCCTTGGAAACTAATTTAACTTCATCCTTATTTCCTAAAGAGATGACTACATCCCAAGATCCGGATGAATTGACTTTTGTAAAATCACCAGGCGTCCTTACTTCAGTTTGTGCTTGTGCGGTTGTACCCAATAAAAATAAAAGGAATACAAATCCATAAATAGTTGAAAGTTTCATTTTTAAATAGATTAGTTGGTTACTTATTATAATCCAGAGACTGTGCCAAGCAACAAAAAACCCTCCCAGAGGCCTGAAAGGGTCATTCAAAGATTAAACTTGTCCGCAAACTTCAGTTTTTGACCGCATGCGAACAAATAAACTGTAAAATATTTCCAATCGCTTTTCCTAGTTGAGAAAGGATTTTTTTAGGGAGATAATGAGGACTTTAATCCTAGTTGACAGATTTGTATATTGAGTAGAATAACAGCCCATAACCTCATGATCCATCTATTTTTTTTCTGGTTCAATTTCTTGTTTTTTTAGTTCAAATTCTCCTGATTTTGAAGAACAAACCATTGATTCAACTATTTCAATAGGATATGGTGTGGTGATCGGTGACGTAGATGGTGATGGAAAGCAAGATTTGATAGTAGCAGACAAAAGCTAATTTGTCTGGTATCACAATGGTAATTGGAAACGTTTTATTCTAACCGAAAACCTCACTGAAAAAGATAATGTATGTATCGCTGTTCGTGATATCGATGGAGATGGCAAGGTGGAAATCGCTGTTGGAGCACAATGGAATCCTGAAGAAACTAGCGATGAATCCCAATCTGGATCTGTTTATTTTCTGATTCGACCTTCAGACCCTACCCAACTTTGGACTCCTGTCCATCTACAGCATGAGCCTACTGTCCATCGAATGTATTGGGTCAAAACTTCTTCAGATAAAGCACTTTTAGTAGTTCTTCCATTACATGGGAGAAGAAATAAAGGTGGAGAAGGAAATGGTGTTAAAGTAATTGCCTACGAAATGCCAGAAAATCCCAAGGATAGCTGGAATACTCAATTAATTGATCAATCCATGCATTTGACTCACAACATGACGGTTAAAGATCTGGGTAATGCTGATGGAGAAACAATTTTTATAGGAGGAAAAGAAGGTGTCAAATCTTTTTCTTTTCGAAACGGAAAATGGCTTCCTACAAATAGCAAAAACTCAATTATCGAGAATTATTCTTTTGGTGAATTAAGCATCACAGATTTACCTAAAAACCAATTACTATTAACAGGAATAGAACCAATGCATGGCAATCTAGTTTCGGCATACATTTACTCCAACCGAGAATTAGAAACAACTAACATGTCAAGCGTAGTGTTGGATGAAAGCCTAAAGAAAGACATGGAATCGTCACTGGTGATTTTTTGGGGATAGGTACGATACAGATTCTTGCCGGTTCCCGGGTACCAAATGATAATGGAGAATTTGGAATCAAACTATAGATCCTACAGATGATTCTTATACAGAATTTAAAACCCATTGGATCGATCAAAACGGGATGGCTTGTGAAAGTCTGACTTCTGCTGATCTTGATGGAGACGGAAAACTGGACTTAATTGCAGCTGGAAGAGCTACCAATAATTTAAAGATTTATTGGAATCTAAGGTAGCGGTAGATAAGTAAGAATTTGGAATTATTTTAGAATAATCCCAAATCCTGAATTCTCCTACTCACTTTTTAAATAGTCTACTGGATTTGAAGCGGCAGTCTTAAAACTTTGGTAACTCACAGTAAGCCAAGCGATAAGAATGGACAGCATTCCTGCACCAAAAATCAGGGGCCAACCTATGGAGGTTCTAAAAGCGAAATTTTGAAGCCAATACTGATCCATGACATAATAGGCCAAGGGCCCCGAAATGACAAAAGCAATCAAAACTAAAACGGTAAAATCCTTACTCAGCAAAGTAACCAAATGAGGCATTGTTGCTCCCATTGCCTTACGGATACTAATTTCCTTTGATCGCTGCTCGGTGGTATATGCTGCCAACCCAAATAGGCCCAAGCAGGCAATACTGATTGCCAGGACTGTAAATACCAAAATGATATTACCCATATTCTTTTCGGACCGGTAAAGGGAATCAAAATTTGAATCCAAAAAAGAATATTCAAAAGCAGCCCCATTTGCATGTTTTGACCAAAGCTCTTCGATTAAAGCAATCCGATCAGTAATATCACCAGGATTTAGTCGGATAGCCATTTCTTGATAATAATCTGGTGCAATCCCCATAATCAATGGTTCTATTTTTAGCTTGAGATTATCATAATTAAAATCCTTAATCACCCCGATTACTTCCCTTACTTCGTTGGTATCTGCATCAAAATACCCAGAGATTTTTTGCGTTCCGTCTATCTCTGTCCAACCTATCTGTTTGAATGCACTTTCATTCACTATCAAGGCCGAGCTGTCGGTTGGAAAATCTTCAGAAAAAAATCTTCCTTGCACCATCTCATACCCCATGGCATCAAGGTGATCCTGGTCCACCCAATTCATCGTAAAGAGATAATCTTGCTCGGTATCGACCGCTCGGTACACAGAGGTCCAATCTATTTTCGGAGGCAAATTATTTGCGAAGGAGGCTGCAACAAAGCCTGTATTCGACAATAGGTCCTGCTTGAAAGCTTCAGCATTATTTCCCAAAGCCTGGGTATGAAGCAAGTTGATCACATTTTCTTTGTCAAAACCTAAATTGACTTCCTGCATATAGGTCAGCTGCTTATACACCACCAAACTGCTGATGATTAGGCAAATAGAAACAATGAACTGAAAAATAACCAAGCCATTTCTAAAGCCAGATCGCTTGGCTCCTTTTCTCACTTTTCCCTTGAACACTTCCGAAGGAGAAAAGGATGTCAAGTAAAAGGCAGGATAAGAACCAGCCAAGAGTCCTACGAAAAAAAGAAAGGCAAAAAAACCTAGGAGTAAAATTGGATCGAGAAAAACCATCCAACTCAAATTTTTACCTGAAAGGGCATTGAATGGCTGCAATGCTACCAAAATAAAAATCAAAGCCAGAAAGCCAGAAATAAAACTGTAAATCATGGACTCAGAAAGAAACTGTCCCACTAGTGAAGTTCGACCTGCACCGATGGATTTCCTTACTCCTACCTCCTTCGCATGATTAGCTGATTTGGCCGTGGCAAGATTCATGAAATTGATGCAGGCTATCAGAATGATAAAAATGGAGATGGCCCCAAATATGTATAGGTATTGGATGTTGCCCGGCGTAGTCGGTTCTTCAGAAAGCTCAGAGTACAAATGGATATTCTCTAAAGGCATAAACCCATAGCCGACATTATTTCCCTGGGCTCTGAGCTCATCCATGGAAAAGCCAAGATACTGCTCAATCTCAGGACCAAAATATTTTTCAATAAAACCATCCAGAGATGCCTGTACATTACTCAAATCCACCTCAGGATAAGTCCTGAAATAAGTATATAAATTGTTGCTGGACCAATTCTCGTTTTTCAAATACTCCCAGCTATCTCCTGAGATGATCATATCATAAGTGAGATGGGAATTTGATGGAGGATTACTGATCACTCCTGTAATTTCAGTAGCAGTTTTGTCTGAACCACGTAAAAGAATCTTCCCTATTGGGTCTTCATCTCCAAAGTATTTTCTCGCATTATCTTCGGTAATTACTATTTTATTTGGACCATCCAAAACTGTGGCTGGATCTCCCTGAAGCAGCTCAAATCCAAAAAAATCAAAGAAGTTTTTCTCAACCACCAGCATACTTCCCTCTGTGAAAGTGAGTTCTTCATATTGAATTGGAACTGACTCCCATTGTCCTACCCTAAGGGTACTTTCAACTTCAGGAATTTCTTCGGCCATAGCAGGTCCAATAGGTGCACCAGTCATGGCCATGTTGAATTCATTACCGTTAAGCTTTCCGGTAAAATCGACTCTATAAAGATTTTCACTTTGTGGATGAAACTGGTCATAACTCAATTCGTCAGCTACAAATACAACGATCAGTACACTGGCGGCTATCCCAAGACTAAGGCCCAGGATATTGATAGATGCATACACTTTGTTTTTCTGCAGTGTGCGAAAGACGATTTTCAAATAATTCTTCAGCATGTTGGGTTGGTTTAGTAGTCAAAACAGGAATTAAAAAAGCTTCCTACTTTACAAGATGCCACTAAAGACAAAAAGGTTGCACCTGAAGGACTTAATTATGAAGAAAAAGGCAGGACTTAAACGCTAAGCTTTAAGTCCTTATTCGCTTTTCAGACTTTTTACCGGATTTACTATTGCTGCAGAAATTGCCTGATAACTCACTGTCATCAAAGCTATTGTTAAAGTCACTAGACCAGCTATTAAGAAAACAGTAATCCCTAAGTCAATTTTGAATGCAAAACTGTCTAACCAGCCTGACATGACAAACCATCCGATCGGTACTGAAATCAAAAACGCAATTCCGACAAGCTTTGCAAAATTGATTGACAACAAGAATACAATACTGGGAACAGATGCTCCCAATACTTTTCTAACACCTATTTCTTTGGTTCTCAAAAATGCTGTATACGCTGCTAATCCAAACAAACCGATGCAGGCGATCAGAATAGCTAAAATTGAAAACACAGCAAGAATTTGTCCCGAGACCTGTTCATTTTTATACAATTGAGCAAGGTCATTATCTAAAAAGAAATAGGAAAAAGGACTTCCATCTGATAATTGAGTCCACTTTTCCTCCACTTTTTCAACTAAACTAGATTGATTTTCTCCTTCAAAACGAACTGTGAGGAAATTCTCAAAGCCAATTGGCCCAGTCACATGAAATATAGCCAAAGGAGTGACTCTTGCATGAAGAGATTCAAAGTTAAAATCATCAACTACCCCGATTACTGTCAATTCTCTCATCTCATTTTCTCTGTTAAAATTAACATTCGTCTGCAGTTTTTGCCCGATAGGGTTTTCACTTCCAAAAAAGACTTTAACAGCTTCCCTATTTAAAATAAGGGATAATGAGTCATTGAATTGCTCATCAAAAACTCGACCCTCGATAGGATTAATTTCTAAAGTTTGAAAGAAATTGTCATCACCAGACATAGATTTAGTAGTCAGTACATCCCCTCCGCCAGGTTTTGTAAATTGAACCCCAAGGGTTCCTTTACCCGGCATACTGCTGGAAGCACCGACAGAAATAACCTCAGGCATTTTTTTAATTTCATCTTTCAACACATCTTTATTCTCCTGCCTGCCGAAACTTTCCAAGACCATTACATTTTCCTTTTGGAAACCAAGGCTGGTGGATTGAATAAATTCAATCTGCCTATTGATAATCAAAGTACCTGAAATAAGTAAAATGGCTATTCCAAACTGGAAAACTACCAGACCATTCCTCAGCCAATTACCACCTCCACTTGTTTGAAATTTTCCTTTAAGAATCGTGATAGTATTGATTTTAGATAAATGAAAGGCTGGATAATATCCTGCCAGAAGTCCGATTAATACGCCAAAAACTATCATCAAAGGAACGGCAGTGCCCAAGGCTGCCAAATCGATTCTTAAAGACTTTTCCGCCAAATCATTAAAATATGGTAAAGCAAAGCTCGATAAAACCAACCCAATGGTAAGAGAGATAAAAGTCAATACGATTGATTCCAGTAAAAACTGAGCTATTATCTGACCTCTTTCTGACCCCATTGCTTTCCTTACACCAACTTCTTTTGCCCGGTCTGCAGATCTTGCAGTAGCCAGATTAACAAAATTGATACAGGCCAAAACCAAAATAAAAATTGCAATTGAAATGAAAATATAGACATAGGTGGCATTGCCATTTGGCTTTAATTCGGCCTCCAAATTGGATTTTAGATGTATGTCTGCCAATGGTTGTAAAAAATAATTATAACCATTTCCAGCAGCCGTATAATCAGAAAATGAAACTCCTAGATTTCTTTCAATCTGACCAGATGCGTACTTTTCTACCAACCCCGGTAAAGCAGCTTCTACAGATTCTGGAGAAGCCTCAGGGCTCAATTTCAGGTAAGTATATGCTGAAAAACCCGTGAAATTCTCTTGTGCCAACCCAGGAAATGAAACAGAAGCAAACAAATAGTCGAATCTCAGATGAGAGTTTTCTGGCACATCCTCCATGACAGCTGAAACCCCAAAATCTTGACCGAAAAGTTTTAATGTTTTACCAATCGGATCAGTTTCCTTAAAAAGCCTAGTGGCAGTTTTTACTGTCAAAACTACAGTATTTGGCTCTTTCAGAGCTGATTCTTTATTTGATCCTTTTATAATTTTAAAATCAAATACATTGTAAAAATTTGAATCTGCAGCAACGATATAATTCTCTTCAATTTTTTCATCTCCAAGTTCGATTATATTACCATTTCCCAAACCAAATAAACGGGTAGATTGCTCTACTCCTTTTACTTCTTCCGCTATAACCTCTGAATAACTATCTGGAATTACTGCATAAAAATTAACATGATCAGGGTAAATTCGCTCTAAGGCGATTCGATAAATATTCTCATGACCCTTCAGGAATTTATCATAGGACAATTCATCCTTGACATGTAAATAAATTAAAATGCAACAAAGAAAACCAAGGGTCAGTCCCAACACATTAATGAAGGAATACACCTTGTTTTTTTTAAGGTTTCTTAAGGCGATTTTGAGATAATTTTTAAACATGGGGCTGGGGTTTTAAGGGCTTTTAATCAGGGATTTTTAAGATAGACTCTCGTCCTATTCAATTCAAAACATCATATATCTTAAATCATAAATCTAACATCACTCGTCCTTTATGGAGTCGACTGGATTCGACCATGCGGCTTTCAAAGCCTGCGAACCAACGGTTATAATTGCAATCAACAAGGTTAGTCCACCCGCTGCTAAAAAGGAGAGAACGGATAATCCCGCCTTATATGGAAACTCTTCTTGCCAACTTTGCATGGCATACCAAGCAATCGGAAATGCGAAAACCATAGCTATTCCTACGATGATAATGAAATCCTTGCTTACCAAACTCAATAAACTGACACTACTCGCTCCAAGGACTTTTCTGATCCCTATTTCTTTGGATCGCTGTTGTACTGTATAGGCTGCCAAACCAAATAATCCCAAACAGGAGATCAAAATAGCTAGAATACCAGCGATGGTAAAAGCCTTGCTCAGCTGCTGCTCGGATTGATATTGAGAGGCGAATTTTTCATCCATAAAAAAGTAGGTAAATGGATTTCCCGGAAATATTTCCTCATAAATACCTTGAATGGAGGCGAGATTCGAAGCCATCTGATCAGGATTTACTACCAAAGAGAAATATCCATCTGCCTGAGAAGGAAGGAAAATCATGGAGGAAATTTTCTCACGTAAAGACAAGTGATGATAATCCTTCACCACCCCAACCACTTCATATGGATCACCCCAAAGGATGTTTTTGCCGATCGCATCTGCAGGACTTTCGAAACCAAGTTCCCGAACAGAGCTCTCGTTTAAAATCAATTTTTTGGCAGCACCCCATCCTTGCTCCGCATCAGTTTTAGTAAAGTTTCTACCTGCCACCAATTCAATTTCGTAGGTAGGAATAAACTGATCGTCCATAATCATCATGGCATAGCTTTTATCTTTGTCTTCCGGCCTTGGAACCAGCGGAGTAATACCACCAGCTGAGAAATTATAACTGACACCTGGAAGCGCATTAGAAGCACCCAAACCTTTGACAAAAGACTGAGAAAGCAAACTCTGCTTGAAGTTTGCCATTTTATTCACTTTGTTTTCCCCTACATCATTGGGGCCTTCCACAATGATTTTTTGATCCAGATTCATACCCAAATTCTGGTTTTGCATAAAACTCAGTTGGTCTCGGATAACTAGAGTACAAACAATTATTCCTATAGAAATCACGAATTGAAAAACTACCAATCCCTTTTTCAGAAGTTCGCTTTCAGGAGCTTTAAATTTAATTTGAGATTTATGATCAAACTTTCCGGACAAAGCCACCACATAAAGACCGGAAACCAAGGCACAAATTCCAATCAGACCCAAAATCAATAACCAGAAAACAGGTGTCTGAAAAGCGCCAAACCAAATTCCTTTTCCGAAAACAGAGGCAGCAAAATTTTGGCCTAAGTAAAGAAACACGAGTCCTATTCCAGTAGACACTCCCATCAGTAGGATGGTCTCTACCATAAATTGCTCTGCCAGTTGCCAGCTTTTGGCACCAAGAACTTTGCGCATTTTTATTTCTTTGATCCGAGTTAAAATACTCGCAGAAGACAGATTCAAATAATTCACGTAAGCGATACCTAGGATCAAAAAAGCCATTACTGTAAATACTAAAATCGTAGAAAGATTTCCGTAAGAAGGAAGCGGATCAGAGATACTTGCTCCTAAATGGATTTCAGATAAGGGCTGAAGAATTACTGACAAGTCCTCCGAACCAGGGTTTTTCCGTATAAAATCTGTGATCTGCTGAGACAGGCTTTCGACTTCAACATCCTTCTTTATCAAAGCAAAAAGATTTACAAATCCCGATTCCAGCCCATTTGGATCAGCCCAACCATTACCACTTCGATTATCAGGATTTTCCAAGGTATGAATAGACAAGAAAATATTAGATCCTATGTCAGATCGATCAGGAATTCCCTCCAAAACCCCAGTAACAGTAAAATCCAGCTTACCAAATTGGTTGCTGAGAGTAAATGATTTTCCCAAGGCATCTTCCTCTCCAAAAAACTTGGAAGCCATTTCTTCTGTAATGACTGCTGTTTGAGAGGTTTTTAAATCTGCTGTTCCCCGAAGAATCGGAAATGAAAAATCTTCAAAAAATCGACCTTCCACATAGCTTACTTCATTCTCTTTAAATGCTAAATCAGTTCCTGGAATTGCCACCAATCCTCCTCCAATAAACCCTGCCAAACGATCAACCGACTCCAAGTCCACAAACTGATCTTGAAGGATAGTTGCATATCCTGGAGGTAAAAAGATTTCCGCCTCGCCATTTCCTTCTACTACTACCAGTCGGTAGAGTCGGTCTTTGTTGGAATGGAAGTCATTGTAGGTCCACTCGGTTGCCACAAAGGCGAATAAGGCCAAGAATGTGACCAGTCCAAAAACCAATCCGACGACATTGACGAAACTGAAAAGCCTTCTTTTGCGAAGACTACGAAATGCAATTTTGAGGTAGTTTTTCCACATACATGATCCGATTTGAAAGTTAAAAAATGAAAGAATGATTCTACCATCAGTTTGAGGGATGAAGCAGTCGGGTATTTATAGAAAGAAATCCACTTTCATGCCATCCAAAAACTGTCAAATCAGTGCTTTAGGATTGGTTCTTTTAAAAATCGTCAAAATAATCGGACAAAATTGTTCGTCTACGGTCGAATTTGCATTTAGGGATAGAGTAAATATTTCAATCGCATCTTTTTATAAGCAGAAAGCTCCGGTTCCCAACCAGCCCGTATCGTTTCCATCGGTACATTGTCTATGATTTGCTGTCTGAAATCCCCTCTCCCGATCTGGATTTCGATGTTATTCATCTGGTTGCTGAGCTTCGAATCAAAAAACTTTTCCTTCTCTGGACTTGCCTGATAGAGTTCCCGGATCCATTCAAAATTGATTTGTCCCCTTTCTCTTAATTTTTCTGTGTCATAATCACGCAAATCAATTCCATAACAAACCTGATCCATAAAAAGTGGGGTTTCTGCCATTCCTTTGATTCCTGTGGGGGTAAAATGGAAGTCGTAAATATCTTTGTAGGCAGGACTACCCAAAACTGTAAAAGGGAAAAAGGTACCGCGTCCCAAATTGATATAAGTCCCCTCAAACATGCATAAGCTGGGATATAACAAGACCGACTGTGGGGTATTCAGGTTTGGTGAAGGAGAGACTGGTAAAACGTAGGGCATATCATGTGCGTAGTTGGCAACCGGGATCACGATAATATTCGCTTTGACTTGATTGGTCAGCCATCCTTCTCCATTTGCCATCCTGGCAAACTCCCCAACCGTCAATCCATGTGCCATAGGAAGGGGAAACATCCCAATTCCTGATTTATACTTCATATCGAGTACAGGACCATCGATGAGATAGCCATTCGGATTTGGTCGATCCAGTATAATCAGGGGTTTTTGGTTTTCCTCGCAGGCTTCCATCAATCGAGCAAGCGCATTGATATTGGTGTAGAAACGAACGCCTACATCCTGCAAGTCATATATCAAAACATCCACATCAGCCAGGTCTTCCTTGCTGGGTTTATTCTTCCTTCCGTAAAGCGAGATAATTGGAATTCCAGTTTGCTCGTCTATATCATCAGCCACTTTAGCTCCGGCACTGGCATTACCCCGAAACCCATGCTCCGGTCCGAATACCTTGACAATATTTATACCCAAGGTCTGCAGACTATCCACCAAATGGGATTTGCCGATGATAGAGGTCTGGTTGGCTAGAACAGCTACTCGTTTTCCTTCAAATAGTGGCAAATACAAATCCGTTTGCTCTGCTCCTGTTTTGATTTCCTGACTTTGCCTTTCGGGTTGGTTTGCAGGAAGTTTTGTAGTGCAAAAACAAAAGAGAATGCTCAATGCTACTAATGAAATGGATTTCATGTGTCGGTGGGGTAAGTTTCAGGTTTTTAAAAGTACATCATTGGCAGGAAGGACGCAATCGTATTTATACCGTCATTGCGAGGTGGCCATTTTGCTGACGCGGCAATCCAGGTTTTAGCAACGTTACGAGGAACGAAGCAATCCCGATAATTTACTACGAGATCGCCGTGCTCCTTCGTCGCTCGCTATGACGGTCCAATACATCATAAATCTGAAATCCTAAATCCTACATCCCTTACTCGCTCTTGATCGCTTTCACCGGATTAGAATTCGCGGCTTTTAAAGATTGGAGTGTAACTGTTAAAAATGCTACTCCCATAATAGTAACAGCTGACAAAGGGATAAACCACCACTCAAAATTGATTTTATACTGGTATCCATCTAACCAATCCTGCATCAACCAGAAGGCCAGCCCCGAGCCTATCACAATCGACATAAATACAATCAGAATAAACTCCTTGTTGATCACCTGAAGGATAGAGAAGGTAGAAGCTCCCAATACTTTTCGGATTCCAATTTCCTTAGTCTTTTGCTCTGCGATATGGGCTGATAATCCTAACAGACCCAAGCAGGAAATAAGGATGGTCAGAATGCTAAAGTACTCCGCCAAGTCTCTGAGGCGCACATCTTCTTGATACAGACGTGCATAATTCTCATCCATAAAACTGTATTCAAATGGGAATTCTGGGTTTAGATTAGCTGCAGTTTTCTCCAGATAGGCAATTGTTTCCTGAATATTTTCTGTATTGACTTTCACATAGCCTTGCCAGGTATTTATTGGATCTAACAACAAAATTGCAGGAGCAACGCTTTGTCGGAAGCTTTCAAAATGAAAATCTTTTACCACGCCAATAATTGACCTTTCCACATCCCACATTCTAAAAAATTCCGAACCTTCATGATCCTTTTGCATCAAATCATAAGCAGTTTGGTTCAAAATAGCCCCAGAAGTAGAATCCGAACCGTTCAATAGATCAAAAGCTCTTCCTTTGATCAGTTCCATTCCTGAAGTTTTAATAAAATCATAGTCAACCCTGATCACCTCAAAAAGAGCAGCATTTTCCGGATCTTTACCTTCCCAGGAAACTCCACCTGTATTAGAATTCCTTCCCATAAATCCAAAGGAAGATCTGCTTACCGCTTCAATATTTTCATTCTTTTCGAGTTCGGTTTTAAAGACATCAAAGCTTTCCAGAAGTTTTCCTTCCAAGGGAATCTGAATCAGTTGATCTTTGGAATAGCCCAAATCCTGATTCATGGCAAAACTGATCTGCTTATAAACGACTAGGGTGGAAACGATTAAGATGGTAGCCAAAATAAACTGAAAAAGCACCAACCCTTTTCTAGCCATCACAACTCCTTTACCGGCCTTCGTAAATGATCGGAAAACGGAGACAACTTTCGTGGCTGACAGATAAAATGCCGGATAACTTCCTGCCACCAAACCAGTGAATAGGATGATGCTCAATAACCTGATCCAAAAAAGACTCGATAGATATGGGACGAACATTTCTTTTCCGGTCAAATTATTGAAAATCGGAAGCGTGGCCTGAACCAAAATTAAAGCGATGATCCCGGAGAAAAATGAAATCAAAATTGATTCGCTCATAAACTGAAAAACCAATGACTTTTTATCCGCTCCGGCGACTTTTCTTACGCCCACTTCCTTCGCCCTTTTTTGGGATTTGGCAGTGCTCAGATTCATAAAATTAATGCAGGCAATAATCAGCACAAACAGTCCGATCATCGCAAAAAGCTTCACATTTTTGATTCTTCCTTCTATTTTCTGGCCGTCTTTCCAACCCCCATGGAGGTAATAATCTCCATAAGGATAGGCAAACAATCGAACATTGGATTCCTCACTTTTATCCTGGATGTAGTTCTCCATGCTTGCAGAAAACTTATCTCCATCTACCCCTTCACGTAATCGAATGACAGTCCTTGGACCATTATTGTCCCATTCTTCCAACCAGTCATTCTCTTCAAAATACAGGGAATATGGAAGCACAAAGTCAAACTTCATGGTGGAACTGTTTGGATAATCATTTATCACACCTTGAATAATGAAATTTTTAGAGTCTGTGCCACTTTTAATCTCTACATCCTCACCCACGACGTCTGTTCTACCGAATAGCGAAATCGCTCCACTTTCAGTCAAGACCACATGATTATTTTCTGTGAGCATAAAATTGAGATCGCCCTCTACTACCCCATAATCATAGATTTTAAGCAAATCAGGCATGACATGCATGCCCTCCAGCTTGATCCGTTTGTCTCCTATCACGAATAAATAATTCTCAAGCCAGGTATAGGTAGCAGCATATTCCACATCAGCAAGGCTTTCCTTCATACTTTCCGCCAGCACACCGGGGGTAGAAGCCGTCGTAAAAATATTAGTCCCATAAGACTGATGCTCCATCATTTGATAGACTCTTGCCACCTCCGGTAATTCCTTATTGACATTCATCTCAGAATTCACCCAAAGTCCGATCAGGATCGCTGCCCATAAGCCTAGGGACAAACCAAAGAGATTGATAAAAAATGTGAGTTTATGCTTTGCAAAACCTCTCAAAGCAATTTTAAAATAGTTTTTGATCATGGCTTTATAGTTGGGATGTGGAATAGTTGGTCTGTTTCAGCGAATTGGAAGATTGATAAATCAGCTCATCCATTTTTTCCTTGATACTTGATACTATTAAAAGATGCATGTTGATCCCAAACAGTTGCATAGAAAGTGCCAACGAAGCAAAAAAGCCCCATACGCTTCCTAAAAGCTATTTTTTCAAGGTGCTGTTTGTCCGACTTCAATCGATTTTGCGCGCTCTCGGACGAAAAATTTAAAACATTGATTCTGATCCCCTTATCTGGATTAAAAAAATGTGAATTCAATTCTTATCAGTACAGATGAACTCAAATGAGACTCTATTTGCTCAGGGGAGGGATAAATTGCAATAAATTGACAATCAACTTTAAAAAATTGAATCTCTCCAGTTTTTAAATTTTATAAAGATTACTGTCCATCTAGAAAAAATCTTATTTATATTAGAAAAATTCAATGTTAAAATAAGGAACTTTTTAAATCATATTTTTATCTAATTCGCTTATTTCAACCAAAAACATCGCTATGAAAAATCCTTTAAAATCAGGCAATCAAACCGTCTTGATTTTACCCTTATTCATTTTGGCAGTGATCTTCCAGAATTGCCAACCTAAAGTACAAGAAGCCTCTCAAACTTCAGAAATAGCAATAAAAGAAGCTGCGGAAAAGCCTGAATATTTTTATTTGAGGCCTGAAGTAGAAAAAGCTTATGGATACACCCACGCAGTAAAAATCGGGAATGATATCAAAATCTCCGGCGCAGTCAGCATGGACGATGAGGGCAATCCTACAGCCATTGGCAATATGGAAGAACAAATGAAAAACTGCTATGCAGATCTGGGGAAAATCCTAAAACACTTCGGGGCCACCTTTGACGACGTGATCGTAGAGAATGTTTTCACCACTGATATGCCAACATTTTTAGAGGCATCAGTTTACAGAAACAGCATTTATACCAAGCAATTTCCTACCGGCTCCTGGCTGGGAGTGAAAGATTTAGCCTTGCCAGAATTGATGATTGAAATAGAACTAGAAGTACACCTAAACAAATAACCAATAAAACTATGAGCACCTCTTCAAACACAGCACTTATCGACACATTATACACTCATTTTGGCAAAGGTGAAGTTCCTGAAGTACTTGCCATGATGGATCCAAATATTATTTGGAACGAGGCAAGCAGCAGCACCTATTCAGATGGCAATCCATATACTAGCCCAGAGGCTGTTTTAAATGGGGTTTTTGGCAGAATCATGGGGGACAATGAGTACTTTCTTTTGGAAAATATCCAACTGACTACTTTGGGTTCAGACAAAGTATTAGCTAAACTTAATTACAGTGGGAAATTAAAAAGCACTGGGGAAGCCTATATCACCCATGTAGTTCATGAGTGGACTATTGGCGATGGAAAAGTCAAAGCCTTTCAGCAATACATAGGGCTAGGTAAACAATAGGCAGTAAGCAGTGGGCAGTGAATCGAATGTAGTTCCGATAGACAGTTGTCAGTCGAGATTCAACCATAATGTTAGAAAAACAAATTAAAAAATCTATGAAAGTAACACAGCAATCCCCATGGGTACAACCTAGATTTATTTTTATGCTAATAGCTATAGCGATTTTGACGTTGCTGGCAGGAAAATTCATTCTACATGATGCTTTACCCTATTATAGTTTTGACCCTGAAGTCTTTGGAAGATGGAAGGATTTTCAGTTCTCTTTGATTGGACACATATCAGGAGGCTTGATTGCCCTGCTCATTGGACCAATTCAATTTTGGGAATCCTTCCGAAAATCCAATTATAAAATCCATAGAATTTTAGGCAAAATCTACCTTGGGGCTATTCTATTGGGAACAGTTTCCTCTACTTATCTAGCTTGGAATACAGCGATAAAAATCAATATCAACTGGGCTTTAGCACTCCAAGGACTTGCTCTTGCTTGGTTTGTGACAATAGCATTTGCCTATCTATCAATCCTCCGGAAGAACATTGATCTCCATCGGGAATGGATGATCAAAAGCTATGTTGTCACTTTTGCATTTGTCTCTTTTCGATTCATGAGTGATTTACAAATCCTTCAGGATCTTGAGATTAATGGAGAAACTCTGATTTGGGTATCTTGGGTAATCCCTCTCCTAATTACGGAGATGATTTTGAGCTATAAAAAATTGAGCTGAAAGTCTATTCTTTAAAAATGAAATCACATGAGTTCCCATGTGATCCTCTCATGCTTCCTGATGTTCTTTGTCTTGCTTCTTAGTTGCACAGAAAAACCTGCACCCGGCAAGCAAGTGCTGATCAAAGAAGGGTTTAGCAACCAAGTGTTGGATGCCTACTGGTTGTGTCTTCCCAAAGCCTATGACGTGCAAAAGAAATGGCAGCTGATCATCTACCTTCAAGGAGGCAATGCAGCAACTAGCCCAAGCCCGAACACAATCAAAAATGGGGGCCTTTTTATTTCCTAACAAAGCAGCAAGAAACCCTTCCAGACTCATTTGTCATCGTAAACCCTCATATGAGAACGGGCCGAATGGAACAGAGGCAGTGGTTTGATTCATATCATCAACCAAACGATTCGCAACCATCAGGTAGATTCTGACAGAGTCTATCTGACGGGTGTGAGTAGAGGTGGACATGGCACCTCGGGGTTGGCTAAAAAATATCCCGAAAAATTTTCTGCCATTGTACCGATCGCAGGCGCTTTATCTTGCAAATCCAACTGTGAAGGTATGGCTGATTTACCAATGTGGATTTTCCACAACGACTGCGATCCTGTAGTAGACTATGAATACCCGCAAACTGCTGTAACGTATTTGGAGCTGAATTGGAAAGACCATTTATCAAAAAATCGAAATTGGATTTAGATCAGAGTAGGATCAGCTCCAACTCTATTTTCACCACCTTTGCTAGCGATGAACATGGAGGTGCGGCGGAACAGTTTTATTCATCCAATCTGTTCTATCGTTGTCTTCTCCATAAAAAACGAGAATGAAAATCCAGATTTTTTCAACTAGTTCTATTTAAGCTACTTAACAATTGAGTATCTTAACAGAAACCTACCACCTAATCTGCCACTACTCAAACAATTTACCGATTGTTGCAATCCTCTCAACCCAATGAATCAACCACAAATTCTTTTTTATTTTAACCTGAAATAACCCATAGGATGAAAGAAATTACAATTAAACTCACTATCGATGAAGCTAACATGGTGTTAGAATCATTGGGCCAAATGCCCTTTGACAAGATTTATACCCTCGTTCAAAAAATCCAGGAACAAGCTGCAAAACAGCTCAACAACGGACAGTCCGAAGAGGAAGCTTAAAATAATAAACTAAAATTGGTCTCAAGTGTATAAAACCTAGATTGGTTCCGGAAATAAATACATCAGATCCTTTAACTGACTACCCACTTCCGAAGTACCCCCTCCCACCTCGGAGGTACCCCCCTCCCCCTAGGATATCCCCCCCAGGGGGTTAAAAGAATCAACGGAGATTCTCTTTATATATCGCGAGACTCTTTTTGTATCAAGCGAGACTCTTTTTGTATCAACGGAGATACTCTTTGAATATCGAGAGACCCTTTTTGAATCAACGGAGACTCTTTTTACCTATTCGTTGATTCTTTGACCCGTCCTGAAAATAGGTGATAGTTATTGTAATAAAACTGAATTGGCTTTACAGTAGAAAGCCTGATTGTGATTTACAGAGATTTCTATAATCCTGATTTAAGTAGACAGGAAAGGGTCTAATCCTGCTTTCGGTTGTCTTTTAATTTACTAATTCTAAATTTTCTTGTCCTTTTTTACATTAATCCTCCAATTACTTTACTTCTTTTTTTGTAGTCGTTAATCAGCTTGTCAACTAATTAAAAATAATCCTGTTTTTCATTGTCACTGGGATGGCAAATCCTAAAAAAACTAGACAGGCTGCTCGGTATTACTGGATTGGCCTATCCGGCTCTTTCCTCGGAGTCAATAGGCTTTTCCAAACCAAACTCCTGCTTCAGAATTTCGTTGAATCTTTCGGCTTTAAGTCTATTTTGCTTCGGTCTATGGGACAAAGACCGAGGTGTACAGTCAAGGAGACGGCGTGGCGGGTTTTAACTTGCGGAGGAAAATTCCCCTCAATTTTTCTAACTTTAGAATACACCAAAATTTTTGATCTATGACCCTGCTGATTTTACCATGGCTCGTACTTTTATTTCCCCAAGACAGCCCAACCTTCGAATCCCAACTTATAGACTCCAATGTTTCCATAGGCTATGGCGTGGTCGTAGGTGATGTGGATGGAGACGGAAAACCGGATTTGATTTTAGCAGATAAGAAACAATTTGTATGGTACCGAAACGGGGATTGGAAGCGCTTTGTATTGGCAGAAAACTTGACCGAGCGGGATAATGTCTGCATTGCAGCGCGGGATATAGATGGAGATGGAAAGGTAGAGATAGCCGTAGGTGCGCAATGGAATCCGGGAGAAACTAGTAATGAAGCTGAATCCGGTTCGGTACATTACTTAATCAGGCCAGCCGATCCTACTCAACTTTGGACAGCAGTGCAACTTCCGCACGAGCCAACGGTGCATCGCATGTATTGGGTGAAAACAGGGAACGATACCTATCAGCTCATCGTGCTTCCACTTCACGGTCGGGGAAACAAAGTAGGCGAAGGAGCAGGAGTGAAAGTGATTGGCTATGAAAAAGCTGAAGACCCCAATAATCCTTGGAAAACCAACCTTATCGATGAATCCATGCATCTTACACATAATATGATTTCCAAAGACATTGGCGTAGGTGAAGGCGAGACGATTTTTATTGGGGGAAAAGAAGGAATAAAAAGCTTTTCTTTTCAGGACGGTAACTGGTTTGCCGGGCCTACTCAAGAATCCCCTCCAGGGCATCAATCCTTTGGAGAATTGAGTTTGGCAGAAATCCCAAATGAAGGCATGCTGCTCGCTGGAATAGAATCCATGCATGGAAATCAGGTGACAGTTTATCTTGCCCCTTCTCTTAAATCACAAAGCCTCGAACCAAAGCGATTGGTATTAGATGAAAGTCTTAAAGAAGGACATGGGATTGTGACAGGGGATTTTTTGGGAAACGGGACCATCCAAATCGTGGCTGGATGGCGCATGCCAAATGAAGCAGGAGATATAGGAGTCAAACTATATGAGCCAGGAAACGAGGACTACACCGAATTCAAATCCCACTGGATCGATCAAAACGGTATGGCAACTGAGAGTCTTACTGTAGCCGATCTCAACGGGGACGGAAAACTCGATCTGATCGCCTCTGGCCGGTCCACCAACAACCTAAAAATTTACTGGAATCAAAGGAAGTAAGGCAGGTACATCATTTCCTATTCTCCTGTAGAAAGGCTTGCCTACCGGTAGGCGGCAATCTCATCAATGTCTCTCGGACTTTCATCATTTTATTTACTCTACAAGACACAGGCCGAGGTGAAGGTAGCAAAACCATTAAAATGGTTTACCGGAGCAGGTAATATTTCCTAGCCCACGATTTAAACCCTGGGCTACATTTTAAATTCAACACCTAGCGTAAATGGCTTCAGCCATTTTTCAAGTAAATAAAATGAATCTTTATTATTATAGTTTGGAAGTTCATTTTTAGAGTATGATGAGTCTATTCAAATAAAAAACTGCTTTTCGATATCGGGTATAGGAGTAGTTAAAAACAAGACATTTTTATTTTTTAGAATTTGTAATTCGAAATTTACAGTACTTTTCGGCCTTTGTGGCTTCGCGGGAGCCTTTTTGATCTTTGCGGTTAAATAAAGAAAAACCTTCCAAATAGAAATTGCTATTCGCCTTAGTCAAATCAGTGCTTCAGTCTGAGTCGGCCCCGTATAGCTGTCGGACGTAATTCCAATCAATAATTCTAACTCATTTATAAGGGTTAAAAACATAATCCTGAAACCCTTTAAAGATCCTTCTCTCACCCTTTAAATATCAATGTAAAACTTAATAGATTCATTCCAGACCTATTTTAGTTTTCATACTTATTACAAACTTTTTAGATTACTGGTTACTCTTCGGTTTCTCATTTAATGCTTTTGTTTTTCCAAACTAGCCTTGCAAAGCCAAAATGATAGAAGTATTTTAAGAAGCTTTCTAGAGATATAAGTCAATATTTTCAAGGAATTAAAGTAGATAAAGTCCATTCGCAACTATCTAGAATGTTCCTGTTTCGACCATCACCTTAAATAATGATCATGAACAAATATAAGAACCTCCATCTTTGGATGCTTTTCCCTTTTATTATCATGCAAGCTGGAATATTCCCTTTTTATTGGCCTACTTTTTCTCAAGAATATTGGGGCGTTCATGTTCATTATTGGCTTGCTTCCACCTGGTACTTTTTCTTAATTAGCCAGCCTTATTTGGCTACCCATGGAAAATTGGAAAAGCATCGAACAAATGGAATTATAGGTTTCTTTATCGCTGGAGGAGTGATTTTTTCTGCAATAGTGATGTTGATGGGTGATATGCACAATGCAGGCATGATTGAAAACAATCCCGAAAGCAGCAATCTTACACCTGAATTTCTCTATGGAGTGGTGGTGATTGAATTGATACTCATAACTGCATTTATTTATTCAATCGTTCAGGCCATCGTCAAGCGTAAAAATTTAGAGGAACATGCCTGGTGGCTTATTGCAGGTTTGTTTTATATTATGATGCCTGCAGTAGGAAGAGGATTCTTTTTCGTGATAGCGGTATTGAAAGGTGGGTTATTCGAAGTGCCTTTGTATGTCCCGAACAATATTGCAACTGCTGTAATAATTTCCATGCTGTTACTATTTGCATGGAAATACAAAAAACTAAATCACCAAGCGACATGGATTGGCATAGCCATTAACTTGACTACCCTTTTACATAGGTCCATTGGTTCAAGTGAAGCGGTTCAGTCTCTACTAAAATCTATGATTTTATATAGGCCCTAAGCCCAGATTAAGGCTTAACTTAAAAGATTCATAATAGCCTTATTTTAGAATTCTTACTTCAAACCTACTTTCTTTGACATCCATATTTGTTCTGGTTTTCTGATTCAAAGCTTTTGTTTATTTCAAACAAAACTTGCAACCCAAAAATGGTAAAGTATCATTAAAAGCTTTCCAGAAATAAGAGTTGGTAATGTTATTATAAATAATAGGTTAAATAAGGATAGTAGCTAAACTAATTTAGATGGAAATAGAAAGATTGATTTAAAATTAATTGGTTGTCCCTATTACAAAAACATATATTATTATGGCAAAAATTATTTATTACGTAGCTAGTTCCATTGATGGTTTCATTGCAGGAGCAAATGATGACATCAATGACTTTTTACCTGATGGAGCGGGGGTTGAAAAGTATTTATCCGACCTACAAAATTTTAAAACTGTAATCATGGGAAGAAGAACTTATGAATTTGGATATAAATATGGACTTGAACCAGGACAGCCTGCTTATCCTCATATGGAACATTTCATTTTTTCCGATTCATTGAGAATAAAGAAATTGGCTGAAACAGTCCATATCGAGAAGAAATCAATCGAAAGAGTTAAGGAAATAAAAGAATCAGCAAAAGGTGATATTTACTTATGTGGTGGTGGGACATTCTCAGGATGGCTTTTGGACAATGGGCTTATTGACCAACTCAAATTGAAATTAAATCCAATTATTCTTGGGGAAGGAATTCGGCTATTTGGTAACTCAACAACAAAAGCTAAATGGAGTTTGAAAGACACCGAAAATTTTGATGATGGATTAAAAATCCTCACATACGATATTGGAAAAGGAACCTAATCTTTAAATGGACTGTGAAAACAAACTTTAATACACGCTCAGGTACCTAAACGCTTCTTTTTTTTATAGTTGATTTCCAAGCCTTAAATCAAATTTTATTAGAGAAACCAGTTCCTAATTTCTAAAAGTAAATTAGATTATAAAAAACCTTTGAGTTTTTAAAAAACTCAAAGGTTTTTTGCGTGAGAACTTTTCTCTTGGACGTATTAGTTTAGTTTTTGTGGATTAAAATCTGACATCATACATCCTAAATCATTTTTCAATTATCCCCTCATTCGCTTTTCAGTGAATTGACCGGATTGGCTGTAGCAGCTTTGATGGATTGATAGCTTGTTGTAAGCAGGGCAATCGCAATGGCAAACAGGCCGGCTCCCAAGAATACCTGCCAACCTAAATCCTGCTTGAACTGATAGTCTTCCAGCCATTTTCTCATGGCCCACCAAGCTATCGGAGAAGCAATTAAAAATGCAATCAATACTAGCTTGGCAAACTCCTTTGAAAGCAATACAATAATACTTCCGATGCTCGATCCTAAAACTTTTCGGATACCGATTTCTTTGGTTCGCTGCTCTGCAGTAAATGCTGTCAGGGCAAATAATCCCAAACAAGCTATCACAATGGCAAATCCCGCAAAGATCCCGAAGACTTTACCCAAACGTGTTTCTGCTGCATACATATTCCCAAATCGATCATCCAAAAAGGAATAAGTAAAAGGCTGACCGGGCGCGAATTTATTCCAGGTAGCTTCTACAAATTCGATTACTTGATCGGTATTGGCAGCATTAAATCGGAATGACGCTATTCCCTGTGGTCTTTCGCTTAAGAAAATCATCACTGACCCTATATTCTCTTTCAGAGACTCA
Organism: Algoriphagus sp. SE2; assembly: GCF_039563885.1. Lineage (NCBI taxonomy): Bacteria > Pseudomonadati > Bacteroidota > Cytophagia > Cytophagales > Cyclobacteriaceae > Algoriphagus > Algoriphagus sp. SE2. The sequence goes on along the minus strand of NZ_JBCLWJ010000002.1, from coordinate 242,289 downwards.
AAATGGAAGTTTTTTACGATCCCTACAACGGTCTTACTTTGCAGCTCATCTAAGTTCATGGTCTCATTGTCACCGGCTAAGGTGTAGATTTTCTGTCCGATGGGATCTCCCTCAAAATTGAATTGAGCTGCGGCAGTTTCGTTTAGGATGACAGCACTGGAATCTGAAGGGAAATCTATAGAAAAATCCCGCCCTTCAGCAATCTCCATTCCCATGGTCTTGACATAATCGTAATCCACACTCCAGTTCTGAAGACTGACCATATTTTCAGTTTGTTTGGGATCCTTTCCCTCTGCCCACCAAGGAGTATCACTTCGCCAAGTTCCTGCCACCGGTAAAAAACCAGTGATCGTACCCGACTCCATCATACTATTTGAGAGAATCTCCCGCTTAAATGATTCCGCCTGATCGCCAAGTGCATATATATCATCTACGGTAATGATCTGATCCTTATTAAAGCCAATCTTCTTATTTTGGATATAATTCAGTTGGTTGAAAACGGCAACTGTTGCAATGATCAAAATGATGGAAATAGAAAATTGAAATACGACTAAAGAGCTTCGGATAATACCACTTTTCATTCCAGAGGAAACTTTTCCTTTTAAAATACTCACCGGCTTAAATCCAGATAGAAAAAAAGAGGGGTATGTTCCTGCCAAAAGGCCTGTTCCAATGGCACCAAGAATCAAAATCGTATAAAAAGTAACCTGCGAAAATGGAATCGAAAGGGATCTACCTGCCAAGTCATTGAAGACAGGAAGCAGCAAAGCCACGATAGGAATCGCAATCAAGAATGAAATCACACTTAATAAAATAGACTCCATCAAAAACTGTCGGATCAGGTGTGATCTAAAAGATCCCATTACTTTTCTAATGCCGACTTCTTTGGCTCGATTTGAAGATCTTGCCGTGGAAAGATTCATGAAGTTTATACAGGCAATGACCAGAATAAACAAGGCAATTGCCACAAAAAGGTAAACGTAAGTGATATTAAAATTAGGCTCAAACTCCCCCATCAGGTCACTTTTCAGATGTATATCCAAAAGTGGTTGAACTTCATATTCCATTTTGCCTCCATCTGCTAACATTGCATCCAAAGAAGCTCCCTCACCAAAGACCTTGCTTAATTCGGGTTCTACATTTTTCTTGACCAGAGATTTCAGCTTTTCATTGAATGCGTCTATGTCTGAACCTTCCCTCAATTTCAGGTAGGTTGGAAAATTATTACTTAACCAAGAGGTGGATTTCGCCTCTTCTAAACCCTCCATTGAAAGCAAAAAATCAAAATGAAAATGGCTATTTTTTGGAATATCCTCAAACACCCCCGTTATTCTAAAATCCTCATCATTATCTAAAATCAATGATTTTCCTAAGGCACTTTCTCCGGGAAAATATTTTTCAGCGGCACTTTTGCTAATGGCCATAGTATTTGGCTCTGCCAAAACCCCATCTGGACTTCCTTCTAAAAGTGAGGTTCCAAATACATTAAAAAAGTCTTTACTGGCCCAGATCACATTATTTTCTTTGATGTTTTGATCCGTTTTTTTAACAAGATAAGAGCCTCTCTGTCTAAAATTTACAGCGTATTCCACTTCTGGAAATTCTGCTGGCAGAGCCTCAGCCATAGGAGCCGGAGCTTGGATCATATTCCAATGGTTCCCTCCAAAAATGATCTCAGCATGTATTCTATAAATATTGTCTGCATCCTTAAAATGCTTATCATAGGAGAGCTCGTTGATGACAAAAAGTGAGATAATCATACAAACTGCTACTCCAACAGATAATCCCAGTATATTTATAAAGGTATAGAACTTATGCTTTTTTAAGTTTCGAATTGCGATTTTGAAGTAGTTCTCAAACATGATGTGCTGGTTTAGGTTGGTTTCCAAAATTCAGGAACTCAAGCTCCCTTTATCGATTAGATGCATCCTTGTAGCTTAAGGTTGCACCAGATTTTCATTTTTAAAGAGATTTATTTATTTGATAAGATTAATTATTAGCCCTTAAAACATTTCTAATCAAGACTTTAATAACTTCTCATTATTTCTTTTCCAAGATAAATCATTGCCTCAAATGGTACCGAGAAGTATCCTGAAGAAATTCCTTTCTGTTTGAAGAATATCTAGGTTCTCATATCAAAAGAAGAATTCCTACTTAAATCGATATTACCTCGATTCGCCCATAATGACGAATTGAATTAAGGATTGCTCCATCCTATCTGTAAACCTATCTACAACATCCACCTCATAAATCTTACATCCCAAAACCTATCACTCACTTCTTAGAGAATTAACAGGGTTAGCAGAGGCAGCTTTGAAAGCTTGATAACCAACTGTGGACAGTGAAATAAGAATTAATAGCATACCAGAACCTGCAAAGATCCACCAACTCAAATCTGTCTGATAGGCATAGGTTTGAAGCCAATTATTTGCGAAATACCAGGCAATTGGAACTGCAATGATGATTGACACCAAAATCAAAACAATAAAATCTTTTGAAACTAAACTCAGGATGCTGACCAAAGAGGCCCCCATCACTTTTCTTACTCCTATCTCCTTCTTTCGCTTCTCGGCAGTAAAAGCTGCCAATCCAAAAAGCCCCAAACAAGAAAGAAAGATCGCTGTCGTTCCAAAATATTTAGCTAGGTCAGAAGCCCTTTGTTCGGAAGCATAAAGAGACTGATAATCCTCATCCATAAATGAATAGTTCAAAGGTTGACCAGTAAACTTTTCATAAACTTCAGAAATTCCAGCAATGCTTGCCTGTTGATCATTCGATTCAATTCTCACCATAACTTTTTGAGCAAAAGTTGGATCGTATTTTAGAAATGCAGGCTTTACAGTTTCTTTGAGGGACTCAAAATGAAAGTCTTTTACCACTCCGATCACTTCTTTGTCCTCACCCCAGAGGTTGACAATCTTACCTACAGGATCCTGAAAACCGATGGTTTTCACAGCAGCTTCATTTAAAATGATCTTTTTGTCTTCTTCTCCAAATTCAGGGGAGAAAGCACGTCCAGCTGCCATTTCAAAGCCCATAGTTTCGATCAATCCCATGTTGACCGTAATATTTTCAAACTTCACCTGCTCTTCTTCATTTTTCCCCTCCCATGTCAATCCGATTGTAGAACTCGCCAATCCCACTAAAGGATGAGATAGACTGGAAGCACTACTTACACCAGGTACTTTTTTAGTTTCCTCGAGATAAGTGGCTAGTTGATTTGGGGCGATTCCAGAAGCATTCAACTCCAATAATTGAGCTTGATTGTATCCTAGATTTTGGTTTTGAATGAAGTTCATCTGCTTGCTCAAAACCGAGATCCCGATAATCAATAAAAGGGAAATGGAAAACTGAAATATAACCAATCCTTTTCTTGCCAGAAGCTCACCAAAGCTCCCATTGACATTAGACTTCATTACCTCTACAGGTTTGAACTTAGAAAGGTAAATAGCAGGGTAAATACCTGCCAGTAGTCCTGTAAGTAACCAAACTCCCAACAAGATCAAAATGACATCTGGTTGGAAAGAAAGCATAAGTGTTTTGGAAGTGACCTGATTGAAAAATGGCTGCAGGGCATAGGCTACAAAAACAGCAATCACCACAGCAAACAACGTCAGAACCAAGGATTCGGTAATAAATTGGGAAAACAATCCTCCCCGGCTAGCGCCCATAGATTTTTTAACTCCAATTTCCTTCAACCTGCTCATGGATCTGGCTGTGGTTAAATTCATGAAATTAATGCAGGCGATAACCAGAATAAAAATTGCAATCATAGAGAAGATTTTTACATAGCTGATTCTTCCACCTGCTACTTTTCCATCTTCATAAGTACCGTATAAGTAAGTTTCTCCAAATGGCTGTACAAAAACAGAGACGTTGGATTCAGCTTCTTTATTTTTAATAAAATCTGCAATCTGCTCATCGAATGAGGCTATATCTGTTCCTTCTTTCAATAAGACTGTTGCGGTAGCATTGAAATTATCCCAATGTGCTCCATCCCCTAACATATTTTTGAAAAAGGGAAATGCGAGTAAAAAGTCTGGCTTGATTAAGTCTAGCTTTCCAAAGTCTTTATAAACACCGGTCACTTCTACCTCATTTTTAAAATCAAATACTTGCCATTTCAGAGATTTGCCCAATGCCAGTTGAGGACTTCCGAATAGCTTGTTGGCCAAAGTTTCAGAAATAGTAATTCCATTGATATCAGTCAATACTTTTTCTGGATTTCCTGCCAAGAAATCCACATCGAAAATCTGGAAATATTCCTGGTCGACGAAGTATCCATCGCCTTCCATTTTTGTGTTTCCCTGCTCAAAAGCAACCCCTTCAATAAAAGGGGAAATGGCTGTGGCAGCCTCCACTTGCGAAAGCTCAGCACTCATTGCCTCTGCCATTTCTGCGGGAGTATAAGGAATAGTAACAATTCCGGTAGAGTTATCGTGATTGGTCATCACCTGATAAATCTGATCTATCTTGCTGTGGTAGCGGTTGATGCTAACTTCATCTTTGACCCAGAGCATGATTAGAATAACCGTGGTCAATCCAATTGTTAATCCGAAAAGATTAATTGCAAAAATATGCTTGGACTTCATGAAACTTCTGAAGGCCAATAAGATCTGATGACGTAACATGGAGGTGTTGGTTTAGTGATGGTTTTTAAACGTCATTGCAAGTAGAGCGAAGCAATCTCGTTTTATTTGATCTTCCCTTGGTTATCAGGAAAATCAATTCATTAAAACGGGACTGCTTCATCGTTACTCCTTGAAGTGACTGAACAAGCTTCTAACTTTTTATACGTGAAACTGCTCTCTGATATTCTCTGTCACCACTTTACCATCAAATAAGTTGATCGTTCTGTGGGCATAGTTGGCATCGTGAGGAGAGTGAGTAACCATCACAATGGTCGTTCCTTCGTTATTTAGTTCTTCCAGAAGTCTCATTACTTCTTCGCCATTCGTAGAATCCAAGTTACCTGTAGGTTCATCGGCAAGAATCACTGAAGGTTTTGCTACAATCGCTCTGGCAATTGCCACACGCTGCTGCTGACCACCGGAAAGTTGCTGAGGAAAATGGTTTCTCCTATGCATGATATTCATACGAGTTAGGACTTCTTCCACACGGGTCTTTCGCTCATCGGCAGGAATTTTTAGATACAAAAGCGGAAGCTCTACGTTCTCAAACACAGTCAGTTCATCGATAAGATTAAAGCTCTGGAAAACGAATCCAATGTTTCCTTTTCTCAAAGAAGAACGCTGTCTTTCTGAGAACTTTGCTACTTCCTGATCCAAGAAATAATATTCCCCATCATCGGGATTATCCAATAAGCCCAGGATATTAAGCAAGGTAGATTTTCCACATCCTGAGGGACCCATGATGGCGACAAATTCGCCTTTTTTAATTTCTATCTGGATGCTGTCCAATGCAGTAGTTTCTACCTCTTCGGTCGCATACATTTTTCTTAGATTGACAGTTTTAATTACGTTGGTCATAGGTGTTTTTTTTATTTCCAGAAATCCGGTATCAAAGGTCAGATCCGGTTCATCCAGCGGTTTTGTATTTATTTTATTTTCGACTTAATTGATTTCTTTCTTATTATTAGATGATCAGGTTCACAAAATAGTTGCATAAACCTCTTTCATCTTGGTAAATTCTTTTTTTGAGATCGTCTTTTTTTAGATATCAAATAAGAATTTCTCTTTCTTTAATTCAGTTCCAAAACTTCATTATCCCCGAAGTTCTCATAACCTGAGACAATGACTTTTTCTCCTTCAACTAGACCTTCTAACACTTCGTAGTATTCAGGATTCTTTCTACCCAATCTGATATTCCGCTTCTCGGCATTTCCAGCAGCATTCAGAACAAATACCCAATTCCCTCCGGTATCCTTAAAGAAGCCTCCAGTTGGCAACAAGAGACTTTGCTCGCTGTCTCCCAACTCCAACCTGATTCTTACACTTTGGCCTCTACGGATGCCACTTGGACTCTCTCCTGTAAATTTCATATCTACTTCAAACCGACCATTAGTGATCGTTGGGTAAATTTTCATTATCTCCAACTCATGATCTACACCACTGAGCGTGAACTTGCCTCGAAGTCCTTGACCGATTCTTGGTAAATACAGTTCGTCAATAGGTACTCTTACTTTAAATTCATCCAATACATCTATTTGTCCATATCGCTCGCCTGAATTGATAGCTTGACCGACTTCGATTTGTTCCATGGCAAGTTGACCTGAAATAGGTGCTTTAATTATCAGATTATTCAAAATCTGTCCTACTCCGTTCAAGGAAGCATTCATTCTATTTTCTGACTGCCGAAGCTGGGCAAGTTGATAAGCCCTTGCTATAGAATCACTTCTATAAGAAGCATAGGTTAATTCTTTACGCTTTAAATTATATTCATACTGCTCAGCGACCTCTTCAAATTCTCTGTCAGAAACCAATTTTTTCTCATGGAGCTCTTTGAACCTTTTATATTGTGGTTCAAGGAGACTGATCTGATAATCTATTTCTGCCAATTGACCTTGCTGACTCAAATCGTTTTGATCTAAAAAAAGTCGTGTTTGACGTAAATTATTTATTTGCTCATATAGCATGGTTTCCCTCTGCATCACATCGAGCTGCAAATTAGAGTTGGCCATGATCAAAATAGTATCACCTACATCCACCAAAGCACCGGACTCCCTAACGATCTCAGCAACCATCCCACCTTCAACCGCATCGAGGAAAAAAGTCTGTGCCGGTTCAATTTGACCAGAGACTAATATGTAATCAGTAAATTCTCCGGTAGAAACAGTGGCGATGCTCAGACGATCCTTTTCAACATTCATTGTAGATCGATGATCAGCAAACCCGATTTGATAAATAATTCCGAAGAGCAAAACTGCTCCTCCGACAATCCATGCAATCCTCCTGGGCGTCCAGGTCTTCTTTTGTATTTTTCTATCCATTGTGTGTATCTGCCATTTTCGGCTGACACTGATATGCCAAATGGTATGCCACCAAAAAAACAGCCTTCTATGGCTTATTTTAAAGGTTTGAGGGTATTTACCAGCAAGGCTCCCGAACATTTTTGTTCGCATGCGAACAAAACCCGCTCAACTTTCTTTAAATTATGGATCGCCAGAAACAATCATCTGATTATTGAAAATGGCTTTTAATTGAAATAGGAGAGTATTTCTTTTGAATTTCTTAAGAATTTCTAATTCGGTATGCTTTTGGAATACATACTGATACCTATTTAAATATGGTAAAAAGAAAAAATTCTACTCTTTAATTAACCAATCTATAAATGAGTGAGCAAAAAATTGGAAAAATTCTCATTATTGATGACAATGAAGATCTACTCAAAGCTGCCAAAATTTTTCTTAAAAGACATTTTGCCCAAGTAGATACAGAAACCAACCCGGATTTACTACCCATTCTCACCCATAATGAGCAATATGATGTCATTATGCTCGATATGAATTTTACAAAAGATGTAAGTTCAGGGCAAGAAGGTTTTTATTGGCTTGACCGAATTCTTGAATTAGACCCATCTGCCGTAGTAGTGCTAATAACAGCTTATGGGGATGTTAACCTTGCTGTAAGGGCAATAAAGGAAGGAGCTACTGATTTTGTTCTTAAGCCCTGGGAAAATGAGCGTTTGTTGGGCACTTTAAACTCTGCCCTTCAGCTCCGCCAGAAAAAATTGGAGGTGGATCTACTCAAAGATCAAAAGCACACCCTTCAGCAGGATATAGACCGGAAGTTTTCGGAAATAATTGGTCAAAGTCCTGCCATGCAAAAAGTTTATGAAACAATAGAAAGAGTTGCATCAACGGACGCCAATGTTTTAATACTTGGAGAAAACGGAACAGGAAAGGAATTAGTAGCCCGAGCTATCCATAGACATAGCAGAAGAAATAAAGAAGCTTTTGTAGGAGTAGACCTTGGTTCAATCACACAGTCTCTTTTTGAATCAGAGCTCTTTGGACATAAAAAAGGGTCATTTACTGATGCTAAAGAGGACCGAGCAGGACGTTTTGAGCAAGCTCATAAGGGAACATTATTTTTAGATGAAATAGGTAACCTTCCTTTGCCTCTTCAAGCCAAGCTATTGGCTGTTTTACAAAACAGACAAGTAACCCGAGTTGGGGCGAATAGATCTGTAGATGTAAATATCAGATTGATTTCAGCTACCAATATGCCGATTCACAATATGGTGTATGACAATAGTTTCAGACAAGATCTTTTATATCGAATCAATACCATCGAAATCCAACTTCCTCCACTAAGGGAAAGAGAGGATGATGTGATGCTCTTGGCAAATCACTTTATTCAATTCTATTCTAAGAAATACAATAAAGATATCAGAAAGGCTTCCGAACCACTCATCAAGCGAATGATGAAGTACCATTGGCCAGGAAATATTAGGGAATTACAACATAGTATAGAAAGAGCAGTAATTATGAGCAATCATAATGTACTTCAACCAGAAGATTTGTTTTTGCAAAAAATGCAGCAGCCTGAGCAAAAAGATGAATCTGTAAGTTTAGAACACTTGAATATTGAAGATGTGGAAAGAATTCTAATCCGGAAAGCTTTACAAAAACACAATGGACATATTACCAGAGCCGCAGAGGAGTTGGGGCTGACCAGATCATCTTTATATCGCAGATTAGAAAAATATGGTTTATAAGCGGTTTTCAATGGGCGTAGGCCTGAGGATCTTGCTGATAATCCTTTGTTTGTACTTGGGACTATGGCTTTTTTACAGTCAAGATTTATGGTTAGCCCCAGGTATTTTGGGTATCATTGCACTGATCCAAATTGGTGAATTGATTTACTATGTGAATTCAGTCAACCATAAACTTGCCAGGTTTCTTGACTCAATTCGATACACTGATTTTTCGAGTTCTTTCACTTCAGACAGCCAAATGGGTGGTTCCTTCCGTGAAGTCAATGTGGCTTTTAATGAGGTCATGAATGTTTTTAAGCAGACCAGAGCCGAGAAGGAAGAACAAATGCTTTTCCTTCAAGTCATTATTCAGCACATAAATTCAGGGATTATTTCATTCAATGCTGATGGTAAAATCGGTGTCATCAACAATGCAGCAAAACAATTATTACAAATCCCTCAATTTCGTGATATCTCTGATTTAGGGAAATTATCTATTTCTCTTTTGGAGCAGGTTTTAGAAATGAAACCCGGTCACAGGATTTCTTATAAAGTAAATCCCAACCTCCATTTGATCATTCAATCTACTTCTTTGAAAATGGGTGGCCAAAGCTGGACCTTACTCTCGCTACAAAATATCAACGCTGAACTTCAATCTAACGAATTGGAAGCTTGGCAGAATCTTACAAAAGTACTTAGACATGAAATCATGAATTCCATTACACCAATTTCTAGTTTGGTGGATTCATTGAGTACAATTTTAGAGGAAGATTCTTACGTTCAGAAAGAAGGTTTTTTGATCAAGAAAGATGGCTATCAGGATATCCAGGAAGGGCTAGAGACAATAGCCAATAGAAGTAAAGGTCTTGTTAATTTTGTGAACGCCTACAGAGATTACACCAATATTCCTTTGCCAAAAAAGAAATTTATACCTGTTAAATCTCTTTTTGAGAACGTTTTGATTTTAATGAAGGAGGATTTAAAGTTATCCGAGGTAAAAATTGAAACAGAAATTATTCCAGGGGACTTGGAAATCCACTGTGATCCTGATCAAATAAACATGATTCTGATCAATCTGATAAAAAATGCGAGTGAATCTCTTCAGCAACAAGCCGATCGTACTATCTGGGTATCAGCATTGAGTCAGGGAGATGCCGGTACATTGATACGAGTTGAAGATCATGGCCCTGGAATTATTCCTGAAGCATTGGAAAGGATATTTGTACCTTTTTATACAACCAAAAAAACAGGGTCAGGAATTGGATTAGCTATCTCCAGACAGATTATGAACTTGCATAGAGGAACGCTTCAGGTTACTTCAATTCCTAATGAAAAAACTGTTTTCACTTTGTCATTTCGGTAATTAGCGGTTATACAAAGAAGAATAATAATCCGTGTAGAAATTATAAACGTCAGGAAGTTGGCGGTTGAGATCTTTTATTCTTTTAAATACAAATACGGACTGGGCAATCAATTCTTTTTCGCTGTTTACCTTCAATGGAGCCAAGCCCCTATTTTCGACATTGAATAAAAGACCTGAGGGACCAATTATTTCATATCCTTCCTTCTTCTTTCTCTTTTCAAAATTGAATATTTCGCCATCCATGAAAGCTAAATTTCCAGACTGGAAGCTATTCAAACTATTTCCTTCTGCAAAAAGCTGATCAGATTCCAAATCTATAATCTTGCATTTTTTATTACTGTTATTCAACAAAATTCGATATGATTTTGAACCTAAAATCAAATCTGCATATTCAAGGCTTTTATCAATTTCTAAATTTGCCAATGATTGATCTTCTGAGACCAAAGGCACTGCAAATGTGGGAGTTTCCCAAGTAGAAGTTTGAGCAAAACCTGAACCGATTATCAAAATAAATAATGAGATCCCTAGAATTGAATTTTTCATAATTATGGCCATTTAAATACTCTTTTTACGCTACTAAAAATCTAATGTTTACTTTCTCATCCCCATTAACCAAATTATCCAATCCATCTTTTTTTAATTCTATTTGCTAATACTTCGCTTTGGGTGTTTTATTGTAATCAAAGACTTTGTACCTTATATAAAAAAGATTTTATGGAAGAAAATATCACCATACAAACCCAAATAGCTTTCCACAACTTAGATGGTCTCATCAATGGGATTTCCATGGATGGAAGAATTACTAAAAGTGAGTTTGATGCGATTAAATCATGGTGCCAAACCCATGATAGTTTGAGCCATGAGGAGCCTTTTGCATCTTTGCATCATGAAATAATAGAAATAATCAATACCGGAGTTTTGGGATCCGAAGAAATTCATGAGATCAAGGATATTTTAAATCGATATGCTCCAAAATTTAAAGAAAAAGATAAGGTAAAAGCTGATCTACATTACTTACAGGGCATCTGTTACGGAATAATGGCAGATGGAGATATAAACAAATATGAACTTAATCTTCTTCAAAAATGGCTTGATGATAATTCCCATTTGAAGGATCAATATCCTTTCGATGAAATTACTCAAGTAGTAAAGAAGGTGATGGATGCAGGAAAAATCGGACATGAAGAATATCAATACCTAGTAAAATACTTTAAGGAATTTTTAAAAATAGAATAAAGAAAAGGCAGCAATGAAACTGCCTTTTTTTATTGATTGAATTCCATTGAATTTATATTAAAGGTGGACCAGATCGAAATTCCGGATTCCGTTTTTAGAATAAAATAAACGTCAGACGGATTCGCTATTTTTTGAATAGGAATTGAAACTACAAACCAATCTTCCCCTTTCTTCATTTGTTTAGAATCCAGCAATTTGCTTTCTCCTATTAAAACACCATCTACTCCTCCTGATCTAATTTCAATTTTACCTGAAATATTCCCAGGATTTACTTCTAGGTCTATCGATTCAATTCCAGATAAATCTAGATTTTTAAAGCTGAAGTAGGATTCTTTTTCAGTGAATTTGATGAAGCGGGAATTATTCTCATTTGACTTTGCAACATTGACAAATTCGTCAGCAATTGTAGGAGATATTTTAGGACTTCGAAGAATTAGTTGTTTAGAAGTTTTTAAAGCACCAATTCCGTTGGCTCCTTTATCTTCATAACTCGCTTGAATCAAATAATAAGAATCTGGTAAAACTGGCTCATCTAACTTATAAGACCCTGATAATGGCAATTTTATCTTCTTTGAATTTGGATTAGAATAGGATAAGATAAACTCAACCATTTCTTCAACTTTATCCTTTTCAAGATGAACATGTCCTGGCATTTGAGTATCCCCCCAAACTCCTGAACCACCATTAATTATTTTATTAGTCAAATAGGATTTAGCCTCGGTATCATCAGCATATTTTTTTGATACCTCAGAATAGGTCGGGCCAACAGATTTATTTTCCATGGCATGGCAACCTATACATCCTGATTGGTTTATTAGTGCTTCCCCTAAACTTATCACTTCTTCTTCAGGTCCAGTTTGGATGATATCATAGCCTCCTTGTAGGTAGTCAATGCTAAAGTTGATATCAGAATCAGAAATGGAAGTATCTTCTTTATCTGAAACCCTTACTTCATACATTACTGTTTCATTTCCAAAATAAAAGCTTTTGTTAGCTCCCCAGTCAATTGAAACTGTAGGTGCTTCATTTCCCACCAAAATATCAATGGATTCTGCTGTTGAAGCTCCGGATTGATCTGTTACTGTCAAGGTTGTTGTATACTCACCTGCTTTTTCAAATTTGAAAGTTGGATTCTTTTCAGAAGAACTCGCCTCACCATCAAAATCCCATTGGTAAGTCAATTGGTCACCTTCATCAACATCTACTGTACCTTCGGAAGAAAACCTTACTTCCAATGGAGCAGTTCCAGATTGCTTGTCAGCACTTATTTTTACAGAAGGTTTTCTGTTTCCAGCAGCAAATTCGATTCGATACAAACCTGAATCATCATTTTGTGATCGCCAGAAAGTACCGTATTCCAAAACATAGAGTGCTCCGTCTGGGCCATATTGCATATCAACTGGTTTATCAAAAACAGTTGAGGGCATAAATCTTTCTAAGGTATCCAGTTCATTATTTTCAGTGAGGCTGACCATAAAAATCCAATTTCTCATCCAATCATAAAAAAGGGATTTTCCATTATAATAGCCTGGAAACCTTACCTCCGAATCTTCATAATCCTCTCTATAATAAACAGGACCCGCCATGGCATTCCTTCCTCCAGTACCCAACATTGGAAATTCAACAGACTCATCATAGGGATACCAAATCAAGGGCTTTTGTGCAGGGGGCAAATTCTGGAGTCCAGTATTCCTTGGCGAAGTATTTATAGGAGCTTCTGGATCAAAAAGGAATAAAGACTCTTGTTTTTCAAAGTCAAATTTCCAGTACGATTTATTATCTCCCACAAAATAGGGCCAACCATAAAAACCCGGTTTGGTGGCTAAGTTATATTCATCATATCCTTTTGGACCTCTTGAAGAATCACTTGCGGACGCATCCGGCCCCACCTCTCCCCAAAACAAATTATCATTATGCTGGTCAATGGCTATCCGAAAAGGATTTCTATTTCCCATCACATAAATCTCAGGTCTGGTTCCTTCTGTCCCAACAGGAAATAAATTTCCTTCAGGAATCGTATAAGTTCCATCAGCCTCAGGGTGAATTCTAATTATTGAACCTCTTAAATCATTGGTATTACCGGAAGAACGCTGTGCATCCACGTTTTCAGGTCTGAACATGCGCTCATCAATAGGGTTAAAATTAATGGATTCAAAAGGAGTGGAATCATCCCCTAAAGACAAAAATAAATTTCCATGAGCATCAAATTCCAAAGATCCTCCAGAGTGACAACAATCTCTGTATACAGGGATCTCCAAAATTATTTTTTCTGAAGTGAGATCTACAATATTATTTTTAAAATCGAATCTTGAAAGTCTATTAATGGATGTATTTGGGGGAGCATAATAGAGGTAAATCCAATGGTTTATTTCAAAATTTGGATCTTTTGCCAAACCCATCAAACCATCTTCTCTTTCAGGGTAAACCTCTAGAAATCCTACTTCAATTAAATTACCAGTTTTATTTTGATATAGCCTGATCTTTCCGGCTCTTTCGATTATCAAAACGTCCAAATTGTTAAGAACCTCTAATTCCATAGGTTCATTAAGCTTCTCAACTAGGGTGACTTTTGTAAATCTACTTTCATCAGGTTTGACATTAGCGAAAGGATCTGAATTTTGTTTGGTACAACCAATCATGAAAAGACCCATGAAAGATGAAACCAACAACAGTTTTCTCATAAAAATAAACTTTTTAATTTATCGGTGTCAAAGGTAAAGAAATAAGAATTTCCCAAAATTACCGATCATGGATTTACTTATCTATCGAAAATAAAGCCATGGATAAATCTAAATTTTTCTAATAAAGTCATATCCAATTTTGATTCCATTACGTATTTGGAACAAAAAAGAGAAATTTCATCTTATTAAGCTGTAGTCAAAACACAATGTCTTGATTTATGGTTTTAACTTCATAGGATAAGATTCATCCTATTCAAATAATCTTCAATTACCAATGAAATATTTAACTAAAATGTCTTCAAAAATTCTAGTTGCAGGGATTGCACTTTTGCTGACAGCCTGTGGGAATTCACCGGCAGAAAGTAAGCAGAGTAATAGTACAGACAGTGAAAAAATTGCTTCATACAAAGGAGAAACTGAGCTGGCAACCTTTGCCGGTGGATGTTTTTGGTGTGTTGAAGCACCATTTGAAGGAATAGATGGTGTAATCGCTGCCACATCTGGATATTCTGGAGGAAAAGAGAAAAACCCAACCTATGGAGAAGTAAGTAGCGGATCTACTTCTCACAGAGAATCGGTACAGATTGCTTTTGACCCAGAGGTGATCAGTTATTCTGAATTAGTGGATATCTTTTGGCAAACATTCGACCCAACTGATGTAGGAGGTTCATTTTATGATAGAGGTTCACAATATGAATCTGCCATTTTCTATCATGATGAAGAGCAAAAGAGAGTTGCTGAGGAGTCTAAAAAACTTCTAGATGCATCTGGGAAATTTGATAAACCCGTTGCAACCCCTATTATTAAGTATAAAAATTTCTATCCTGCAGAGGACTATCATCAGGACTATTATAAAAAGAATCCAAAAGAATATTATGCTTATAGAAATGGTAGCGGAAGGGATGCATTTATCAAGGCCCATTGGCCTGAATTAAGCGAAAAAAAATACCCAGCTCCCTCTAAGGCAGAATTGAAGAGTAAATTAACAGATCTTCAATATGAAGTCACAATGGAAGATGCTACTGAGTATGCCTTCCAAAACGAATATAATGGAAATAAGGAGGCTGGAATTTATGTGGATATCGTAAGTGGTGCTCCTCTATTTAGCTCTAAAGACAAATATGAGTCCGGTTCAGGGTGGCCTAGCTTCACAAAACCAATCGATGCCAGAGTCATAGAAAAACCAATCGATAGATCTGCTGGTATGGTAAGAGTGGAAGTAAGAAGTAAATTAGGGAACAGCCACATAGGACATGTATTTTATGATGGGCCAAACCCAACAAATTTACGTTACTGTATGAACTCTGCAGCTATGAAGTTCATTCCTAAATCAGAAATGGAAGCTGCAGGATATGGAGATTATCTTTGGTTAGTTGATTAAGAGATTTTTGTAT
The DNA here is from genome assembly GCF_039563885.1 of Algoriphagus sp. SE2. Classification (NCBI taxonomy): domain Bacteria; kingdom Pseudomonadati; phylum Bacteroidota; class Cytophagia; order Cytophagales; family Cyclobacteriaceae; genus Algoriphagus; species Algoriphagus sp. SE2. The sequence goes on along the minus strand of NZ_JBCLWJ010000002.1, from coordinate 226,957 downwards.
AAAAAATTTGAAAGGCCTGGAAAACCAGGCCTTTTTTTATACTATTTTTCTAAATGTAAGGTTTATTCTTATTGAATTGACTTTTTTTGATTTAGGCAATTGATGCTCCCAATACTGTTGACTGACATCCCCCATCAAGAGAAGACTTCCATGCTCTAAAGGTATTTTTATCTTGTTGGTTTTTTCTTTGTAGTGCCTAATTTGAAACTCTCTGACTGCTCCAAAACTTACAGAGGCAATTGTAGGCTTTTTCCCAAGACTTAATTCATTATCACGATGCCATCCCATCGAATCTTCCCCATTTCTATACTGGTTCAGCAGTACATGTGTAAAATCAGAATTTGTAAGTTTTTCTACTTTTTCTTTGATTTCCAACAAAAAATCGGTCCACTGGACGGGGATCATTTGAATTCCCGAATATTTATAAATTTTCCCTTGATCTCCATAAAGAGCAGTCAATCTAGGTTGCAGTAAAGTTTTTCCAAAAATCTTAATAGGTTCTTGCTTCCATTCTATTCCATTTAAAAGTAGTTTTAAAAATCTATCAGAAGCCTCTTTTGAAAGAAATTTCCCATAATATTTTGTTAATCCATCATAGGGCAATAAATTTTTTTTAGAATCGTGGAATAGATCTGACTGCATGATTATTGGGCTTTTTATCAATTTGTAAAAGATAATTTTACATTGGCTATTCAAATATATTTAGTCGACTTTCTATATTTAGTAAATCTTTTAAAATTGACTTATGAAAAAGTTTGCTTGGATCCTAGGTATTAGTACGCTTGTTATCTTCCTTATCTTTTTTTGGTGGAAATTCTATTTTGTTTTTGGCGAAGGAGTAAAAGCAGGAAGTCTAAATTACTTTGTTAAAAAGGGAGTAATTTTTAAAACCTATGAAGGACGAGTTGTCCAAGAAGGGTTTCAAAGTCCAACAGCTGGTGGATTGCAAAGCAATGAATTTAGATTTAGTGTAGAAAGCGAAGAGGTTGCTTCTCAGCTAGAAAGAGCCTCTGGAAAATTTGTAGAACTTAGATATAAGGAGTTTAATGGGATGCTTCCCTGGAGAGGCACCAGTAATTTTGTAGTCACGGAAGTACTTACGATACAAGATGCAGGCAAAACGGACGGATCCGCTTTGCCTTATGATCAATAATTAATGAGTCCAGTAATCTACGACTACAACTTTTGAAAGACTATTACCCAGAACTTCACCAAAAGCTTTATGGTCAGGATGAGGAAGGTAAATATCCCGATCTTCCTCTGAATGGAAAGTCAAAGTAAAAGCATGAGTCAGTCCATCATTCAAGCCTTCTGGGCTATTATTTGTACCCCATTCAAAACCTTTAATCTGCTCTATTTTGCTTGGTAAAGCCTTGAAAGCCTCTACTATCTCTTCAACTTTTTCAGGAGAAGTAGTTTCTGTAAATCCAAACAAAACTACGTGGCGCAAGACGGAATCAGGTTCCATTGGTTTTTCCATTTCTATTTCTTTTATTTCTTCTATTACTTTTTGTTCTTCCACTTTTTGATTACAAGCGGAAAAAAAGGCTATGATACCGACTAACAAGATTCCTTTATACATTTTTTTCATGTTCGTTTATTTAAAAATCTAATCTAGGCAGAATAGACAAATTATACCAAGCCTTTTAGGATTTGTGAATGCAAGTCATTAAATAATGAATTAAAATAGGGAATGAAGGTATCTTATTTTAAATTAACGAAATATTAGTAGATCTACGAAATTAAAATAAATGAAAACTAATCAGAGCCTATCATTCGCAATTATTGTCACATTTCTAATTATTGTCGGTTGTTCGACTGAAAAGAGAGATAAATCAGAGAATCCGGAGAATCCTAATTATTCTTTGGTAAAGGTGGATTCTTTTCAGGTCAACAATTTCACTAGAGTTAATATTCGAGATTACAGCCCAATTGAAAATATTTATCTAGGCTATTCTTTAACAGAAGACGATATTCTTGAAATTTCTGAATCAGGCGAAATTCTTAAAAGAGTTCATAAAAAAGGAGATGGTCCAGGAAACTATGGGTCTTGGAACCCGACTGGCCTTGGTTTTGGGCCTGACAGTCTGAGAATAGTAGAATTACCATTTCAGGTTATTGCCTACAGTCCGGACTACGAAATAATCCATTCACACAGGATCATGTCACCTTTACCGATCCGAGCCAATTCACCGCTTGGGATACCTCCATTTTATCAAAAAAATGACACAACCCTATTTCTTGTTGGACCAAGTAATTACATTACTGCCAGTAATTTAATTTATAACCAAGAAGGCAAAGACACTTTACAGAACTTCTACCAATTAAACCTTTTGACTGGGGATGTGAAATCTGTAATTCCTTATGAAAGTAATTCTATCTATAATTCCACCCAAGGTGTATACATGGAATTAATGGGGAAATCATTTTTTGTTGATTCGGAAAATAATGAACTGGTCCTAGTTCAAGGATTAGATCCTGAAATTCTAATCTATGATCTTAAAGACCTAAGTCTTAAGAATCGAATTCCAATTACTTATTCTGAATTTCTAACTTATGATCCTGTCCCTATTGGCACAAGAATCTCAGAAGAGATTGTCCTTCCATTAAGAAGATTAGCAGCAAAAAACCAAAAACTAATGAATTTGGGGGATGGGATTTATTTATTGCAGTATTTTACAGGCATTACCGAAGCTGAATTTGAAAATAGAAACTCCGAAGATGAACCTTATTCTGCAAGTCTAGATACATCTGAACAAAGAATTCTTATTTTTAAAGATGGAAAGCAATTAAATTTAGAACTTCCAGGATTAGATGGACTTCTGATCACTTCACTCCCTGGGAAAAGATTATTGGTTCAAGAGCCAGAAAACAAGGAAGTAGAAGAGGAATTCACTAAATTTTCAATCTACCAATTAACGACAAACTAACTAAAATGAAAGTAGCATGTTTTAGTACCAAATCATATGATCAGGAAAGCTTTGATCGGATTTTACCGGAACATGGTCACAAGTTCACCTATCTAGAGGCAAAGTTGGATAAATATACTGTTTCGCTATCTGAAGGCTATGACGCTGTTTGCACATTTGTCAATGACCATTTAGATGAAACTGTACTAAAAAAACTGGCTAGGTTAGGCGTAAAAAATATTGTATTAAGATGCGCAGGATATAATCAAGTTGATCTTAAAACCGCTGAAGAACTAGATTTTAAAATATGTCGTGTTCCTGCATATAGCCCTGAGGCGGTTGCTGAACATGCATTTTCTTTAATTTTAAGTTTAAGTAGAAAGACACATAAAGCTTACAACAGAGTTCGGGATAACAATTTTTCCCTGGAAGGTTTAGTGGGTTTTAATCTATTTGGAAAAACTGTTGGAGTTATTGGCACAGGGGCAATAGGTACAGCCTTTTGCAGGATCGCTTTGGGCTTTGGATGCAAAGTTTTAGCATATGACTTAATAGAAAATAAAGGGTTAAAGGCCTTGGGGATAGAGTATGTAACTCTTGATGAGTTACTTTCTTTAAGTCAGATAATTTCTTTGCATTGTCCGCTGACACCAGGAACCAAGCATATGATAAACGCTACTACATTGAGGCAAATGCCAGATGGAGTTATGCTAATCAACACAAGCCGAGGAGCATTAATAGAAACAAAGTCAGTAATTAGAGCTCTCAAAAATAGAAAGGTAGGATATCTTGGAATAGATGTATACGAACAAGAAGAAGACTTATTTTTTAGAGATTTATCAGAAGAGATTCTTCTGGATGAACAAATAGCTCGGTTAATGACCTTCCCCAATGTTCTTATAACGGGTCATCAGGCGTTTCTTACCAAAGAGGCTTTAACTCAAATTGCAAAGACGACTCTAGAAAATCTCGATCAAATTGAACAAAACAAGTCTCTCACGAATGAAATAAAATTCTCAAAGCAAAAAAGTCTATATCCTTAAAAAGGAAACACCTGCCCTCAATAGTGAGCAGGTGTTTTTTATTAAAAAGCAAACAGATCCTAATGGATCCGTTTTGAATTTGCTTACTTAACTACTTTTACGTTAACTGCGTTAACGCCTTTTTTACCTTGAACTAGATCATAAGATACCTTATCGTTTTCACGGATATCGTGTACCAAACCAGACTGGTGTACGAATACATCCTCGTCAGAGTCAGATGGTGTGATGAATCCAAAGCCTTTTGTAGTGTTAAAGAATTTTACTGTTCCTTCATTCATGATTTCTTGATTTAAAATTTGGTGTTCTTGTGTTTTTATTACTTTGATTTTGATTTTTTGTACTCTTTACTGGTTCCTCCTCTGGAGGAGTATCGGTGAAATTACCGAAGCGATCAATATAAACGATCATATCATCTAGATCCCCGCTTTTTGGCTGTGCTTTTCTTTCTAACTTTTTTTCAAATTTTTCTTTCTGTTTTCTTTTCTTTAATTCTGCTTTTTGCTTCTTAATGAAGCTATTCTGATTTTTTGACATACAGTTATTTTAGTTGACAAATGTAATGGCGTGACCTGTTTTACCTGCCCTACCCGTTCTTCCGATTCTGTGTATATAGCTATCCATTGTCATGGGCAGCTGATAGTTTATCACATGGGATACATCAGCCACGTCTATACCTCTTGCAGCCACATCTGTAGCTACCAACACTCTGGTTTGACCAGATTTGAATTGCTCTATGGTTTTATTTCTAAAATTTTGAGACTTGTTGCCGTGAATCAATCCAGATTTAACACCTGATTCATTCAATTTTTTACTTAGTCTATCAGCTAGTCTTTTGGTTTCGGTAAAAATAATCACCTTATCCATTGAGCGATCTTGGAAAAGATCTGCAAGCATGACAAACTTATCTTTGCCTTCAGGAACACGAATGATCCCTTGTTCAATATTCTCATTAGTTGTTATACCCGAGTTGATTTTCACCTCAACCGGATTATTCAACAATCCATTGATTAGACCTTTTTGAGAAGCTTCTAAAGTCGCCGAAAACAACATCGTTTGATTCCTTTGAGTCATAGCTCCAACCAATTTCTTCACATCATTGATGAACCCCATATCCAACATGCGGTCGAATTCATCCAGAACCAAGGTTTTTACCTGATTCAATTTTAGAAGTCTTCTATTTGTCAAATCGAGTAACCTACCAGGCGTACCCACAATGACATGAAGCTTCTTTGATAGGGCCTTCATATCTGTGTTAATATTTGTTCCCCCAATAAAAGTTGCCGATTGAAGATGCATACCCTTACCCAAGCTTATAAACTCTTGTTCTATCTGAAGTGCAAGTTCTCGCGTTGGAGTTACGATCAAGGCAGTAAACTGTCTAGGATCTTTAAGTGCATGTTCAATTATTGGGATCAAAAATGCTCCGGTTTTTCCAGAACCTGTATTCGAGATTCCAAGAAGATCTCTTCCATCTAACAACGAGGCAATTGATTGCTCTTGAATGTTGGTCATGTTTTCATAACCTTTTGATTCAAGATTTCTCAAAACTCCTTTAGCCAAGTTTAAACTTGTAAAAGAAGTTTTAGATTGAAATCCTTCCTGTCCAGTTGGTTTAGCTTTTTTGATCAGTAAGTTGGGATCCAAGGTGGATTCTTTCTTTTTCTGAACCTGTCTAGGCCCTCTTTTAGGTCTTGCTAAAGGATTCGGTTTTGTATTTCTATTTCTAGTATTGTTCATTATTTTAAGCTTTTTGTGGCTCCAATTTCGGAGTGTTTCCAAGTAAATAGAGCATTTTGAAATGGTCCAAAACAGCCATGAAAAAATTAGGCTTAGAATAATAAGGCACGTTAAATTCCTCCGCGGTAGCTTTTACTATAGGAGCAATATTCTTATAATGAACATGACAGATATCCGGGAACAAATGATGTTCAACCTGATAATTCAAACCACCGGCAAACCAAGTAATTATTTTTGAATTTGGCGAGAAATTGCAAGTAGTTGCTAGTTGGTGTAGGATTCTTTCTCCTTCAACATTTCCATGCTCATCTGCAACAGGAAAATTCACTTCCTCAACAATATGTGCAATTTGAAACACCATGGTTATAATAAACCCCGTCACAAAATGCATTGTAACGTAAGCCAACAAGATCATCCAAAATGGAAATGGAGCAAAGATCAAAGGAAGGCCAAGCATGATTGAAAAATATCCAATTTTCCATCCTATGATAGTCCACAAGGTTTTCTTATAACCATTCTCACCTTTCACTAGACCTTTTTTATGGTATCTTTTTAATCTGATGAAATCTTTAGCAGTAACCCAAGATAAGGTGGATAATGAGTAGAAAATCCAAGCATAAAGATGTTGGTATTTATGTAACCTATTCTGTTCAGCTTCTGGGGAAAACCTCAAGAAGAAGGGAGCATTTATATCATCATCATGCTCATGAATATTGGTATAGCTATGATGCAGTACATTATGCTGGATTCTCCAGACTTCCGAACTAGCTCCCACCATATTGAGCGTATAGCTGATATATTTATTAATTTTTGGGTTTTTGGAATACGATCCATGACAAGCATCATGCATTACTCCCATACCGATTCCTGCCATTCCAAACGCGGAAAGAATGTAGCAACCGAATAATTGCCAAGTCTCTGTGACAAAACCAGATACAATTAGAATTTGAGGAACTAAGAAAAGAGATATAAGCGATATAGTCTTTATGACCATTTCCTTATTTGCGTACTTGGATTTATTATTGGACTTAAAATGTCCATAAACCCTAGATTTGAGGGCGATAGAGAAATCTGAAAGATTAGACTCTGAGAATCTTATAGTTTTAATAAAGTCTTGTTTTGGTTTAATGGATTAAATTTCGGTACTGTTGGGGAGGATTTTACTGCAGGTTTTAATTCGAAAAATAGCCAGAGGCCACTGTTGAATTAAAAAAGTAGAAAAGGGAGAGAATTAAAACCTATGTAATCGCAAGGGTAAACTCTTGAATTTGCTACTTAAGCAGGTTGATAATCAACGCTAACTTTACTTCAAGGATCAGGATAAATATTGTTAAGTGAATTCCTGACTGGCACAAAGGTCTACCTATTATTTGGAAATTCCTAATTTGTTTGAAAATGGGCATGATAGATTTATCACAAAAGTTTTTTTCGACGCATCAAATTCAAATCTTATTTAAAAGGACGCCAATTCAACATGCCATTGATATGTAACATTTCAAATTTATTATATCGTTGCCTTGGCGTAAGAGATTTGCTTCCAAGAGCTTCCTTATTCATTAGGATTAGGTGTAAATCAACTGCTTTCAATTTATTAGGCTTGTATTTCAGTCCCACATTAATTTGTCGATAGGATGCAAAGCCATACTTATTTGCTTGAAAATCTTCAAGGCTTGGTAGCCAATGAAATCCAAAATGGATATAAGGCCTCAATCCGGTTTCTCCAACTTTATATTCAACATAGGTTACAAGGGCATCCATATTTCCAAAACCTTCGTTTCTTTCCCTTGGAATAAAAGTGTACCAGGCATCCTTTCCCCACTCCCTGGGACTCAACCATCTACCTTTTCCATCTAAATGAGAGTAACTTAAACTGGTTATCCAGTTGTTTTTCGAATATCCTAATTTCCCTGAAACTACCCAGTTTACGTCACTTGGGTCTTTATATCTTAAAATAGGGTCAACATTTCCTCCATCCCCTATACCATGTTGAAAGCCGACTTGAAAACCAGTAAACCAAGTACCTTTTTCAATAGATTTAGACCGGTTTCTTTCTATTTGAAACCAAAGTGTATTTGAAATATTTTGAACAAGGGTCTCTGAGAAGCTAATTTTACCAAGTTTATTTACTTCATGTGAAACTTCTAAAATTCCCATCCAATCGCTAGAAGTGTTGCCTCTATATTGGGATCCATTTCCATCTACGTCTCTCCCTACCGGAAAAACACCAATAGATTCTCCCAAGCCAAGCCATTTTGAGGTTCCTCTGACCCCTATCCTATTTATAGCCCATAAGCCAAAGTCCCAAGAGGAGTTTGGGGAAAACCACGTATGGATTCCTTCTATCGCAGTTGGAGCTAGTCTTCCATCCTGAGCATTGATCCAATTGGTATTAATTCCCGTGCGACCGATTCTCAAGCCCCATTTTGATTGAGAATAACCTAAAGAAAGGGTTTCTAGCTTTCCGAAAAATTTATCATCAACATTCAACAAATCGAATAATCCGACTTCATATCGGTTATTTAGACCTGAAAGTGGATCAGGAGATGTTAAATCAGAGCTCCATAAATTTCCATAGAGTCTATACCCTAAGTGCAGTTGAAGTCTTTCTTTAAATGTGATTTTTGTACCAATATTCAAACTCGAACCCAATGCAAAATCATTTTTAAAATCACTTGGATAACTTGTGCTCATCCAAAATGTACGGAAATGGATATCCGGTACTATTTCTAGCTTATTCTCAGATTGTTGAGCTTTAGCATGGAAAGAAAGCACCAGGAATACCCCTAGTAAAATCTTTCTCATTTCAATTTTGCTATAGCTTCTTTTATAGGCTTGAAAGGACCAAATTTATGCTGCTGTTCTGAAAACTCATCTGCATAAGGACCAAAAGGATGATCCATAGGTTTTTTAGAAATATCTGGCCAATCATTTGGAAAATCTCGGGTGGGTCTTTCTAAGCTATTCACATAAGCAGCCACATCCCAAGCTTCCTCATCTGTAAGAATCGGGTTTTCATATGTTGCTCCAAATGGCATATTAGCCCTTACATATCCAGCAAATTTTGACATTCTATAAAGTCCTGCCTTTTGATTGTAACTATGCTCTCCCCATAACGGTGGGTAGGTATATCCGCTACCATCTGCTTTAGCTAGACCTTGACCATCTGCCATATGACAGGCTACACATTGCTTATCATAGACAAGTTTACCTTTGATTGGATCAGCTGCTCTGTCTAACAATGGAAGCTCATAAATCCCTGCTCCACCTGGTCTTTCTCCTTTTGGAACATCTTGACCTAACCAATTCATATAGGCCACTAAGGCGATCATTTCTTTACTGTTATTCGGAAGTGCTTCTCCGTTTAGACTTCTTTGAAAACAACCATTGATTCTGGATTTAACATCCTCTTCAGTTCCAGATCTTCCCCTAACTTTTGGATAAGTACTTGCTACTGCTGAATAGTTATTACCTAATGGAACGGTACCCGCTTGTAAATGACAATTTTGACAGTTGAGGCCATTGGACATTTTTTTAACCTTTCCATTTGGCCCTAAGTATTCAGCTGTATTGGCTATTAGCTCACGACCATATTTGATATCATCAGCATTTGGTTCTTCATCCACTTTGCTCCAATCCGGGGCTTTCCACATGCTTACTGGATCCATCAAAGCTTTGGATTTAGGCTCTTCTATAACTTTAGCAACCACAGTTTCCTCTTTTAAGGAAGGAAGGTTTACTCCAGAATAGGATAAATAAATTACAACTCCGATTATCCCCACTAAAAGGCTTGCCAGCATTAGTAAACTTAATACCAGCGTAATCAATTGCAGAAATGGTTTACCGATCTGTTTCATATTCTTAAGTCAAGCAACAAAAATGAAATAAAACTGCACGAAAACCTGTGACAAGAATCACATCTAGCTTGAATTATCTAAATTTAATAGGCTTCTGCTAAAAAAACGAGTTTCTCTCCAATCAAACCTTGGAAAACATAACTATTGCCTGTTTTGAATAGATTTATCTCAACTAAATCTCCAAGTAAACACTCTGCTTGAAAATTGATCAAAAACTTATTTTTGTTGATTTTTCTCTCTTTTAGAATATTTTCGACCCAAAGAATATAACTGGTATTATTTACATGATTATTAAGATCCAGATCTGAATACCTTACTTTTAATTGTTCGCTGGCTATTAATTCTCCCTCAACTTTCACTTTTGCCGCTTGCCATTCCGGCTTTTCCAAAGGATCAAATAGATGTGATGGTAAAACTACTTCGGGCCTCATAGGTCGTTTTGATTGAATATTCAATAATAAATAAGAAGTCATGCATTGAACTAAAACTTGACCTTTCTCATCTGTCATTAAAAATTCTCTAAAAGCAAAAAGCTTTTCCACTCCCCTTCCCGCAGTAAATACTTTTACCCTTTGACCCCATGAGGGTAGGTTAAAGCAGTGAAAATCCATTCTTGATAATACCCACATTCTATTCTCTTCTATCAAATTCCTTCCGAAATCGGCAGAGTCTGCATGTCTCCAAGAAGTCTCCTGAAATAAATCACCTACACAACTCAACCTGATTTTTCCATCAGGATGAACTTGAAAAGACCCAATTTCAAAGTCCTTTTCAAACTGAAATCTTTCAGAAAGATCCATGAATTTTAAATTACTTTTATTTTTTTCGGAATTAAGAAAACAGCTTTGCGAAAGCTAGAGAGAAGGGTGATACCCAAAGCACTCACTGCCACCATCGCGAAAGAAGTCTTAAGATTAAATAAATCCGCAATAAAACCTATCAATGGGGGCCCCAATAAGAATCCAAAAAAAGAAATCGTAGATACTAAAGCCAAAGCAACGCTTGGAGCGTACAGTTTTGATCTCCCTGCAATGCTATATGAGAGCGGAACAATGGAAGCAACTCCAAATCCAACCAATAAAAAACCAAATGTTGCGACCTGAATTGTTGGGAATAGTACGGACAAAATAAGCCCTAAAAATATCAAAACTCCACTTACCTGGATTACTGCGACTTTAGTGAATTTGGCAGCAATTTTATCGGTAATAAACCTTCCTGATGCCATTGCTCCCATAAAAGCAACATAACCTAATGCAATCATAGAGGGATCTGCTAAAACGACTTTCTTGAAATAGACACCACTCCAATCAAACATGCACCCCTCGCACATCATTCCTAAAAAAGATATTAAACTAATTCTTAGAAGTAATGCATCCGGTTTTTTCAATATTAACCCTCCATCTGCCGATGCCGCTTTTTCTTTTACAATAAAGCCTTGGGCAGAAAGAATTATAACAATTGAAATTAAAGCTACTACTGCAAAATGAGCCGCAGGGGATAGTCCAAAATAAATCATCAATGCTCCTATACCTGCTCCAGCAAACCCAGCCATACTCCAAAGCCCATGAAAAGAGGCCAGAATACTCTTACCCATTTGATCTTCCAGATTTAATGCTTGCGTATTTAATGAGATATTCATCGTATTACCGAGCATCCCATAAAGAATCAATACTGGAACTAATACCCATGTAGAAGGTGCCAATCCAATTAAAGGTAAAGTCAAAGCATATGAAAAAGCACCTACCATAATTATAATCCTACTTCCAAACTGATGAACGGCCCAGCCAGCTATTGGCAAACCTAATACAGACCCCATGGGAAGAAACAACAGCAGCGTTCCGAGCTGTCCTTCTGATAAATCAAATCTTGTTTGGATATCAGGTATCCTTGCTGCCCATGAAGCAAAGCAAAGTCCGGCAAAAAAGAAAAAAGCACCTAAGGCAACTCTTCGTTTGGAAAGGGGATTCATAAATTATAAATAGATCAATAGGTTTCGAAATTTAGAAAGATTCATCTAATATGCCTTTACTTAGAAAAAAGAGACCTAAACTATTTAGGTTAAGTTCTGTTATCCATAGAAAATTTATACATGGAATTTATCATCGTAGGTGCAATAATCATCACTATTATTTTTTTAATCAGGTTTATTATCCGAAAGGTCTTTGACTAAAAAAGCCACTCTCTTTTCAGAAAGTGGCCAGCCCTATATCAACAACTAACTCTATTTAATTAGGAAGTTTATCGGAAAATTTACCATAGACCCAAGTTCCTACAATTGCGAAGAATAGCGTCACGGATACGACCAAAAAGCCACTTCCGATCTGAGCGAATAAAGGCCCGGGGCATGCCCCAGTAAGAGCCCAACCCAAACCGAAGATAAATCCACCAATAATCTGCCCTTTTCTAAATTCCTTTTTTGGGATTTTGACCGTTTCTCCTGACATTGTTTTGATCCTAAATCGCTTTATCAACTGGATGGAAATAATTCCAGTAACTATTGCTGAACCTATCACTCCATACATGTGGAAAGACTGAAGACGAAACATTTCCTGAATTCTAAACCAAGAAATGATCTCAGCTTTCACAAAAACAATCCCAAACAAAATTCCAACGATCATGTATTTGATCAATTCAGTCCCTTTTTCTATATCTTTTTGAGAGTTTGGTGCATCACAAACCTCTGCCTGTACATTTTTTTCTAATACTTTCATTTCATTAATAAATTAAAATCCCACCAAACTCATTAAAGGTCCCATTAACAAGTGAGTCATCACAAGTCCTCCTATCATGAAGAAAATAGTAGCTAGAAGTGAAGGCCACTGAAGAGAACTGATTCCCATAATCGCATGACCTGAAGTACAACCTCCAGCGTATCTTGTACCGAATCCAACTAAGAATCCTCCAAAAACAAAAAACAATAATCCTTTTGCTGAAAATAAAGTACTCCACGAAAAGATATCTGATGGCAACAATCCTGAGAAATCAGTTATTCCCAAAGCTATCAAATCTGCTTTCGTCTGATCAGCAAGTATGAAATCATCTGGATTGGCAAGAAATTGAGTGGCTATAAAGCCTCCAATTAATACCCCTAAAACAAACATTAAATTCCACATTTCCTTTCTCCAATTGTATGTGAAGAATGGGATTCCAGAGGGAACACAGATGGCACATGCATGTCTCAAGGAAGAGGAAACACCAAAGGTTTTATTCCCAAGTAGAAGTAAGGTTGGTACCGTCAATCCGATAAGCGGCCCGGCTACATACCATGGCCAGGGTTGTGATACCCATTCAATAAATTGATTCATATTTTATTAATTTTCAATTGTTAAAATCTATAATCCACTATTAAGCTGTAGTTTATCATGTTTACTTTATTAATGATACTTTCAGGAGGAAGTTCCTGACTTGGAGCCTCTTTCTTTCCCACTACTTGAAGTTGAAGATCTAGCCCTTGAAAGAACCCTTTAAACCGATAATCTACTAGACCGGAGACCTGGAAATAATCAGGGATCCCATATTTATTTAGATGAAAATCATTATGATCTGGATTATCTACATGAGAGAATCCCACTCCGATTTTTAACTTTTCATCAACCAAACTTTGATCATATTTGATCATTCTTACGCTAACACCTCCAAGGCCTTCAAATCGCTCTCTAGGAAGACTGACAAAGAATTGTTCTCTCCCCCATTCTCTGGGAAAAAGAAATCTTCCTTTATCTGAAATTTTCAGATAGTTCAGGGTCAACTTACTTTTTGGCCATTTCAATCCTCCACGCAAGCCAAGACCACTAGTTTGCTCATTTGGCAGAATATAGGCCTTTTGAGGATTTTCATTTCCCCCATCCCCAACAGCCGACTCGTAGAAGCCTTGAATTCCCCACAGAAACTCAGGGCCTAAATTCATATCCAAATGACCTGTAGCTTGAAGTGTGGATAGTCCAAATACACCTTCCGCTAAGTAGCTCCAAGATTCGAATTTTGCCCGATCGGATACATAATCAAAACCTAACGAAGCGATTCCTTTTGAATCGATATGATGTTTATAAGACTCCTCTGAGTCCAATGGATTCCTTCCTGTATTGTAAAGTCCAAATGACTCTTCAACACTTAACCATTCCAATGATCCTCGTGAGATAACATGGGAAAACCAAGATGCTTTTACTCCAAGTTTACCAGGTTTCACTTCAACCGAAATCCCACTGAATAAGTTTGGCCGCATCCTATTATCTGAAGCATTCAGAAAGGGACTATCAAAATGATGTCTCCCTACCCAAATACTCAATGACTCTTTTTCATAGCTTAAGAAGAATTCCTCTAGTCTATCTAAATCCTTATGATTAGTTGGATTTTGTAAATCATAAAGCAGAATCTCATATCGGTTTGGACTTTGGGTTAATGGGTCAATTGCCGTCACATTATTTTCAAAATGTCTAAAGACAAAAAAACCACTAAAGCCTAAACCTAAGCCTTTCCAACGAGGAGAGAAATATCCTATTCCTGCTCCTGTTCCCCAAGTCTGGTAATCCAAAAGATACCCTTGATTTTGAGTTGCCATAAAATAGGATCTAAGGTGGAATTCAAACTTTCCTTCTTTCAATACCTTTCCAAACAACGTTTTGTCTGGATCATCCTCAATCACCTCCATATTTCCATGTTGAGCGAAAGCCATTTGAGACCAACCAAACAATAAAAAAAGAAGCGATATAACTCGAATTATTGGGTTCATTTTCTGTGTGACTTTTGTCACTTTGAATTGCTTTAAATTTAAAATGGCAAACCTTTCGGCTTGCCATTTTTGGGTTTAAGCAACTTTTCCCACTCGATTAGAGCAAGGTTGTTGGACAAACGTAATCCGTTACTTTAAACTTCTCAGATTCCTTAATGGCTTTAAATCCACCATCAATATCAATCAGATTATCATAACCTCTTGCTCTGAGGATGGAATTAAAGATCATAGACCTATATCCTCCAGCACAGTGCACGAAATACGTTTTATCCTTATCTATTTTCAGCATGCTATCATTGATGTAGTCTAGAGGGGCATTTTCAGCATCCACTACATGTTCTGACATGTATTCGCTATTTTTCCTTACATCAACAATATTAATTTCTGGATTTTTTTCTTTTCTAGCTGCCAATTCTTCAGCTGAGATAGATTCTATCTGATCGATTTCATGCCCTGATTTTTTCCAGGCTTCAATTCCGCCTTCCAAATATCCGAGAGCATAATCATATCCTACTCTAGCCAATCTGGTAATTACCTCTTCTTCTCTACCTTCCTCTGCAACTACTAAAATCTCCTGCTTTAAATCTGGAATCATAGCACCAACCCAGACTGCAAAACTTCCATCAATTCCGATGTTTACTGAATTAGGCACAAAACCTTTGGCAAACACCTGAGGATCTCTTGTATCCAAAATCAAAGCACCTGTTTCATTAGCAGCAGCTTCAAATTGAGCTGGAGTCAATGGTTTCACACCTCTTTCCAATACTTCATCAATGCTGTCATATCCTTGGATATTCATCATAACATTTTGAGGGAAGTAAGCAGGAGGTGGTGTTAAACCTGTGATCACCTCTTTGATAAACTCCTCTTTAGTCATCTCCTGAAGCGCATAATTTGTCTTCTTCTGATTCCCTAAAGTATCTGAAGTCTCTTTACTCATATTTTTGCCACAAGCAGAACCTGCTCCGTGTGCCGGATAAACGATCAAATCATCTGGCAAAGGCATAATTTTATTTCTTAATGAATCATAAAGATGAGCAGCCAACTTATCCTGCGTTAAATCTTTTACGACTTTTTGAGCCAAATCTGGTCTTCCTACGTCTCCGATAAATAGAGTGTCTCCTGTAAAGATTGCTTCTGGTTTACCTTCTTCGTTATAAAGCAAATAACAAGAACTCTCCATTGTGTGACCTGGAGTATGAATTAGCTTCACTTTTGCTTTACCTATTTTGAACTCTTGACCATCTTCAGCAACAATTGCATCAAATCCCATTTTCATAGTTGTCGGACCGTATACAATCGGGGCTCCTGTCTTTTTTGAAAGATCTTGATGCCCGGAAACGAAATCGGCATGGAAGTGAGTTTCAAAAACATATTTGATTTTCGCATTCCTTCTTTCAGCCTTTTCAATATATGGCTGAACTTCTCTAAGTGGGTCGATTACCGCTGCCTCGCCATCTGATTCGATGTAATATGCTCCTTGAGCAAGGCATCCGGTATAAATTTGTTCAATTTTCATATTGTTATTTTTCTGTTATTCTATTTTTAATTACCCAAAGATATTTAGGTCAAAATAAATCTTAAATGACTTTTGTCACATTCGATTTTTATTAACTCTTAATATTTGATTCAATAGTTTGTACCAGTTGATGAGCTGGGACAACACCCGATTGTCTCCAAAGAATTTTTCCTTTTTGAAATAAAATCAATGTTGGAACCCCCCTCACTTGAAATTTACTTGCCGCTAAAGGGTTTTTATCTACGTCTACTTTTAATATTTTGACTTTCTCACCCATCTGTCTGGAAGTATCTTCCAGAATTGGATGCATCATTTTACATGGACCGCACCAGGTAGCTGTAAAGTCTACCAAAACTGGCTGGTCTCCATCAATCAATTCTTGAAAGGTTTTTGGTTGTACGTTCATGGTCATAATATTTAATTAACACAACAAAAGTACAGCGACTTTAGGTTCGCTACAGTAATTTATATCACAAAGCATTTTTTTCTTGATTGACTTCAACTTTTAAAAAGTGCTAAAAAATCCGCAGTTGGCGATTATTTTTTTATTTTCGCCAGTCAAATATCTCGAATTAATGCTCAAGTATAAGCAAATCAATAATTTAACAGGCTGGCTTATTTTTGCCATAGCCGCAGTAGTATACATTTTGACTGCAGAACCAACCGCAAGCTTCTGGGATCCAGGGGAATTTATTGCGGTATCATACAAATTGCAAGTTCCACATCCTCCCGGAGCTCCTTTCTTTTTGTTGGTTTACAGGATGTTTAGCTTCTTGGCGCTAGGTGATGGATTGGAAGTAGCTTATTGGATGAATGTTGGAAGTGCTCTGTTCTCAGCCTTTACAATATTATTTTTATTCTGGTCCATTACCCTTTTCGGTAGAAGACTATATAAAATCGAAGAGGGAAAAGAAAGTACAGGCCAGGTTATTTCCTTAATGGGTGCAGGTATTGTGGGATCATTATTGTATACTTTCACTGATAGTTTTTGGTTTTCAGCAGTAGAAGCTGAAGTTTATGCCATGTCCTCATTTTTTACCGCAATTGTGATTTGGGCATTTTTGAAGTGGGATGTAATTAAAGATCCAAGAGAAGAGAATAAGTACATGATCTTCATTGCTTATTTAGTAGGACTTTCAATTGGTGTCCACTTGCTGAATTTGGTAACATTACCTGGTCTAGCATTAATTTACTATTTCAAAAAATACGAAAAACCAAGTCTTAAAGGAGCCTTTGCTGCCATGTTGATTGGTGGTGTGGCGCTAATCATTATAAACAATTTAATTATTCCTGGACTTCCAAGTTTGGCGGGGTCGATAGAAATTTTCTTTGTGAATTCTTTGGGCTTACCATTTGGGTCTGGCATCATTTTCTTTTCAATAGCCTTCTTTACTGCTTTATTTTTCGCTTACAAATATTCCAGAAGTAAAGAAAATGCAACCTTAAATACAGCTCTTCTTTCTTTGGTATTCATTTTAATCGGATATAGTAGTTATGCCTTGATAGTCATCCGTGCCAATCAAGACCCTATCATTAACGAAAATGCACCAAAGGATATCATCAGCTATGTTTCTTATCTAAAACGAGAGCAATATGGCTACAGACCCCTGCTTCATGGCCAGTATTTCACTGCAAAATTGGTAGATCAAAAAGAGGGTGAGCCTGTTTATATGAAGGGAAAGGATAAATACGAAATCGTAGATTACGGATTGGAAAATATTTATGAACCTTCAAAGACGACGATACTACCAAGAGTGTATTCTACTCAGGAAAACCACAAACGTATTTATCGTCAAGTTTTGGGTTTAAGAGAAGGTCAAGACCCTACTTTCGGAGACAACCTCTATTTCATGTTTAAGCATCAGCTTGGCAAAATGTATTGGCGGTATTTTATGTGGAATTTTTCAGGAAGGGAAAGTGATTTTTCTGATGCTCCATGGATAGGAATTACAGATGCTTTGTCAGATAAATATCCAGATTATATCAAAGAAAATAAAGGCCACAACAATTTCTTTATGCTTCCTTTACTCCTAGGAATCATCGGGCTATTCTTTCAGGCTAAATATGACCCCAAGTCCTTTTATGTGAATTTAATGCTCTTCTTGATGATGGGAGTAGTTTTAGTACTCTACCTGAATTCCCCTCCGGTAGAGCCGAGAGAACGAGATTATATTTATGTAGGTAGCTTTTATGCCTTCGCTATCTGGATCGGTATGGGAGTGATGGGAATCGCCCATGCGATAGGAAAAATGAATAAAAATTTAGCAACTGCAGGCGTTTTGGCTACTCTTTTAACTTTACCTGTAGTTGGCCTTGTAGCTAGCCAGACTTGGGATGATCATAATAGAAAAGGAAGATACTTTTCAGTAGACTCCGCTCGTAACTTCCTGGCTTCCTGCGCGCCAAATGCCATTCTATTTACCGGTGGAGACAATGATACCTTTCCACTTTGGTACGTTCAGGAAGTAGAAGGATTCCGAACAGATGTCAGAGTGATTGTTTTAAGTTATTTTGATACAGATTGGTACGTCGAGCAAATGACACGTCCTGTAAATGAATCAGAAGCATTACCTTTTAGCCTAGATGAATCCCGCTATCAAAAAGGTACGAATGATGTATTATATGTTACAGGTGACGATAATCCTAATTCTGCGATATCGGTAAGAGCCTATCTAAACCTTTTAAATGAGGCAGACCCTAGGTTGAATGTAAATACCGGTGGTAAAAGCGTTGTTAATATGGTGCCGTCAAGAAACCTAGTTTTGGATATTGATAGCGCATCTGTTGCCAATAAAGATATTATTCCTGATGAGTTTACTCCGTTGTTTACCCCTCAGATTAATTTGAGAGTAAAGGGACAATATCTCACTAAAGGGACGCTGATGCTGATTGATTTGATCACAAGTAATAACTGGGAAAGGCCCATTTATTTCAACAACACCTCTCTTTCCACCATCGGGATAGACTTAGAAGATCATGTTGTAAATGAAGGGTTGACTTATAGATTGCTACCGGTTCAAAAACCTGATTTTATTCGCGATGAATTGGTCAATGCAGATCTCGCTTATAAAAACTATATGGAGAAATTTGCTTTCCGGGGAATGGATGATCCAAATGCATATCTCGATGAAGAGTATCGAAGATTTGCTTCTAACCATAGAAGTGCCTTAAATTCTATTGCAATAGCATTATTGGACCAGAATAAAATGGATAAAGCCACTGAGCTTTTAAATTATGGATTAAAAGTAATGCCTCATGAAGCTATTCCATATGATCTTTCTAGCGGTCAATCCGTACCGCTTTTCTTTGAAGTAGGAGAAGAAGAGAAAGCGTTGGACATTATTGATAAAGTCTCAAAGAAATCATTGGATATGATTGAGTTTTACACAAATGAGAATAGGGATTATGACAGAGAAATGATGATTTCCATTGAAATGATCCGCTATTTCATACCGCTTTTAGAAGAACGAGGCTATCAAGAAAAAGCAGACGAACTAAAAGGAAGGCTTAGTGCCTATATGGGTGAAGAAGTGGTTCCGAGCCAGATCGATAGAAGATAAAAAAAGCGGCTTAGTGAACTAGCCCCCAATAAGTGTCTAACTTTTTGGCGGCACTTCATAGGCCGCTTTTTTTATTTTTTGTGTAAGATATAAAACAAATCCAATCCCAATTCTGGATCCTCCACAATAGGGTAATCTTCGTGTGTTATTTCCGTAACATTTGAAATTTGCTGTTTGTGAAGCTTGTTTCTGTTTCTCCTATTTAAGATTTCATAAGGCATTCTTAAAACAGCAGCAGGCAGTCTATATTGCAAATTAAAAATATCAAATCGCATTATTTTTTGCACAGATCTCCGGTTGGCAGCATGGTAAGACCATACTTTTTCATTACCTCCTACTCCCTTTGAATCAACTTGATCAAAAATTGATTCCGACAGATCGATTAACTGTTTTGGAGTATATTCTCTGACATGCCAAGGGTTTCTAGATAAGGTATGTTTGATATTTGGAGTGGAAATAATTGCTTTACCGCCAGGTTTAAGCACTCGATAAATTTCTTGAAGAAAAAGCTTATCATTTTTGATATGCTCAATTACCTGAAAACTCACCACTGTATCATAGGAATTATCTTCTATCCCATGAAAAGGAGGAATTACAGCTTGTTCAAAATTCACTTTTGGGAATTTTTGTCGAAGCGAATCAATTACTTCCTGAATCTTATCAATTCCTAAATATTCCGACGCATGTGGTAGAAGTATTTCCACTCCCCTTCCTTCTCCACAGCCAATTTCCAGTAATTTTCCAGAAACCAAAGGTTGAGCGGCAATGTATGCTTTAAGCAAACGTTGATGAATTGGATTGTCACTGATTAACTTGTCGGATGCAATTTCCGTTGTATAGGTAGCCATACAAAATTTTACTATTTTGGCAAAAGTAAGGTTAATTTTTAAAACCCGATATTTTCACCCAATGAAGCTTAAAACAAACATTCTTATAACTTTTTTATTTCTGGTGATTGGAGCCTTCAATCAAGGCTTTTCTCAGAAAAAATTAAATAATCTAAATCAGACATTACGTTACTCAAGATATTCGAGATTGGGGTTAAAAATAATTCCAATAAAGGAAGGAAACACGGAATTTAGATTACAAATGATTGTTGAGAAGATTGAGGAAAACCCAAATTTCGATACGTTCAGCTTTTCATATTCGGTCTTAAACAGCTACGATCAAGAGATTTTAGATGATGAAGTAAACTTATTGACTTCAAATGATCTAAAAAACGACACAGAAAGACATTGGTTTTTCGAAAAGTCAGTTACTATCCCTTCAGATCAGGAAACGGCGATAGCTTTGCTTACCGTTCTTGACACTAGGCAAGGAGATGAATATTATTATCATATAGATCTAAAAAGCCCTTTTATTTTTGGTCAGCCTTCCTTTGGTGCATATTATGCCAATAACATTCCTTTTGATCAGAATTTCTTGACAAAAGGCCAATCCCTTCTGTTTAAATCTGAGTCTGGACCTAACCTCCATGAGTTTTATTACCCTGTTTCCTTTGATGTTCCCTATCCTCCAATGGAAACAAAACCAGCATCAGTTCCAAAAGAATTAGAGGTGATGGATCGAGGTAACTTCCTCACAAATGTTCCAAAAAGTCTAGATGATGAAGGATATTATTTTTTTCAAAGTGATACAGCATCAACCTCTGGTTTATTGCTAAAAACGACAAATGAGGCCTTTCCTAAAGTTAAAGATTGGGAAGAGATGATTCAAATGGTTACTTATATTTCAACTCGAAAAGAGCATGAGGCCTTACTTTTAGCTGAAGATAAAAAGAAAGCTTTGGATGAATATTGGTATAATCTTACAAGAAACCCAGACATTGCAAAAGACTTAATCAGAGAATATTTTCGGCAAACAGAGTTTGCAAACATCTTATTTACAGACTTTAAGGAAGGTTGGAAGACAGACAAGGGTATGGTATATATTGTAATGGGACCACCTAATGAAGTGAATTTTTATTTAGACCGTGAGGTATGGTCTTATGGCGGATTGAATGAGAGTTCAAAAATTCGCTTTACTTTTGTCCGAGTAAAGAATATTCTAACCCCACACTATTACACGCTGAACCGCTCCAAAGCTTATCAGCCTGTTTGGTTTAAAAACATTTCCATATGGAGAAGCGGAAAGATGGCTTTCTGATAGACAAAGGAGCAACTGAAAAAGATTTTATTTTTGGCACAAGGGCTGTAATGGAGGCAATCCATGCTGGCAAAGAAATCGATAAAGTACTTGTTCAGAAAGAATTGAACAATGATTTAATCAAAGAATTATTGAAGCTTTGCAAAGCCGATGGAGTACCTGTTGTAAGAGTCCCGGACGCGAAACTCAATAGAATTACCAGGAAAAATCACCAAGGCGTGGTGGCATATATTTCTTCTATTGCATATGCCTCACTGGATAATGTAATAGAAACCTGTTTTTCTTCAGGAAAGGCTCCATTGATTTTGATTTTGGATAGAATTACTGATGTTCGAAACTTTGGTGCGATTGCTAGAACGGCAGAATGTGCAGGAGTCGATGCAATTGTGATTCCGGCTAAAGGAAGTGCACAGATTAATTCAGATGCAGTAAAAACTTCGGCTGGTGCATTGAACTTCCTACCGGTGGTTCGGTCGAAAAATCTTTTTTATACGTGCAGAGATCTTCAAAAATCAGGATTAACATTAGTGGCCATTACTGAGAAAACCACAAAAAGTATGTATGAAGCTGATTTTTCAAATCCTGTAGCATTGGTTATGGGTTCAGAAGAAGATGGGATTTCTAACGAACTTATGGGCATAGTGGATGAAAAAGTAAATATCCCTATGCTTGGAAAAATTGAAAGCTTGAACGTTTCAGTTTCAGCTGGAGTGGCTATATACGAAGCAATGAGACAAAGGCAAAAATAAATTATTGGGGAAGGTCAAATAAAGTCCTTCCCCTTCTTTTTTGCATTTGCGACAAATTCCCTGAATTTTTTTTCAGCATCCAGTTTACAGATCAAAATCACATTATCAGTTTCATTGATTAAATAATTATCCAGACCCTGAACTACGACTAATTTATCACCATTAACCTTGATATAGGAGTTTTCAGTATCATAAAGAATTACATTTCCTTCTATCACATTGTTCTTTCGGTCTTTTTTCTTCAATTCAAAAAGGCTTTTCCAAGAGCCTAAATCTGACCAACCGAAGTCTGCAGGGATAACATATACTTGATCTGATTGCTCCATGATCCCACTATCTATGGAGATATTTTTAAGCAAAGAGTATGCTTTGACAATAAATTCTGACTCTCCTTCATTTCCTAAAAACTCTTCCCCTTCATTAAATACTTCCGCAACATCAGGCATATACTTTTCATAGGCCGAAATCAAGCTACTGACTTTCCAAACAAACATTCCAGAATTCCAGACAAAATCCCCACTATCCAAAAAGGTCTTAGCTAATTTCACATTAGGTTTCTCTATGAATGTTTTAACCTTAAAAATTTCTTCACCAGCCTTTTCTAAATATTGAATGTAACCATATCCAGTCTCAGGTCTATTGGGCTTAATCCCCATTGTAATCAACCTTCCTTCCATTTTGGCCCCGATAATAGCCTTTTCTATTGCTAACCTGAATTTATTCTCTTGCGTTATCAAATGATCTGCTGGTGCAACCAGTATTATCGCTTTCGGATCAATTTTATTGATTTTATAGCTAGCATAAGCAATACAAGTAGCCGTATTACGACGGAGAGGTTCTGACAAAACCTGTTTATCATCTAATTCAGGTAATTGCTCTTTTACTAAATCAAAATAAGTTTTGTTGGTCACCACAAAAACTTTATCTGGAGAAGAAATTTCCTTAAGTCTATCAAAAGTCATTTGAAGCAATGTTCTCCCTGTCCCCAAAACATCTAAAAATTGTTTTGGCCGATCATTCCGGCTATATGGCCAAAATCTGGAGCCAATCCCTCCTGCCATAATTACAATATAAGGTTCTTCCTGCATATCAATTTTAGACAATCCCCTCCTTCATTAAGTCGTGAATATGAACAAATCCTGAAATTTTATTTCCATCAATTGCTACTAACTGTGTAATGTTATAATCTTTCATGAGATTCAATGCTCTAATAGCAAATTCATCTTTTGAAATTGTTTTTGGATTTACCGTCATTATATCACGAGCTTTCAACTTTTGGATATCCAAACTCTTTTCCAACATCCTCCTCAAATCTCCATCTGTAATGATACCTTTCAACTCACCTTTATCATTTACAACGGCAGTGGCACCAAGCCGCTTTCCAGAGATTTCAATAATAACCTCAGCTAAACCAGAGTCTTCCCCAACCATAGGAATCTGATCTTTACCTAGCAAATCTTTTACTTTGAGATACAACTGTTTTCCTAATGATCCCCCTGGGTGGTATTTTGCAAAATCTTCGGATGTAAACCCACGCGCCTCCAATAGACAAACTGCGAGGGCATCTCCCATTGCCATATGTGTCGTGGTACTAGTCGTAGGAGCTAGATTGTGGGGGCATGCCTCTTCTCCGATGGTAGCATTCAATACATAATCGGCATGCTCAGCTAAATAACTGTTCACATTACTTACTAATGCAACTAAAACAGAACCTGATTTTTTTAAAAGAGGGACCAATACTTTTATTTCTGGAGTATTTCCGCTTTTAGAAATACAAATAACAATATCATCTCCTTGAATCATGCCCAAATCACCATGAATGGCATCTGCTGCATGCATGAATAAAGCAGGAGTTCCCGTTGAATTCAGAGTAGCGACAATTTTATTGGCGACTATCGCGCTTTTTCCTACACCAGTAATTACTACTCTTCCAGTAGAATTTAAAATCCTTTCCACACAGGACTCAAAATCACCATCTATATATTCGATCAAATTTAAAA
Source organism: Algoriphagus sp. SE2 (assembly GCF_039563885.1). Taxonomy (NCBI): domain Bacteria; kingdom Pseudomonadati; phylum Bacteroidota; class Cytophagia; order Cytophagales; family Cyclobacteriaceae; genus Algoriphagus; species Algoriphagus sp. SE2. The sequence goes on along the minus strand of NZ_JBCLWJ010000002.1, from coordinate 202,712 downwards.
CAGCGTTCGCTTCATTTTGCAATACCCGGGTGGCTGTATTTCTAATATTTTTAATTAAATTCAATTTTACCTGCTTTTATTAGTAATTTAGTACAAAGGTATAAAATGTAATCAATCATTCCTGTTTACAGGCTCACCGCACTCCTTAAAGCACCTGTTTCAAGTGGAAGAAAAAGTAAAATCTGAACTTAAGAAAATATTTGGTTTTAGCCAGTTTCGTGGCAACCAAGAGTTCATCGTAGACAATTTGCTAAGTAAAAAGAACACCTTCGTTATAATGCCGACAGGTGCTGGAAAATCTTTATGTTATCAACTCCCAGCAGTGGTCTCTGAAGGAACAGCAATAGTAATATCTCCATTGATCGCACTTATGAAAAATCAGGTCGATCAATTAAATGCTCTAGGTATAAATGCTCATTTTTTGAATTCTACCCTCAATAAATCTGAGGCTACAAAAGTGAAAAATGAGGTATTGAATGAGAAAACAAAGCTTCTTTATGTAGCACCCGAATCTCTTACAAAGGAAGAAAATGTAGCCTTCCTGAAATCAGCAAAACTGAGTTTTGTTGCGATTGATGAAGCACACTGTATTTCGGAATGGGGACATGATTTCAGACCTGAATACAGAAAAATAAAATCTATAGTAGCACAAATAGCCCCTAACCTTCCAATAATCGCTTTGACTGCAACTGCCACTCCTAAAGTTCAGCAGGATATTCAAAGGAATCTTCAAATGGAAGAGGCTGATTTATTTAAATCATCTTTCAACCGAACCAACCTGTATTATGAGGTTAGGCCAAAGATGAAAAATGAATCTAAAAAACATCTGATTAAATTTATCAAATCCCACAAAGGTAAGTCGGGTATCATTTATTGTTTGAGCAGGAAGAAAGTAGAAGAAATTGCACATCTTCTTCAAGTCAATCAAATAAATGCAGCTCCCTATCATGCAGGCTTAGATTCAGCTGTAAGGATCAAAAATCAGGATGACTTTCTAAATGAAGAGTTGGATGTAATAGTTGCTACCATCGCTTTTGGAATGGGTATAGACAAACCAGATGTGCGTTATGTTATTCATTATGATGTTCCCAAATCCTTGGAAGGGTACTACCAAGAGACTGGAAGGGCAGGAAGAGATGGTTTAGAGGGACATTGCCTGATGTTTTATCGATATGAGGATATTGTCAAACTTGACAAATTCAATAAAGATAAGCCTGTAACTGAAAGAGAAAACTCCAGAGTATTACTTCAGGAAATGGCTGCATATGCAGAAACTGGGGTTTGTAGGAGGAAATTCATCTTGAACTATTTTGGGGAAACTTTCGAAAAAGATTGTGGTTTCTGTGATAACTGTAAGAGAGAGCGTGAAATTTTTGAAGGAATGGATTATATCCAGACTGCTCTCGAAGCGGCACTTCAAACAAATGAACGCTTTGGTTTAGATCACTTGGTAAAGGTGATCATTGGCGAGCCTACGGAATATGTAATAAGTTACAAGCACGATAAGCTTCCTGTTTTCGGTAAAGGAAAAGATGTTCCTGAAAAATATTGGACTTCTATCATTCGTCAAGCGATGATTTTTGCCCTACTCGAAAAAGATATTGAATCTTACGGGGTATTAAAACTAACAGAAAAAGGGAAATCCTTTTTAGATTCTCCTTACTCAGTCAATCTCTACAAAGATCATGATTATGAAAATGAAGATTCAGATGGTACTGCAGATGTGGATATAAAAGCAGGCATTGCTTATGATGAAAAACTATTTGAACTACTTAAAGCAGAAAGAAAAAAAGTAGCAAAATCAAAAGGGTTGCCTCCATATGTGATATTTCAGGATCCTTCTTTGGAAGAAATGGCGACTATTTATCCAACAACAAGAGAAGAACTTGCCCAAGTCAACGGCGTTGGTATGGGAAAAGTCGCTAAATTTGGATCGTCATTCTTAAAAATCATTTCGACTTATGTCGAAGAAAACGAAATTGAGACTGCCTCAGAGGTTGTAGTGAAGTCGGCAGGATCGAGATCAAAAATAAAAATCACTATCATTCAACAAATTGATCGTAAAATCGACTTAGATGAAATTGCAGACAATTTAAACATCAGTATGTCTGAATTATTGCAGGAAATTGAGCAAATCATCTACAGTGGTACTAAATTAAATATCGATTATTACATCGAACACATCATGGATGAGGAGCGTGAAGACCTTCTTCATGATTATTTCATGAATGCAGAAACTGATCGTATCAAAGAGGCATTAGAGGAACTGGAAGATGAGGATTTTGCAGAAGATGAATTGAGGGTCTATCGGATTAAGTTTATCTCCGAACATGCCAATTAACTTGAATTGAGTCAATGAATATACTCTTATTAGGAAGTGGAGGCAGAGAGCATGCCTTCGCCTGGAAAATAGTACAAAGTCCTAAATGCTCACAACTATACGTCGCACCGGGAAACGCGGGAACGGCAAGTATTGCAAAAAACATTCAGCTTTCAATTACAGATTTTGAGGGGATAAAGAATTTTATCCTAGATCATGCTATTGATTTGGTGGTAGTTGGCCCTGAAGAACCATTGGTAAAAGGCATAGTCGATTTCCTGCTTAAAGATGATCAAACATCAAACATTCCGGTAGTTGGCCCATCTCAATTAGGGGCAACACTGGAGGGAAGTAAAGATTTTTCCAAAAGATTCATGCAGAGGAATAATGTACCAACAGCTGCATATGAAACCTTTACCGCAAATGAAATTGAGGCAGGACTCGCTTATTTGGAAACCCAAAAATTACCAATTGTTTTAAAAGCTGATGGACTTGCTGCAGGAAAAGGCGTATTAATTTGCCAATCTTTGAAAGAAGCAAAAGACTCTTTCAAGGAAATGCTGTTGGATCAAAAATTTGGAGAGGCTTCTGCTAAAGTTGTAGTAGAGGAATTTCTTCACGGTATTGAGCTTTCAGTTTTTGTTGCCACAGATGGGAAAAACTATAAAATCCTTCCAGAAGCAAAGGACTATAAAAGGATCGGCGAAGGAGATACTGGTTTGAATACCGGAGGAATGGGAGCTGTTAGTCCTGTTATTTTTGCTGATAATGCTTATATGAATAAGGTTGAGGAGTTGGTAGTAAAACCAACTGTCGAAGGGTTAGCTAAAGAAAATATTCCATATAAAGGATTCCTTTTCATAGGTCTTATGAATAATAATGGCCAGCCCTACGTTATCGAATATAATGTAAGAATGGGTGACCCGGAAACAGAAGCTGTTTTACCAAGAATCACCAGTGATTTTGTGGAATTACTGGAAGGAATTGGAACAGGTACTCTAGAAAATTATAATCTTGAAATCTCACCTGAATATGCTACTACAGTAGTAATGGTAAGTGGTGGTTATCCAGAAGCCTATCAAAAAGGCTTCCCTATCACTTTACCTAGCTTAACTGAAAATACTATTGTTTTTCATGCGGGTACTTCCACCAATGAAAAGGGAGAATTAATTAATCAAGGAGGAAGAGTGTTAGCATGCACCGGGTTGGGGAAAACCCTTGAAAATGCCCTAAAGAATGCTTTTTCTACAGTTCAAAAAATTCACTGGGAAAAATCATATTACAGAAAAGATATCGGTCAAGATATCTTAAAATTAATGAAGTAAACCCAATTTTATCCAGGATTACGGTCCTGTAACTATATACTTATGAGTGGATGTACAACTTGCTCCACCTCTTCTGGAGGATCCGGTGGCTGCCAAAACAATGGTAGTTGTGGGACGAGCGATTGCAATAAAATGAATTCCTTTGACTGGCTTAGCCACATGGGGATTCCTGAGGTCGATACGTTTGATATTGTAGAAGTAAAGTTCAAAGGAGGAAGAAAAGATTACTACCGAAATGTGGATTTTTTATCACTTACTACTGGCGATCCTGTAGTAGTCGACGTCCCAAGCGGTCATCACATTGGATATGTTTCACTTCAGGGAGAGCTTGTGCGACTTCAAATGCAAAAGCGAAAAATAAAAAATGATGATGAGATTCTCAGAATTTATAGAATAGCAACAGAAAAAGATATTGAAAAGTGGACTGAAGCTAAAAATAGGGAAATTCCTACCCTATATCGATGTAAGCAGATAGTAGACGAACTTGGACTAAAAATGAAAATGTCTGATATAGAATATCAGGCTGATAATTCAAAAGCTACTTTTTATTATTCCGCTGATGAACGCGTTGATTTCAGAGAATTGATTAAAGTCCTTGCCGGTGAATTCAGAATTCGCGTTGAAATGAGGCAAATTAGCCTTCGGCAAGAAGCAGGAAGAATTGGTGGTTTAGGAGTTTGCGGCAGAGAACTATGCTGCTCCACCTGGTTGGTAGATTTCAAGAATGTAAGTACTTCTGCTGCCAGATATCAAAACCTTTCTCTTAATCCAGGAAAACTAAGCGGCCAATGCGGAAGACTGAAATGCTGCCTCAATTACGAGTTAGATACCTATATGGATGCCATAAAGGATATCCCTCAGATTGAAAGACCGCTTATGACAGAGTCAGGTCCAGCCAAACTTCAAAAGACCGACATCTTTAGAAAGATGATGTGGTTTAGCTACAATAATGAAAATGATTGGCACAGTATCACCTGTGAGAGGGTAAAAGAAATCCTTGAAATAAACCAAAAAGGCAAGAAAGTATTTAATCTCCAGGTAAATGAAGCCTCTGATATTGAGGATCTTGCTGCTAAGTCAACTCGGGAATTAGAACTTCTAGACAAAAAGTTTTCTTCCAATACCCCTAATAAAAAGAAAAGAAAATCAAGAAATAAAAATAGAGGCCCGAAATCCGAAAACGTACCTCAGAAAGCCTCTGAATCTAATTCTAATCAAAATATAAATCCTACACAGGGACAGGATAACAAGCAACCGAAAGCTTCACAAAATCAAGGTAATGATTCAAGAAGCAAAAAAAATAGAAACAAAAACAGGAATAGAAATAGAAATCAAAAAGGAGGGCCTCCTATCCAAGGAACAAATCCTCCTAAAAGACAGGGGGATAAAAAGCCAAACCCAAAGCCAACTGCTGAAGCAAAACCAGTAGCTGGTGAATCAAAGAAAATGGATCAAGTCAAAAATAAGGAGAGAAAACCAGCTGGAAAGAGAAAATTTCCTCCTAGAAAAAACCAAGGACCAAATCCTAATTCACCTGAAAATGAATAGATTTTTTGTTTTCCTTTATTGCCTTTTGGTGATGATTCTGTCCTCTTGTTCGCAAGATCGGATTTTCGAAGAATTTAAACCAATTATCTCTCAGAGCTGGGGGATAGAAGATAGTCTTCAATTTGATTTAGGAAAAATAAATCCTTCTGGTCATACTAGTTTAATTGCAATTAGGTTCAATGAAGAATACGCTTTTTCAAATTGCTATGTCAGAATTTTAAGTAAAGATTCCTTAGGGACTGTTTTGGAAAATAAATTAGTAAATATCCCCTTATTCGATTCAAAAACAGGAGAACCAATGGGAGATGGATTTGGGAATACCTATACATTTTATGACTCCCTTCCTTTCCAATTTAAAGAAGGGGCCAAATCAGTTATAATACTTCAGTACATGAGAGAGAACCAACTACAAGGTATTGAAGCTGTTGGTTTAAAAATTTTAAAACAATAAACAAAAAGCCCACTTTCAGAAATCTGAAAATGGGCTCTGTTTATTACCTGAGGCTAATTATCTCATTTTTTTATAAGCATTTATCAATCCATTGGTGGAATCGTCATGGGAAGTTACTTTCTCATCTCCTTTAAGTTCTGGCAAAATTCCATTTGCTAAAACCTTTCCAAGCTCCACACCCCATTGATCAAAGCTAAAGATATCCCAAATCACTCCTTGAACGAATATTTTATGTTCATACATCGCTATCAGCTGACCCAAAGTGTAAGGCGTAATTTTCTTTACTAGAATAGAATTCGTTGGCTTATTTCCTTCAAAAACTTTATGTGGAGCAACTTTTTCGATTTCTTTCTCCGACTTTCCAGCTTTTGTCATTTCTGATTTAACTTCTTCCAAAGTTTTACCTTTCATTAGGGCTTCAGTCTGTGCGAAGAAATTTGAAAGTAATTTCTGATGATGATCACCGATTGGATTATGAGAAATAGCAGGCGCAATAAAATCACATGGAATTAAATGTGTTCCTTGATGAATCAATTGATAAAAAGCGTGTTGTCCGTTGGTTCCGGGTTCTCCCCATATAATTGGGCCTGTGGTATAGTTTACCTTCTCTCCTTGTCTATTTATATATTTCCCATTGCTTTCCATATTACCTTGTTGGAAATATGCCGCAAAACGATGCATGTATTGATCATATGGTAAAATTGCTTCTGAAGAAGCTCCAAGAAAGTTTGTGTTCCAAATACCTATTAAGGCAAGAATTACTGGAATATTTCGGTCAAACATGGAATGTCTGAAATGATTATCCATAGCATGTGCTCCATAAAGCATTTGCTCAAAATTTTCAAACCCTACGGTACAAGCAATCGAAAGTCCAATAGCAGACCAAAGTGAATATCTTCCTCCAACCCAATTCCAAAAGGCAAACATATTTTGGGGATCTATTCCGAAAGCTTTAACTGCTTTTGCATTTGTCGAAAGTGCAACGAAATGCTTTGCAACAGCCATTTCGTCTTTAGCATATTCCAAAAACCAATCCCTCGCTGTATGGGCGTTGGTCATTGTTTCTTGAGTTGTAAAAGTTTTAGATGCTATAAAGAAAAGCGTCGTCTCCGGATCCACCTTCTTTAATGTTTCTGCTATATGAGTTCCATCCACATTGGAAACAAAATAGCAGCTCAAATCTGGATTTTGGTAAGGTTTCAAAGCCTCAGTAACCATCACAGGACCAAGATCTGAACCACCGATTCCTATATTTACTAATGATTTGATAGGCTTTCCGGTATACCCAAGCCATTTTCCATTTTGAACCTTATCAGAAAACACCTTCATTTGATCCAATACTTTCTGAATCTCAGGCATCACATTTTCTCCATTTACAAAAACAGCATGATCAGATTTATTTCTCAACGCAGTATGAAGAACAGCTCGATCTTCAGTCTTATTAATAGGTTTACCAGTAAACATGTCCTCAATAGCAATATGTAATTCAGTCTCTCTTGCCAAATCACAAAGTGCTTTTAAAATGTCATCGTTGACTTTATTCTTCGAAAAATCGACTAAGATATCTTCTAATTGTAAGCTAAATCGCTCAAATCGCTCATTCTCTCCTAAAAGTGATACTATTTTGAGGTCTTTATGGTCTTCCGCGAGTTGTTTTAATCTTGACCAAGCTGGGGTGGTAGTAGGATTAATAGATTTCATTATATGGATAAAAGTACAAATGTGAATGGCAAAATTAAGACTTATCTTGGGGGATAAAAGCGTTTTTGTACTTCAATTTTTACCTCAGAAATTTCAATTTTCTAATCAATTCAATTTAAAAAGATTAAACCAATAGACTTCTCTTGAATAAATTTGGAGTCTAGAAAAAAAATAGAATTTCTATAGATTTAATCAAAATGATAAAATCGTATTTAAATGAGCAAAGAATTCAATTAGGAAAAGTTTTTCTAATCCTTTCTGGGTTTTTTGTATCCTTTCAAAGTATTGCCCAAGACTTTGAAATCACGCCATTAAATGAGCATTTTTTTCAGACTTTGTCCATTTCTGATCCAAAAACCAAATATACTCAACTAAGGAACACTAACGAAGATGGTTCGACCTTTACTCAGATAAGCGATTTACAAAACAGGGTCGTCAAAACAATTCAAACCAGAATAAATAAACAAAACGGAGAACTTGAAGAGGTTGTGAAAGTATTTGATCTTGACGGAAACCTTATTTTAAGGACAGAAGGAAGCAAGTCAAATTCAAGAAAACTGACTTTCTACTATGAAAATGGGATACAAGTAGGTCACGTAATCAATAGAGGAAACAATGTTTATGAAATATGGAGAAAGTCAGCAGCAAACCGTTATAAATCGAATAAAAATGACTTCGAACCTTCCTTGTTTCCAAATGACAAGGATTGGAAAAAATTTGTTTTAAAAGAATTACGGTTTCTCTCTGAAGCTCAAAAACAAGGAATGGAAGGAACGGTGATTCTCGCATTTTTGATCGATGAAAATGGACAGAGAGTAAAAACAGAAGTTGCCAACATCAATGACTTTCCTGGAATATTAACAGAGGAAGCGCTCAGGGTAGGTGAATTATTTCGAGGTCAATATAATCCGGCAATAAACTATAATGGGGAGACTGTTAAGGCCTGGCTCTATCTACCCGTTGGATTTTATTTCTACCGGTAATTTAATTTCATCATTAGTTAGTTTTTTGGCATTCATTTCAAAAGAGTTACTAACAAAGATGCAAATAGCATTACCCTAGAACGAATATTTGCGCCATCAAATCAATTGGTGAGAATTTCTAGGTTTTCTTTTATTGAAGAGGGGTAGTTTAATCAAGAAGAAATAGAAAGTATTCGAGTCGCGGGGTCTTAAAAAGGTAGGTTTTTGCACGGAAGAGATTTGGAAGGAAACCCGGTGGAACCTTGGTTGTATATACCAATTCGATTTAAATTAAGCTAAAAAAATAACCCGTCAGAGAAGACGGGTTATTTTTTTTGAATCAATTGGTTAATCTTTCAAAAAATCTCTTAATACATAGTTCAGAATTCCTCCATGTTGATAATAGGCAATTTCTACCTCTGAATCCAATCTGGATTTCACAGTAAATTCTTTTTTATTCCCCTCCTTATCTACAGCCTTTACCTCAAAACTTTGGCCTGGTTTTAATCCATATTCTATTCCCTGAATGCTAAATGACTCAAAACCAGATAATCCAAGACTTTCTGAACTTTCTCCTGCATTAAACTGAAGTGGCATTACCCCCATACCAACCAAGTTACTTCTGTGGATTCGCTCATAGCTTTCAGCTATTACGGCTTTAATACCCAATAAATTAGTTCCTTTTGCAGCCCAATCACGCGATGATCCGGATCCATATTCCTTTCCAGCTAATACGATCAATGGCGTATTAGAAGCTTGATATTTCTCAGATGCTTCAAAAACCGACATTTCCTTATCCTCTGGAATGTATTTTGTAAATCCTCCTTCTTGGGTAGAGAGCTGATTTTTAATCCGAACATTAGCAAAAGTTCCACGAACCATTACCTCATCATTACCTCTTCTGGAACCATATGAATTAAAGTCTGGTCTTTGAACACCTCTTCCAACCAAGTATTTACCTGCTGGGGAATCCTGCTTAAATGAACCTGCAGGAGAAATATGGTCTGTGGTAATAGAATCTCCCAGTTTAAGCAAAACTCTTGCATCTAAAATATCCTTGGGTCTTTCAAGATTCATGGAAATACCTTTAAAGAAAGGTGCTTCTTTGATATAAGTACTTTTTTCATCCCAAGGATATATAGCTCCTTCACCAGATTCTAAATTTTTCCAGATTTCATTTCCCTCGAAAATCTCTCCATAATTTTTTGCATAGTCATCCGGGCTCAGAACTTTCCTGGAAATCTCATCGATTTCATCAGTAGTAGGCCATATATCTTTTAAATAAACTGGTTCTTGATTCGGGTCAAAACCGATTGGCTCATTATAAAGATCCATATCCACTCTGCCAGCCAGTGCATAAACCACAACTAGCATGGGGGACATTAAATAATTCATTTTAACTTGTGGATGAACCCTTGCTTCAAAGTTTCTATTTCCAGATAACACAGAGGCGACAACCATATCATTCTCTTCTACTGCTTTTGCTATATGGACTGGTAAGGGTCCAGAATTACCAATACAGGAGGTACATCCATAGCCAACAGTATGGAATTTCAATGCTTCAAGTTCATCCAGCAAACCTGCTTTACTCAAGTAATCAGTAACTACTTTGGATCCTGGTGCCAATGATGTTTTTACCCACGGTTTCACATCCAATCCTTTTTCTATTGCTTTTTTAGCGACCAGCCCTGCTCCTAACATCACAGCAGGATTGGAAGTATTCGTACAAGAAGTAATGGCTGCTATTACAATAGATCCATCATAAAGTGTAAATTTTTCATAGTTTAAATCAATGGTAACTGATTTCAACCCATTCGTCACTTCCGTTTTGTAAGCAACGTCCTGTGGGGAATCTTTTACTTTTTTTGAGGATTGGGCACCACCCTCTGCCAGCATACGACCTTCTTCTCGATTTTCAATTGGAATGTATTGACGGCCATGGACAGAGTCTAACAATTCTTCAAATTTTGATTTAAAGTTCTTGACTAGGATTTTATCCTGAGGTCTTTTAGGGCCGGAGACAGTTGCCTCCACAGTTCCCAAATCCAATTCAACTACTGAAGAGTATTCAATTAAATCCTCATCTTTTCTCCATAATAAATTTGCCTTGCAATAATCTTCTACCAACTTAATCTGTTCTTTACTTCGGTTGGTTTTTGTCATGTAGTCCAATGTCCTATCATCGATAGGGAAATAGGAAACTGTACAGCCAAACTCTGGAGACATATTGGAAATAGTAGCTCTATCAGGAACTGATAAATTATCGAGCCCCGGTCCGTAGACTTCAACAAACTTTCCTACTACCCCATGCTTTCTAAGGAGCTCTGTAATGGTCAAAACCATATCTGTAGCAGTGGTTCCAGCAGGAAGTTTCCCAGTTAATTTCAATCCAACTACCTCAGGCATAATGAAAAATATAGGCTGACCAAGTAAAGCAGCTTCTGCCTCAATCCCTCCTACTCCCCATCCTACAACGCCAATTCCATTGACCATTGGTGTATGAGAATCTGTTCCTACTAAGGTGTCTGGAAAAACCTTCCCATCTCTCAAAATCACGCCCTGCGCTAAGTATTCAAGGTTTACCTGGTGGCAAATCCCCATTCCTGGTGGAACAACAGAAAAATTATTAAAGGACTTTTGAGCCCATTTTAAAAATTGATAGCGTTCTGCATTTCGCTCATATTCAACTTCCACATTTCTTTGATAACTATAATTGGTGCCAAAATAATCTACTTGAACAGAGTGATCAATCACGAGGTCTACTGGAATCAATGGGTTAATCTTCTCTGGATTTTTACCTTTTCTTTTTGCTTCAGACCGTAATGATGCAATATCAACTACGGCAGGTACACCAGTAAAATCCTGCATTAATACTCTAGCGGGTTTAAAAGGAATGTCGAGATCCGAAGCCTCAGGCTTCCAATTTAAAAGTGTATTTAAATGATCTTTAGTAATTGAAAAACCATCAAAATTCCGAAGTGCATTTTCTAATAAAATCCGAATCGAAAATGGTAATTTCTTGATGGAATGTCCAGCTTGCTGAAGCTTATCCAAACTCCAATATTCATAGCTTCCAGATTCAGTTTTTAAAGTTGACTTAATATGAAATGTATCTTGGTTCATGATAAAAATGATTTTGTTTAAATGAAAAGCCTACTAAAATTTAACCAAATTATTTGTTAGACAATTCCTAAAACATCGTTGTATTTTAGAATTGAATGAGAATTGGGTCATTTTTTATAGATTCTTGGATATATTACTCTTTTAAATTTCAAAGTGTATGCCTATTTATAGTCTACGAATTTTTAGTGCCTTTTTAATAATTGCTACGTTGATTCCCTTTATCAAGTGGGATTATTGGTGGATAAGAATCTTTGATTACCCCCAACTTCAAAAGTTAGTATTAATACTCCTATGTGGAATCATATGGATAAAGATAGACTTTGATCAAAACCCAATTGAAAAATGGATTTGGTTGGTGGTATTATCTCCTGCAGCCTTGCACTTGTTTTTCAAAGTAAAGACATTCACTTCGATTGGAAAAAAAATGATTGACTCAGTTCCATTCGAAAAAAATAATGGAATTCATGTTTTAGTTGGAAATGTACTTCAGTCAAATAAATCCTATTACAAGGTAGTATCGCTAATCAATCGGATCAGCCCAGATCTAGTTTTCCTAGTAGAAACAGATAAAAACTGGGTTGAAGGGATATGTTCAATTGAAGAAAATTATCCTAATAGGATTTTAATTCCAAAGGATAATACCTATGGAATGGCACTTTATTGTAAACTTGAGATTATCAATTCCAAAATAGAATATTTGATCGATGACGATGTTCCTTCAATTGAACTGGAGGTAAAACTCAGAAATGGAAAGGTAATAACTATATACGCTATTCATCCCACCCCTCCAGTACCAACAGAGAATCTGAAAAGTTCAGAAAGAGATGCCGAAATATTAATAGTAGGAAAAAAAGCTAAAAACAATCCAAAACCGTCTATGGTCATCGGGGATCTAAATGATGTCGCTTGGAGTTATACCACCAAATTATTTCTTAAAATATCAGGTATGGCAGATCCTCGGAGAGGAAGAGGGTTTTTTAGTACTTTTCACGCTAAAATCCCATTGATGAGATGGCCTCTAGATCATATATTTTTGAGTAAGCACTTTGGTTTGGGTGAACTAAAAGTCATGTCTGGTATAGGATCAGATCATTTTCCCATTTGTATAAAAGCCTCATTGAAATCCGAAAAAACTGTTGAAAAGTTAAGTGCTAGTGGTGATGACAAAAAAGAAGCTGAAGAGAAAATGGTAAAAGGGAAAATAAAGAAAAATAAAAAAGGCCCATAAGGACCTTTTATTTTTCAATTATTCTTTGCGGCTTCTTCTTCCGCCTTAGCTTTTCGCTTAAATCCCTTCTTAAATGGCCATGTATACTCCAAAGCCTCCAATCCACGATTTAAATTGTAGGTCGCGGAATCTGTGTTAATCATCGTCTGCTTGAGATTTTTTGCAAATTCTTCATCGTTTAACAAGACTCCAAATGAGTTATCTGGCGAATTAAACTTCTCTGTGAGTGAAGTCAATTCTTCAGACATCTTTTCAGAGTTTTCTGCTGCTGCTTTCAAACTTCCTATTGTCGCTCTCATTTCTGAAGCCATTGTTGTATCAGACACCAATTCATTGAATAAGTTTCCTTCTTGATTCAATTTGGAAGTGAAAGTGTTAAGTTCAGCGATCATTTTATTGCTATTTGCAGAAGCACGACTCAAATCACTGATGATCGCTTTGAAATTTTGTGCTAAGGTCGAATCAGTCATAACAGCTCCAACAATACCTTCTCCAGAAGCTAATTTACTCGTAAGTACTTTCAAATCGTTCGTAATTTCTACAAGATTTTCATTGTTGACCTGAAGCGTTTCCATCATCTGATCAGTATCTAATGGCATCACAGATTCTAATCTATCTCCATTTTCTACAGGAGGTGCCATCGTTGTACCACCGTAAATGAGGATGATTTTGTTACCTATCAAACCATCAGAACTAATGGTCGCTTTTGAATCTTTTCGAATAAATTCAACTACTTCTTCTTCAACATTCATTTCAATCTCAACTTGAGAGTCTCCATAAAAATTGATTTTCCTGACCGTTCCGATTTTTACTCCGGAAAACCAAACATTATTCCCTGACTGCAATCCACCTATATCATCAAATACAGCTTTTAAATGGATTGATTTTACAAATTTCTTTTGCTGGCCACCTAAGGTCAAAATACCGGCTACCAAAATGGCAATCCCGATAAATACAAAAATGCCTACTAAGACGTTGCGTTTATTTTCACCTTTCATGAATCAATAAAATTATAATCGTAAAATGATTTGACTCGCCCATCTTTTGCATGAGCAAAAACTTCATCAAAGCTTCCCATGGCTTTAAATTGTCCATCCAATAATACAGCCTGACGATCTCCCGTTACTTTTGCACAAGTTAGATCATGGGTAATGACAATAGACGAAGTATTATACTGTTCCCTGACTTGAAGGATTAAATTATTGATATCCATACAAGTGATTGGATCCAGACCTGCTGTAGGTTCATCGTAAAGCATGATTTCCGGATTTAAGATCAAGGTTCTTGCAACCCCAATTCTTTTTTTCTGACCACCGGATAACTCTGATGGCATCTGATCGATCGATTGAGGAAGCCCAACACTATCTAATAATTCTTCAATTTTTCTGGATATTTCTCCTCTTGTAAGATTCTTGATATTTCTCACAAGGGGAAATTCCATGTTTTCCCTCACTGTCATACTATCGTATAGGGCAGAATTTTGGAAGGAAAAACCTATTTTGAGCCTCAGCTCGTTCAATTCTCTCGTTTTTAAAGTTGATACTTCCTGACCGAGCACTCGCATAGACCCTTCATCCTGCTTTAGCAATCCTACCATAATCTTGATCAAGACGGATTTTCCAGAGCCAGATTTGCCTAGAACAACAAGGTTTTCACCTTTATGTAAATCCAGATCTACTCCTTTTAGAACGTCTAAATCTCCAAAGGACTTTTTTAAACCTTGTATTTCAACTACTTTTTCTTCCATGGTTTACATCATTCGGATTGCGTTCACAATTTGAAGAACAAGCAGCTCTTCGATAAATATCAAAAACATGGCCATTACAACTGCAGAATTCGCAGCTCGTCCCACTCCTTCTGTTCCTTTGGAAGAATTATAACCTTTATAACATCCTACTATTCCAATAGTAAAACCAAACAGCAGTGATTTCAAAACAGAAGAACTGATATCCAAGAAGCTTATAGATTCAAAAACCTGAACAAAAAACGTGGTTAAACTGACCATTTCATTTGCGTTCACGCTCAGGAATGATCCCATTAAAGCCACAAAATCTGTATACATCACCAAAATAGGTATCATAAAAGTTGTTGCCAATACTCTGGTTACAACTAGGAATTTAAATGGATTAGTGGCTGATACCTCCATTGCATCGATTTGCTCAGTCACTTTCATTGAACCTATTTCGGCACCTATACTAGACCCCATTTTACCTGCTGCAATCAGTGCAGTTACCAAGGGCCCCATAGCACGCACAACGGCAATTGAAATTAAAGACGGCAACCATGAAGTTGCACCAAATTCCGAGAGTGATGGTCTTGACTGATTTGTAAACACTATTCCTACAATAAAACCAGTAAGAGAAATCAGGGGCAACGATTCAACTCCAATACGATAACATTGGTGCACAACTTCCTTCAGCTCATAAGGAGGTAGAAATACTTCCTTAAAGAACCGGCTCACAAAACTCCAGGCACTTGCTAAACCTGTAAAAAATTTATCTATTTTTTTAGAAAGCAAAGGCTTTCTGTCTGCTTCTTCAGCCATAGGTTAATTTAAACGCTTGAAAATAAGTAAAAATCTCCAAAGGCTTTTTACTAATAATGCCAAAATGGATATTAATACTTTTGAAAGGTAAAATCATTCAATTCAACTATTCAACAAACCTAATGCGAATTTTTAAAAAGGTCTAAAATAAAATAGTTAGAAATTATTAATTACGGTTTGATTTTTTGAGGATCAATATCAATCTCAAAAAGAAAAAACATTAACTCAAAAGAATAATTCAAATTCTTTGCCAAAAAATTAATAGGGATTTTTAAGACTTTGATCTTAATATTTTGACATCAAGATCCACCTAAATAAACTATAGTTTTAGCATTTTTAAAAATTCAAAAATTGAAAAATCTCAATTAAATTTTCATTTGAAATTGGTTTCTCAATAAGCCGAATCGCTTGAGGGAAAGCTTTCATTTTTTCAATTTCCTCATGTCCAATATTTCCTGTTAAAATAACAACTGGAGAATTAGAAATTTCACCTATTTTCACTATCAAATCCCATCCGGAAATTTCAGGAAAATTCAAATCCATAAAGATCAAATCAGATGGATTTTCAACTAACCATTCTAATGCACTTTCTGGGTTTTCAAAAGAAAAAATTTCAGTAGAAGGGTCGACAAATTGAATTCTTTTCTTGATCAAGAAATGTTGAATCTTATCATCATCAATTGATATAATTCGCTTACTCATAGATTGCGACATAAACCATAATTAAGAAAAAGATACTTATAAACTTCTTTTCAAAGATCAATAAATCTAGAGCAATTCCAATTTTATTAAAACAACATTCTAATTATTAAAACTTAGAAATTTAGAATTTTGAAAAAGGGAGTTAAAAAAGAGGTTTTGAATTAAAAATACTCGAATTTCTTTTTTTAGTCTAGCCTAATTTTTTTAGTTGTATCAAATTTTGCCAAGACTAAACTGTACTTAAAAAATTATTAATCAGTTATTTAGTTTAATTCAAATAAAGTTTTAATTAGGGGTAAAAATTACAAATTATAATAGAATTGTAAGCAGATATCATTCCAACTTCAAATTCCCTTTTGATGCTCAAGTTCGAAAAAATAATATAAAATCTTAATGTAAAGAGCCTGATTTTAAAAATTTCTATCTCGATTTATATCCAGAATTCAGATATCTCAAATGTCAATTGCAGATATTAAAATCAATTGTATTTGCTCCCTACCCTATCCAAAATATAAGTTCAATCAACATGATTAAAGCAATAACATATTTGGGTGTAAATAAGAGAATGTATAGATTTCAAATATTGGTCTTAGGTTTTTTTTCCAAAAAATTTACTTTCTCAACTTGGTTCAACTACGATGAAATTTAATCATTCTTGAGGTGATCGATCTTTCGAAAAATAGGATACAAAATAGAGTCTGGAATAGAGAGTTTAAATCAAACATTTTTTGATTCTGTAAAAGACCAGTTTAGCTCAAAATACTTTAAATTTTTATTGATTTTTCTTGCTATATATCGCCTTGTTTTCATGGATTAAATTGGTAATCAAATCAGAATACAACTGATAAAATATAACCCAGAAAAATAAAAGTTTGATCACCGTTTTTAGGTGAACTTCTGGTAATATGGGTTATTCCCGAAAGGAGTAAAGTTATCCCAATCCTGAGGTTTCATTTGCCACTGCTTTTGCACTTTATTTGGAGTTGCTGTTTATCTCCAATGCCCTAGACATGTCTATAATAATTTACTACATCTTATCTTTTAAAATTATGTGCTATTCGAAAAGCTATCTTTTTAGAAGCTTATCCGATCTTTAGGTTTTCAAGGAAACTATTCAAAAAGTAAACCCAATCTCTTCCTATAAACTGATTTCTTAATAGCAAATCCCTCCTCCCCTTTGAATGCTTGATGGAATTTGCATATCCGCATTTAAAATCCGAAACTTATATAAAGACTCAATCCTTAAAATTGAGAATCAAATCAAAAAGGTAAGCTCTATCTTGATTTATTAACCTCATATTTCTATGAAAAATCTTCTTGTTCTCTTTTCGCTGATTTTTATCACCACACAATTCTCATTCGCGCAATCAGAATATGATCCAAAGTTGGCCGAAGAAGTCGGAGCCGATCAGTATGGAATGAAAAAATATGTAATTGCATTCCTATATCGGGGTGATAAAGTTGCAGATTACTCAGAAGCAGAAAGATCAAAGCTCCAAGAAAGCCATCTTGCCAATATCAATCGAATGGCTCAAGAAGGGAAATTGGTAATGGCTGGCCCATTTTTTGGAAATGATGAACTGAGAGGTCTTTATTTCTTTGCGGTAGAAAGTATTGAGGAAGCAAAAGCCTTAACTGAATCCGACCCTTCTATTCAAGCTGGAGTTTTAAAAATGGACCTGAAAGAATGGTATGGATCTGCAGCTTTAATGATGATGAATGAAATGCATTCCAAGGTGGCAAAGGAAATCATTTAATGGAAAAAGCTATTTCCTCAAGTCTTTCCTCGTTTTTTTAACGACCACAAATCTCCTTATAAGTACAATATTCACATTTCTTCAGATCCTCAGTTTGGTCAAAAGGAACATCTGGATTATATATATCTTCCAAAAGTGATTTCAAACCAGCTCTATACTGTTCCTCGAATTTTCTATAATCCTCAACTTCAACTCCTGATTTATATGGCAATTTCAATTGCAAGTACGGGTTGAATTCATCTCCAAACATTTCTCTCAAATTGAAAATAGCAGGTTTGAGGGGAAGTGTATTTTCAGGATTAGTTGCCTGATATATTAATCCATAAAACATCGTTTGCATGGCAGCTTTATTCCGAGACTTGTGTTCCCGATCAAAAAGAGACGCTACATCGGGAAAAGTCTTATTATCCTGCCCAGATTTGTAATCAATCAACCTCACCGAACCATTATGCTCATCTACCCTATCGATAATACCCCTAAGTGAAACCATTTGCTCTCCTTTTAGGGTGTTGATCTTGAAACCTGCCATATACTTTTTCTCTTTCTCCAAAGAAATCAATTTAAATGGAGCATCAGCTTCATCGATTTTCAAAATCTGATGCAGATATTTCTGAAGCACATCTCTAGCTATCGCCATTTGCCCATTCAGCTTTGTATCCGCCTCCCCTTCCAAATGGTAAAACTTACGAATGGCTTTTTCTATTGCCGGAAACACCCAATTCTTCCTTATATCCTCAAAATCAAACTTCTCCAGCACATTTCTTTTCTTTCGGTTTGCCCAATCCTGGTATAGAATTTCCATGCTCAGGTGAGCCAGATTTCCAAATACAGCTGCATCGATCTCTTCACTCACTTCCTGTTTTTCCTGAATGTTTGCGAGATATTGTAGGTAAAATTTCAACTTACAGTCCAGAAAGACGCTGAGTGCAGAAGGTGAAAAAGAAGTTTGCGATTTACCATTCTCATTGATCAGATACCTATCAAGCAAACTCAAAACTTCAGAGTTCTTGTGTATGGTTATTGCTTCTGGAGATTTCTGATCAATTGGAATAAAAACCACTTCCTCTCCAATTTCTCTTCCGAGTTCAACAGCCATTTGCTGTAAATATCTACTCTTTTCTCCAGCTTTACCTTGGTCAGAAGCTGTGGTGTAAATCATATGGACTTCTTCAGCACTATGTAATAGTCTATAGAAAGTATAGGCATAGATCGAATCATTTTGCTCCTGAACTGGCAAACCAAATGCTTTTCGGATATTAAACGGGATCATTGAATTCAAACCCGTAGAAGGCGGAAAACTATCCTCATTCATATTGCAAATAATCACACGCTTGAAGTCTAGATTTCGGGATTCCAGCACACCCATGATCTGCAACCCTTGAAGCGGTTCTCCTTCAAAAGGCAATTTAACTTCCCGAAAAATTTGACGAAAAAGGCGAATAAAAAACTCTCGATTGATGGAAAGGATTTCCTGATCTGCAAAAACATCCCGCAATCGCGTTAATTGCTTGAAACATTGGTAAAGGTAGGAACGCTGCAAAGGTTCATCTTCCAATCGTTCCGCTAAAGCTTCTATTAAATTAGCTAGGTAAGGAAACAGAGAGTCATTTTCCAACTTTTGGAAGATCAACTGGTATAATTCTCCACCTAAATGAAGCTTTTCTGCAGAAACCTGTATCTGATTCAAAAGCTGCATTTCTTCTAGGAGCTTTTCAGTAAACTCAGGGTTTTCACTTTTTAGGTAAATCGAGCTAAGTAAATTTTTAACGGCAACATGGTAAAATAAAAGCTTTCCATCTTCCACTTTGATAAATCGCTGCATTTCCAGAACGGCTTCTAAAAAGGAATAAACAGGAGCATTTTTCACAGGATACCCCATGGTTACATTCACTTTATCTACCTGATCCGGAAGCGTATGAAGTACAGGGAAAAGCATTTGCTCATCTGGCAAAATCACCACAGTCTCCTCCCAAGATTCATCAGCCGGGATTTTTTCTAAAATCGATCCCACCAAATTGGCCTGATTTACTTTTAGGGGTGTGGCATAAGTTTTAATTGCTGCCTTTCTATCCTCTATCTGAGTTGGAATATGTTTAGGAAATGTTGGACCAAAGACTTTGTCTTTTTGATACTCGCGAAAAAACAAGCCAGCCTCCTGAACTTTATCATCCAAATAATAAGAATCTATATCCCAGTAGATTTTTGCTTTGAATTCTGTGATATAATGTTTGATCAGTGCCTCTTCTGTTCCTGTAAAAGCATTAAAGCCAATGAAATGATGAACTTTTTCCGGTCGGGAAATAGATTTTAATGATTCCGCAACTTTTCGATACAGCATACCTGAATAAGCCAAGCCAGATACTGCCAAAGATGACTGAAAACTAGAATAAAGTGGGCTTAACAATTGCCAGAACTTTAAAAACTTTTCCTGATGATCTCTATCCTGACGCTGAAAAGAGGACCAAAATTGCTTAATCAAATCAACTTGACTTTCATTCAAAAAACTTAAATCTGACTCAAACGCTTTGATTTCAGACAAATGGTGATAAAGCTTTTCAGGATTTGCCATGAACTGATCCACATCATTAAAATCCTTCAGGATCATTTCTCCCCAAAAATAAAATCGATCGAAGGTCTCCGCTTCTGGATTTAGATCTTGATAGACCCTATATAATTCAAAAATCAAGGTTAGATCATCAGCAGGTCTATTTCCAGCCAAATCATAGAAAATCTCCTCAATAGTTTTTACTTCTGGCATCCAGGTAGGTTCACTGATCAGAGTTCCCAAATGCTTTGTAAAAAACAATCCTGCTCTCCTATTTGGCAAAACCACAGTAAGCTTTTGAAGATCAACTCCACTTTCGAGAATTTCTTTTGCCGTATTTCTTAAAAAACTATGCATAAACTTCTTCTATAAGCCCCGTTTCTAAATAACATAGATAACCTTTAACTGGCTTTTGGGCTAATTTGGAAACCAATCCCATATATTCTCTAACTTGATCTGCATAGCGGCTATGGGCCTCACCAGTCTTAAAATCCACAATCATTGCTTCCTTATCTTTCATTATAATTCGATCAGGCCTTTTCTGCTTTCCACCAGGAAGAAGGATACCCTGCTCAGCCAAAAGAATACCTGACTTCCCAAACCAAGAAGCAAAGAGCGAGTCCTTAAAAAGCTTTTCGAGTTGACTTTCCACAAGTTGCTTTTCTACTTCGTTTAATCTTCCTTCAAAATAAAATGCCTGTAAATTCTGCATCGCAGCATCTTTATTTACAGATAGCTCCAGGATCTCATGCACGATCAATCCAAAATTCTGCTTCTTCCGCTGCTCTATTCCCTCCTCAGAAAAATCGACAGCATACTTCTTCAGCCTCAGAAGTTCAGACCAGTTTTTATAAGCCCAGCGAAGTTCAGGAGATTTTTTGGGATAAATAGCTTTCACCTGACTATCAGGCCAATCTCCAATTTCAAATATTTTTGACTCTAGGTCAAAAAAAGATGTTAGGCTTAAGCTCTCATCTGAATTAGGTTGAGATTGGACTAGCTGTTGCAATTGAACATCAATGTAATTTTGTGAGCCGATATTTTCCTTAAAAGGCACATATCCATAAAAAACATCCTCAGCTCGTGTCAGTGCTACATAAAGCATATTCAAACTATCCAAATATGCCATTGTAGCTTCCTCCGCATAAGTTTCTCTAAAATCAGAATCAGCCAAATTTCCATTCAAGGTCAAAGGGATAATAGCTGAAAGACCCTTTTCATGGTCTTCAAATGGAGACCAAACCACATTGTCTTTGGTCGTATCAAAGATGGTCCATTTGAGAAATGGAATCACCACCACTTTAAATTGCAAACCTTTAGATTTGTGAATTGTCAGAATTCGCATTGCATTATGCCCTTCCGGAATTTTGACGGTGCGCTTGTTTTGATTGATTTCCCACCAATCTAGGAAACTACTCAGGTCTGCACGGTTATTGGATGTAAAGTCATAAACGGCTTCCTTGAATCCAGAGATATAAGCTTTCTCAAGCTCCAATTCCATTAGACCAAGAATCTGAATCAACTCCTCCAAAGCCTCCATCAGCGGTAACTGAAGCAATAAAACCTCCTTTTCTTTGAAAGCCATTACTTGCTTTTCCAAAAAGGATGGCATTTTATCCAATGCAAAAAGATCATGATCAATGGGCTTATTCATCAGAACAGCCAGATAATACCACATGGTTTTATACTGAACTTTATCTGCTGGATTGTGCAGGTAATTGAAGCCAGAAATCAAGGCTTTCACCGAGGCTGCTTTGTTCAAAAACATGGATTCGTCCGAAAGCACATCGAAACTATAGCTAGTGTCTGAATTTTCAGCTGCATAACTCATCAAACAATCTGCAATCGCCTCACCTTCTGATTTTCTTCTGACTAGAAAAGCAATATCCTCTGGCGCATATCCATGATCTTGCAACTCCATAACCAGTGAAGGTAGTTTGGACAAGGCTAACTCCTCGAAATTTCCTTCTTCATCTTTAGGATCTATGAATTCAAGTTTAACTTTTCCTTTGAAGTCGGACGTTTCCTTTTTTGGAGAGATTTTCTGAAAGGAGTCTGAATATGCCTTTGATAAAATCTGAGGATTCTCAACTCCATAACTGGAACTTAAAACATGCTCCATGGCCTTTGGCAAAGCCTTAAAAACAGCATTGTTGAAATTGATGATATTTGGGAGGCTACGGAAATTTGTATCGAGGTTTTCAAGTTGAATGATTTCCTTCCCAATATCATCTTCGACCTGTGAAAGCAATAATTTCATCTCACCTCCACGCCAACGGTAGATAGACTGCTTCACATCACCAACCAACAAATTTGTCTGTCCACTTCCAAGGGAATTTTCCAACAAAGGCCTAAAACTATCCCATTGGAACCCTGAAGTATCCTGAAATTCGTCAATCAAATAGTTTTTATACTGATTCCCCACTTTTTCATAGATGAAAGGAGTATCATTTCCTTTGGTAATTTCTTTTAGAAATTCGTTTGCATCCGAAATCAAAAGAATATTTTCCTCGTCTTTGATGAGTGTAAGTTCATCCAACAGATTTCTGAAAACCCCATAGACATAGCTGTTTTTTGCTATTGCCTGAAGCGTATTCCATTTTGAAGTCAAGGCTACAATCTGATGTAAAATTTGATTCAACCCTTGATCATAGGATGCTAGAATCGCATCAATCTTTTTACTTGACTTGGTATGCCAGCTTTCAGGATTATCTATTTTAGCTAAAGTCGCGTCCGTCAAATCCGGTAATGGATTGATTCGATCTCCTAGTTTTTCCAGTATTTTTATAAAACCCCTATTAAAATCCTTCCACTCCAAGCCATTTGATATTCGTATCAATTCAGCTTGTTTTCCAAGTTCTTTTGAAAGAGTGACAATCTCATTCTTCCGCTCTCTAGCAAAAGACTGAAGTAAGGTTATATTTTCTTTGTCCTTCAAAAACTCCTTGACTTCAGGAGCATATTTCTTAAAATCCTCTTGAAAAATCTGTTTGCCAAGGCCTCGAATGTTTCTGCGTATGTCCCAGGACTTTCCATTTTGGATCTGCTCATATGCATAATCTACAAGCCATTTATGCAAGAATTTATCTTCCATGACCAACATAACCACTCGATCCACCACCCGCTCCAACACTGCATCCTGATCCATTTCCACATCAAACTTGGCATTCAGGTCTATTTCCCTTGCAAAAGCCCGAACAACTTTCTGAAAAAAACTATCAATCGTACTCACCGAAAACCTACTATAGTCATGAAGAATTGCGGTCAGCGTTTGTTGGGCCAAAACCATTAAACCAGACTCATCCACATTCAATGAATTCATTAGTTCCAAATCCATTTTTTCACCTGGATTCACCTGAATTCGAAGTCTTTTTAATTCTTCCAAAATCCTTTCCTTCATTTCTTGGGTGGCTTTATTTGTAAAAGTCACTGCAAGAATATGCCTAAAGACGTAAGGGTTTTGCAAAGCAAGTTTGAGGTACTCCAGGGTCAGCGTGTAAGTCTTCCCCGATCCCGCTGAAGATTTATAAATAATAAATGGTTTTTTATCCATAATAAAAATGAAAGATTCTAATATAAGGAAGGGAGTTAGTTTAAACCTACATTAAAATCGATCTTGACAAAGATTGTCACAATAATGGAATGAACTCTTTTAACCTTTCAAAAGATTTGATGTTGTTTTTAGAGGATATTTTTTGAATTTTTAAATCTAAACCCAAAGCAATGCTAAAAGCTACCCTCCTTTCAATATTTATTAGTATCAGCCTATTCTTCAGTGTTTCTGCAAATGATGGATATAACCTCTGGCTGGATTACAGGCCTATTCAAAATCCTGAATTAAAATCACAATTCAAAACCTTGATGGATGGGATATATTTTTTTGGAGAAAACCCTACCTATCAGGCAATAAAAAATGAATTGGATTTAGCCTCAGATAAGATGCTAAATCAAGCACCAGTCTATACCAACGAAAGACTTAGCAATTCTAAGATTTGGATGGGGACACGAGATCAACTTTCACAAGTATTATCACTTACACAGCAAGGCGAAATCAGTAATCTTGGTCAGGATGGTTATTGGAGAGGACCATTGGATTTTGAAGGAAAAACCTATTATGCGATTATAGGAAATAAACCAGTAGGCGTATTATATGGAGTATATAATTTGCTAAATTCTATCCAAACCAAAACTTTTAATAAATCAATAAAAATAACTGATAGTCCGAAAGTTAAAGTCCGTATGTTAAATCATTGGGACAACTTAGATCGGACTGTTGAAAGAGGGTATGCCGGTTTCTCAATATGGGATTGGCATAAGCTTCCCGGCTACGTGGATCCTCGATATATTGACTATGCCAGAGCTAATGCTTCACTAGGAATCAATGCTGTTTCCCTCACGAATGTCAATGCAAATGCGTTGATTCTGACTACGGATTTCATGAAGAAAGCAAAGGTCTTGGCAGATTTATTTAGACCCTATGGAATCAAAGTTTTCTTAACAGCTCGATTCTCTGCTCCGATCCAAATTGGAGGCTTGAAAACAGCTGATCCTTTAGATCCAGATGTAATTAAATTCTGGAAAGAAAAGACCGATGAAATGTATTCTTATATTCCTGATTTTGGTGGCTTCCTTGTTAAAGCGAATTCGGAGGGACAGCCAGGGCCACATGAGTACGGAAGAAACCATGCTGAAGGAGCCAATATGCTCGCTGATGCACTTGCTCCACATGGCGGCCTTCTAATTTGGAGAGCCTTTGTGTATTCCCATGAGGTAGATGAAGATCGTCATAAGCAAGCCAATCTGGAATTCGAACCCTTGGATAGTAAGTTCAAGGAAAATGTCATTATCCAGGTGAAAAACGGAGCGATTGACTTTCAGCCCCGCGAGCCATTTCATCCATTATTCGGAGCAGTCAATAACACCCAACTGGGAATGGAATTCCAGATCACCCAAGAATATTTGGGACAGGCCACCCAGCTGGTATTTCTTGCTCCTATGTGGGAAGAAGTTTTAAAAAGTAAAACATACCAGCCTAATCAAAACGCTACCGTTGCCTCAGTTATTGAAACTCCAATCAATAAAAATCATAAAACCTTAATCGCGGGAGTCTCTAATATCGGTACTGACAGAAACTGGACAGGGCATTTGTTTGGCCAAGCCAATTGGTATGCATTCGGGAAACTGGCATGGAATCCGGAATTGGATTCTAAAACAATAGCGGAGGAATGGATTAAATTAACTTTTGGAGACAACCCTGATGTTCTTACAAAAGTGGAAAAAATTATGCTAGAATCACACGAAGCTGCAGTAGACTATATGACTCCATTGGGCTTGCATCATATTATGGGTAGAAGCCATCATTACGGCCCGGGGCCTTGGGTTACAGGCGGAAGAGCAGATTGGACTTCCCTTTATTACCACCGAGCGGATAGCTTGGGAATAGGATTCGATAGAACCTCCACTGGAAGTAATGCTCTTGCTCAATATGCACCAGAAATAACTCATAATTGGTCTGATCCGAATGAGATTCCTGAAAAATTCTTGCTATGGTTTCATCATTTGCCTTGGGATTTTAAACTGAAAAATGGAATGACTCTCTGGGAAGGAATAGCAAATCATTACGACTCAGGGGTTAAAAAAGCAAGGGAAATGGAAAAGACTTGGGCAAGCCTAGAAGGAGAGATTGATCCAGAACGGTTTCATCATGTAGAACAACTTTTGGCGATTCAGGTTGAAGAGGCCGAATGGTGGAGAAATAGCTGTTTGCTTTATTTTCAATCAATCTCTCATTTACCATTTCCAAACAATATTGAGCAACCTGTAGGTGATTTAGAATACTATAAAAGTCTTTCATTCCCAAATGCACCAGGAATTAGACCTTCTTGGTAACAGGAATTTTTACCGAAAATTTTATTTGACAAAGGCGTTCATTTACTTTTTATATTAGATGACCTCTTGAACATTAAACCATGGAATTACCTCCTTATACAATACCAGCAGCATCTAGAATAGGACATATTCATCTTAAAGTTTCCGATATCCAGAAATCACTGGATTTTTACCAAGGTCTTTTGGGATTTGAATTGGTCACTATGTATGGCAAAGATGCGGCCTTCATCTCAGCAGGGGGCTATCATCATCACATAGGTTTAAACACTTGGCAAAGCAAAGGAGGCAAACCGGCTCCAAAAAATTCAGCTGGTCTTTTTCATACCGCTATTCTGTTACCGAGGAGAAGGGATTTGGCTGTTTTGCTAAAGCGACTGATCGATGCTAATTACCCTCTCACAGGGGCGGCAGATCATGGAGTTTCAGAAGCTCTATATTTGGATGATCCAGATGAAAATGGAGTTGAATTGTATTGGGATCGACCAAAAGCTGATTGGCCTAAGAACTCCGATGGTTCAATTCATATGTATACCAGACAATTGAATATCAATAGCTTACTTGGAGAAATTTGATTTAAAAGCCTTAAATTCAGCAAGGAATTGCTGAGAAATGGACAGAATAAATTTATTTGAATTTGAAGATCAAAAGTGGTTCCCCTCTTTTCTTAGGGATTTTGGAACCGATTTTCTTCAATTTCTAACCAACAAGACTGGTATGTTTATTCCTCTCGTTCCTTTAATAGAAAAAGGTTTGGAATCTTCTCCCACAGATACGATTGTTGATCTTGCCTCAGGAGGTGGTGGTGGAATCCTATCCATCAATGCCGAGCTGATTAAAAAGAAACCAAATCTAAAAATCATTCTGACAGACTATTTCCCAAATCGAAAAGCATTTGAATATAGTTCAAAACAAGCAGATAATATTTCCTACTCTCTAGAATCAATTGATGCCAAATCTATACCTTCTAATTTTGAAGGCTTGAGAACACTGTTTCTTTCTTTACATCATTTCAAACCTGTAGATGCTATCCAAATACTTGAAAACGCGGTAAATGAGCATCAGCCAATTTTTGCTGCTGAAGGACAAGAAAGAAGTATTCCCAGTTTTTTAGCTATGTTTTTTTCTCCTTTAACTGTCCTCATTACCACTCCTTTTATAAAGCCATTTTCCTTCTTAAGAATACTTTTTACCTACCTTATCCCGATTGTTCCTTTGTTTGTCTGGTGGGATGGAATGGTCTCTTGTTTAAGAACTTATTCAATAACTGAAATGGAGGAATTGATTAGGAGAGTAAAAAACCAGGGGAGATTCAATTGGGAGGTAGGACGAATAAAATCAGGCCCTGCCAATCTGTTGTATCTTCTTGGGACACCCAAATCTCAAATTCGTTCCTGAACCCAATCAACAACTAGATCGAAGACCTTTTCCCGGTCCAAATCATTGATCAACTCGTGATAACCTCCTGGAAAAACCTGGAGGGTTTTATCAGTTGATTTAGATTTTTTGAATAATATTTCTGATCCTTTGGGATTGGTCAACCCATCATCCGAACCATGAATCAATAATAGAGGAGATTTAAAATCAGTCGCATTTTCTTGAATATACCTCATTACTTGCAATAGCTCATAACCTGTCCTTGCTGGAATAGCCTCGGTATAAATCAAGGGGTCATTTAAATACTTCTCAACTTCTTCAGGGATTCTAGAAACCTTGTTTGCGTCTAGTTTAAGAGCTTTCATTCGAGGAAACAACTTACTGATTAGGCTTGATATTGCTATCAAAAGTTTGGAAGTCCCTTCAGTTTCCTTAATTGCAGGACTGCTTAATATGACTCCATGTGTCTTCGGTTGGTATTTTAAAACATAGGCAGCAACCAAGCCTCCACCCATACTGTGTCCGTAAATAAATGTTGAGACTCCAGGCACATACTTTTGAACCTTACCATAAAGTGCATCAATATCTTTCAGGTAATCCTCATAGGAATTAAAATATGCAGAAGGTTTTGGTAAGTCTGATTTTCCATGTCCCCTTCCATCAAAAGTAAAAACTGCCATCCCGATCGCATGAAGTCTATCTACCAAGTGCAAATATCGACTACTATGCTCTCCCAACCCATGAACTAGTAATATTGCAGCCTTTGGCTTTTCAGGCATCCAAGCCTGAAGATATAACTTCAACCCATCATGGGTTGTATAGGAAGTTTCTAAATGATTCATAAAATAATCTGTTATGAATTGTAATGGAAAGATTAATTCTAATAAGCGAATGATTTCATTTTCAATATCGTTATTAATTCGTAAATGAAATTTTTCATCTTAAACTTTAAACTCAAATGAAAAAGATATTATTCCTAACAGGAGATTTTGCAGAGGACTATGAAACCATGGTCCCATTCCAGATGCTCGAAATGGTTGGATTTGAGGTTCATGCAGTTTGCCCAGGCAAAAAGAAAGGAGAAACAATCAAGACTGCAATTCATGATTTCGAAGGAGACCAAACATATACGGAAAAACCAGGACATAATTTTACTCTGAATTATTCCTTTGAGGATGTAAAACCAGAAGATTATGTTGGAATTGCTATTGCAGGGGGTAGAGCTCCGGAATATTTAAGGCTCAATGAAAAAGTTTTGGAGATCGTAAGACATTTCTTTGATAAAAATAAGCCAGTGGCGGCAGTTTGCCATGGGATTCAGATTTTAACCGCTGCAGGAGTAGTTAAAGGCAGAAAGCTAACAGCCTATCCGGCTGTGGGACCGGAAGTGAAAATAGCTGGAGGTGAATTCCAAAATATTCCTGCTACGGACGCTTATGTTGACGGTAATTTAGTAACTTCTCCTGCATGGCCTGGACATGCAGCATGGATCCGGGAATTTCTAAAAGTTTTAGGAGTTAGAATAGAGATTTAATTTGGGATAGCGGAATAATAAGCCCTTTTGGATTTTCTAAAAGGGCTTATTTTTTTGATTTTTTAATCCTTGAAATCCTTACCTTGATAGATTAATTGAAATTTTAAAAACAATAAGTTGCCCGAAATGCTAAAAAATAAGTTTTTAACACTCCTTACAGCGATACTTTTCATTTCTAATGCAGGTTTTTCACAAACTGTAATTCATGAGAAGAGTAGTCTTTCAAAAGAACGACTGAGCAGATATGATAATTTTCTCCATACCGAAATTGACGAAGGTCGCTTGGCAGGAGTTGTAACATTGATTTATAAAAATGGAGAGAAAGCGCATGAAAACTCAATGGGTGTTCGGGATATTAATTCGAAGGAACCAATGAATTTGGATCAGATCTTTTTTATCCAATCCATGACAAAACCCATAATTACCACTGCATTTATGATGCTTTATGAAGAAGGGTATTTCCAATTGAATGATCCGCTTTCAAAATATCTTCCTGAATTTAAAAACGTAATGGTAGCCAAGAATCCCCAATTAGGTTCTGAAGGCGGGCTTGAACCAGCAAAATCTCCAATCAGAATTCATCAATTAATGAGTCATACAGCAGGCTTCTCCCATGGGTTAGGGCAGTCGAAGGTAGATCAAGAGGTACTTCAGGGCCTATATTATACGCCTCAT
This sequence comes from Algoriphagus sp. SE2, assembly GCF_039563885.1. Classification (NCBI taxonomy): domain Bacteria; kingdom Pseudomonadati; phylum Bacteroidota; class Cytophagia; order Cytophagales; family Cyclobacteriaceae; genus Algoriphagus; species Algoriphagus sp. SE2. The sequence continues at coordinate 173,033 of NZ_JBCLWJ010000002.1, read as the reverse complement.
GAAAATATTGCCGCCCGAGTAAGTGCCTATGCAAAATTACCGTTAATAGGTCACCCTGGAGAACAATGGTATTACTCAGCTTCCCCTGATATTTTGGCTAGACTAATTGAAGTTTTTTCCGGGCAGACCACAGCACAATTTCTACAAGAACGTCTCTTTGATCCACTTGGGATGAAAGATACTGGATACAATCTTAGTGAGAGTCAAGCTAAACGAATGGCCACATTACATGCTTATGATGAATCCGGAAAACTTATTAAAGCTGAAAGGCAAACACCTGTTTCAGGAAATAAAGTATTTGCGGGAGCGAATGCCTTGTTTTCAACAGCACAGGATTATGCAATATTTGCTCAAATGCTTCTCAATGGTGGGGAATGGAACGGTATTCAGTATGTAAGTCCTAAAACTATTGAAATCATGACGATGGACCAGGCCAATGGAATTTACAATGCTCCGGGACAAGGTTTCGGGTTTGGCTTTGGAGTCGTGAAGGATTTAGCAGATTCAAAATCGCTGGGATCTGAAGGGACTTATTACTGGAGTGGTGCCTACTGTACTTACTTTTTTATCGACCCGGAGGAAAATTTGATTTCTATAATGATGACTCAAACTGCTCCTTTTAGTGGATATTATGACCAAAAAATGCGACAGATGGTTTATCAGGCTATCGAATAGAAAACAAGAAAGGCTCGAGTATTAAAACCCGAACCTTTTTTGATTTCATAATTTAGCTTTCTGACTTATTAAGGGATCCACTTATTAGAACCGAAATTAGGTTTCCGCTTTTCCAAAAATGCATTTCTGCCTTCTTTGGCCTCTTCTGTTCCATAGGCTAATCTGGTCGCTTCTCCTGCAAACACCTGCTGGCCCACCATCCCGTCATCAGTCAAATTCATAGCAAATTTTAGCATTTTGATAGAAGTTGGTGACTTTGCCAAAATCTCCTGCGCCCACTCGTAAGCGGTAGTTTCCAATTCTTCATGTGAAATAACTGCATTTACCATCCCCATTTCATAAGCCTCCTGTGCTGAATAATTTCTACCTAAGAAGAATATCTCTCTGGCTTTTTTCTGACCAACCATTTTTGCTAAATACGCCGAGCCATATCCTCCGTCAAAGCTGGTAACATCAGCATCTGTTTGTTTGAAAATAGCATGTTCTTTACTTGCCAAAGTCAGATCACAAACCACATGAAGTGAATGTCCTCCACCTACTGCCCAACCAGGGACTACCGCAATGACCACTTTTGGCATAAAACGAATCAGTCTCTGAACTTCAAGAATGTTTAACCTGTGATATCCATCTTCTCCCACGTAACCTTGCTCTCCCCTCGCCTTCTGATCACCTCCAGAACAAAAAGCCCATCCACCATCTTTTTTTGAAGGGCCTTCTCCACTCAAAATTACCACACCAATTGAGGTATCTTCTTGAGCATCATAAAAAGCATCATATAATTCAGAAGTTGTTTTTGGTCGGAAAGCATTTCTTACTTCTGGCCGATTAAATGCAATTCTAGCTACGCCATTACACTTTTTATAAGTGATATCTTCGTATTCTTTGACAGTAATCCACTCCATTATTTTCGAATTTAAAGGTCAATTTTGGTTGCAAGATAACAGGCTTAGGCGAAATTTGTTGTTAGTTTGTTTTTGTACTTTCATTAATTAAAGATCTCCTTTTCCATGTTTGAATTGATTATTGGATCAAAAAGATTCTCCTCTTTAAATGATTTTCAGCGTATCCCGAGTGATTTACCTGAATTTGCTGTGGAAGGGTTTTCATTTTGTAAAGAATGGTTGAGCGGACAACAATTCTTCGAATTAAAAACATCGGGGACTACCGGAAGTCCAAAAATTATTAAAGTAGAAAGATCACAAATGCATGAAAGCGCATTGGCAACCCAAGAATATTTTAATATTCAAAAAGGCATAAAATCCCTATGCTGTATGAATGCGAAATATATTGCAGGAAAAATGATGCTCGTGAGAGCCATGATTTGGGAATCACCCATTACACTTGTTGAACCTAGTTCAAATCCTTTTGCCACGCTTCCAAAAAACCTTAATCCAAGGTTTGTTGCCATGGCTCCATTGCAAGTGGAACAAAGCCTAAAGTTAAATTCAGAAGATTTAAAACAAATCGATTATTTGCTAATTGGTGGTGCTCCAATTTCCAAAAAATTAAAATCTTTGATTCTAGAAAATAAACTAAACGCTTTTCAAACTTTCGGAATGACGGAAACTGTTTCGCATATCGCATTGGCGTCTATTCAAGAGGGTAAGTTAATTTATGAAATACTCCCTGGAGTGCAATTTGGCCTTGATAAAAGAGGCGCTATTTGGACAAAGTCTGCAATGAGTAATGGACAACTTATTCAAACAAATGATTTGGTGAAACTTGTTTCAGAAAATAGTTTTGAATGGTTGGGCAGAGCCGACTTTGTCATCAACTCAGGAGGAGTTAAGCTTCATCCTGAGATTTTGGAGCCGAAAATGGAATCCATCATATCAACTCATTTTCCAGAATCAGATTTTTTCCTATTCGGTATTCCGGATGAATATTTGGGCCAAAGATTGGTGCTTTTTATAGAATCAGATGCAGAAGAGAAAGAAAAGGCAAAAAATTTGCATGAAGAATTAAAAGCCAATTTGGAGAAATATGAATCTCCAAAAGAAGTTTACCTAATTAAAAAATTTACCCGAACAGATTCTGGCAAAATCAACCGCCAAAAAACAATTGATTTAAAGTGATTCAGGTTTTTCTCTCAATATTTCTATTAGTTTTTTCAACCATACAATCTAAAACTGAGGTGGAAATTCAACTAACAATCCTGGAAAGTCTAAATGATGAAGGAATGATTCAGGTTTTATTATTTGATAACAAAGAAGGTTTCCCTTCTAATCCTGAAAAAGCATTAAAAAGTATCAGCCTTCCTATTAAAAATAAAAAGGCTGAAATCATTCTTAAAGGGATAAAACCGGGCAAATATGCAATTTCAGTCTTCCATGATGATGATAAAGACGGAAAAATCAAAACCAATGCTATCGGCATCCCAATAGATAAATATGGATTTTCGAATAACCCTACTTTACTTTTTGGTCCGCCAAGCTTTTCTAAAGCCTCTTTTGAAGTAAAAAACAAACCTGTTAAAGTTGAGATAAGGCTCCACTAATCAATATCTCTAAGCCATCCAGTTATACTAATTCTTTCCTTATTAGGGGGTAGAACCTCATGAGGTATTTCACCACTCATAAATACGACAAGCCTTCCACCTTTTGGAAGAACATCCAATAGCTTTTCTGAACCATCTTCCTGAGGTAAATACAATCGAAATACCCCTTCATCATCAGGAGTCCAAGAATCATTTAGGTATATTATTACAGTTACCAAACGATATAATACCTGTTGAAACTGATCGATATGTCTCACATAAAACGACCCTTTCGGGAACCTTGCAAAATGTCCTTCAAACGATTTCAGACCTAAATAACACCGACGGTTTATAGCTAATCTAATTTTATTTACTTCTTCCCAATAAATCTTTTCGTATTTGCTTAATTCATCTGGATCCATCCAGAGTACCTGATCATTCCTTATTTCAGTTTTGATTTGCTTTTTTTCACCTTTCCCTACAGCGGCAAGCCTAAACTTTCCTGCATCTAACAAATCGGATTGTTCCTTCAAGAGGGAACTCCTCAACTTTTCACTGATAAAATCATCAATTATTGCATAGGATTTATCATAAATCTCATCTGCAATTTTCTCATATATAGATTCCATAGTTTGTGTTTAACCTTGCAAATAACCGCTAATTCATTGAAAAAAATTACTTTTGCCGAAAGCAAATTTTACAATGCCTCAAAACGATACACTTACTGGTATTGAACTCGAGTTTGATTCGGGATTCATCCCTCCTCCATACAGCCATGTTTATAGAATTTCACTTGATTGGAGTAAAGGAGAGTTACAGGCAAAATTAGATTTGCACTATACTGATCGGGAAGAGCTCAGTGAAAATGAAATATTAGATGAAGGGTTCACTCCCAATGATGATTATTCTTATGATGGTCCTTTAAATAACACTTGGATCAAAGCTATTTCTGAAAAATTAGCAAACACGAAATGGTCGGGTAAATCTTTGGAAGAAGGTGGAATAATTATTAAACCAATTGAATCAGGAAATGTAGGAAAAGTCAAAGTACCTGCTGACCAAGAAGATTGGATAGTTTTTGGACAAGATATCATTCAAGCTATTTATGAGACTTCAAAGAAGGAAGCTCCTCTGACAATTCACTACAGACTAGTGGATACTGAAACAATAAAAGATTGCTTCATCACTATACGATTTTCAGATAGAGAGGTAATATTCACAGAAGGAAATGAAACTAGAAAAATCAATTGGGAATACACAGTTCAGTTGATGAAACTGATCTTTACTCCCGACTATCATTATGAGTTAGCCAAAGAAGAACCCGGAAAAAAAAGAGGAGCATATATCGAATGTGGCGACGGACTTTGGCATGAACTAGGAAAGGGGGTGGTCAATATTGACCCTTCAAATGACGTAGTCAAGAGAATCAAAGAAATATTTAGTGATTTATTGAATGATTAACAATTTGATCTTTCCTATTGAACTTCCCTTTTTTTGTTAAATTAGTCTCAAGTAATCGGAGACTTTTTTTATGGCTGATAACAAAATTTTCGTAAGCTACCGTAGACAAGACGCTTCTGGAGAAGCAGGTAGGCTTGTAGACCATTTACGGGAGGTCTATGGAGAAGAGAGTGTTTTTCTTGACGTAGAAACTCTGGAGGCTGGGCTGGACTTTGTTCAAGCAATAGATAAAGCATTAAACTCCTGCAAAGTCTTAATTGCGATGATTGGTCCCCATTGGATTAATGTGAAAGACGCAGAAGGTAATTCAAGGCTATTTCATGAGGGAGATTTTATAAGAATTGAAATTGCTGCAGCTTTAAAAAGAAACATTCGGGTCATCCCTGTATTGGTTAATGGCGCAGTGATGCCAACTCCGGAGCAGTTGCCTGATGACCTACAAGCTCTTACAAGAAGACATGCCCAGGAATTAAGTAGTTCCCGATGGAAATATGATTGTGATCAATTGGTCGCTGTCTTAGATAAAATAATAGAGCCGGCTCCAAAGCCTAAACCTGATATTATAAAACCCAAGCCAATTGCTCCTAAACAAAAGAGTTGGTTAGCTAAAAATTATTTATGGCTTATTGGCATTTTTGTAGTAATCATCATTCTAATTTCCCTAATAAGTAGTCCGGATGATGAAACTGGTTTTGAACCATATCAATCTACCATTGAGCAAGATGATCAGTTTTCAAATCCCGTTGAGGAAGATCAAACAAAGACGAATACTGAGGAATTACAAAATATTAGAGATTCAAATCCTGAGGGGACTGAAATCTATGATAATCTATCCCTTCCAGAATCAGAATCCAATCAACCTTTAATTGAGGACATTAGCGGTTATTGGCTCCTGTCCGATAATCAAGGAAATACGAGTACCTTGGTATTTAACCAATACAATGAAGACTTTGAGTTTATCGAATACAATGTATTCAATGTGGAAATTGGGGAAGGAACTGGTTCGATAAACGGAAATCAACTTACTGCTAGCTATTATAATTCATTAGTAGAAATCAACGGAAATTTAAAATTATCTACTTCAACAAATGGTCAAACCTGGTCTGGAACAGTAACTTTTCCAAGTTTAGGAACCAGTACTAATATTCAATTGCAACGAATTAACCCTTAATTTTTCTAAGGTCTGATTGAATATCTTTTATCATCTCTCCCAAATCTTCCAAAGAGATGGGTTTCTTTTTATCTCCGGGATTAGGAAAATCTGTACTAATAAATGCCTTTGATTCCCAAACTTCCAAAACATCCTCTCCTTTTACCTCAAATGGCTTATAGTGGTCATTATCTGACACAAGAAACAATTTCCCGTTTTCGCTTAAGTAATTAAACACTCTTTTGTATACAACACCTTCAGTCTGAGTAACCAGTACATAGGTTTTACCACTCTTGATGTCTTTCAATTGATCTACATATGAACCAATCACAATCGTACCAGGAATTAAAGGAAGCATACTATCTCCTGCCAATTCAAAAGCTCTATAGGTAGCATTTTTGGAAAGATTAGGCAAATTAAATTGAGGAAGGCTTTCCATATATTCCGGGTCAGCAAATCCATTTAAATATCCAGCTGATGCCTTTTGTGGAACCATCGTGATATTTTCATTATCCTCAGAGTCAGTAGCTATTGTTAGAATATTAACTCCTCTTTTTTGAAGCGCTTTCCTTCCGTTTTTTTCGATATCATGATCCAACAATTCCTCTAAACCAACTTCAAGTATATCACAAAGTTTTTGTAAGGTCAGTAATTTAGGCTCTGACCTTCCGTCTTCATAAGCAGAAATCATTGTACGCTGAACATCCAATTGATCTGCTAATTCATTTTGAGTTATCCCCTTCTGCTTTCTCAAAAACCTAAGATTTGAAGCTAAGAAACTCATGCCGAGAATAAGTAAAAATTGTGATCATCCGGACTTGCCTTGACAGGAAAAAAGGGATTCATATTCATTTCAGTTGACTTTCTCCTTTCCAATCGAAGCTTAATTTCTTCAATAATTTCGCCAACTGGCTTTGGCTCAGTTACCAACAGATATCCATATTGTGGTTTCCTTTCGTCTTCAATAAAAAACTTAACCTGACGATTTCCCGATGCAAGAGTCTTAGTAGTAATGCTGATTTTATCTTGATTTCCCATACCTGAATAGTTTAACATCAGCTAAGTTATAAATGTTACTTTAATAAACATATTAATGATATAAAAATAAACATTATTCTATGACAAATATTGTCAGAACATCTTTAAATCTTCCAAAGATTTCATTTTCAGCTACTAACAACCCATTTTTCCAAATTGGAATTTCAAGAAACATTATTAAAAAACACAGTTTAATTCATCATTTTACCGCTTAGACAATAATGCCTATCAATCCACAGCCATTCCTATTTACTTTGTGTTAATTAAACCAATAACCTGTTAACCTATCCCTTATTTCTCCAAGAAATAACGAGAAATTTTAAAACCAACTACATGAAATATTATTTAACGCTCTTATTTTTTTTGGGAGTCATTTCTTTTTCTTTTTCACAATCCTATTCAATCAAAGGAAAAATTATTGATGCGGGTTCGGAGCAAAGTATTCCAAATGCTACGATTTTATTAATGACTGTTACAGATTCTGTTCAAATAGATGGAATGATCTCAGATTTGGATGGAAACTTTGATCTGCAAGAAATAAAAGAAGGAGAATTTTTACTCAAAGTTCAATACCTAGGATACCAGGACTTATTCAGAAAAATTCAGGTAAACCGGGATGTGGATTTGGGAAATTTACTTTTAAGAGAAACTGCTACCGAGTTAAGCGAAGTTACCATTAGTGCCCGCAGATCAACAGGCATTAATAAAAGCGATACAACACTCTATAATGCTGATGCTTTTAAGACCATGAAGGATGCCAGTGCACAAACCCTGGTTGAAAAACTCCCCGGAGTAACTATGATGGATGGTGCTTTACAGGCTCAAGGAGAAAACATTACACAAATCCTTGTTGATGGTAAACCGTTTTTTGGCGGTGATGTACAAACTGCTTTGCAAAACCTTCCAGCAGAAGTAATTCAGGGAATAGAAATTTTTGATCAAAAAAGTGAAAAAGCTCAGTTAAGTGGATTTGATGATGGGGAAAGAATGAAAACCATCAATATTATAACAAAGCCAAATAGACGAAAGGGGCAATTTGGTAAGACATCTGCCGGGTATGGAACTGATGATAGATATCTTCTAGGAGCAAGTATCAATGCATTCAATGAAGACCAGCGAATTACATTTACCGGTCTAAGCAATAATATCAACGTTTTGGACTACTCTTCTGACCCAAATACGCAGGGTAACAATAGACCCCAAAACGGAATTATCAAAACCAATATACTAGGTTTAAATTATTCTGACTTATGGGGTGAAAAAATAAAAGTAAGTGGCAGTTATTTATTTAGAACCAGGGAGAATAACGGGATTTCTTCTCTCTTCCGAGATTATGTGACGGATTCCAATAATGGTCAAACGTATACTGAAAACAGTAGAAACACTAGAACCAATCAGGATCACCGGTTTGATATGAGACTTGAATACAACATCGATGAAAAAAATAGAATTGTTTATCGTCCGAGACTTTCAGCAGAAAATGATAAAGAAAACTCCGGATTCTTAGGAGAATCGACCAATCTAGACGGCCCATTAAACAAAACCGAGAATGTTCGTACAGCAGAAAATAAAGAATTCGATTTTGATAATAGACTTTATTACGGCCATAAATTCAATAAGGAAGGAAGATCACTTACTGTAAGATTGAATGCTGGATATCATTGGGATAAGGACCTTGCTTTTAGAAGAGCTGAAAACACATTTTTCCAACCAGATGAAAGATCAGAAATAATTAACCAAAGAATCTCGAGAGATAGAACTGGAACGAACTGGGAAACAAGCGTCTCTTATACAGAGCCTATAGGAAAGAATGGGCAAATGGAATTGGAGTACGAAATAGGAAATCGCGCAGATGATTCCGACCAATTAACGTTTGATATAGTTAGTGAAGACCCTTCTGGTTTGGATTTAGAATTAGATACAGCACTTAGTAACACTTTTGAGAGCAAATATCTAACACAAGAAGTCGAGTTTGGTTATCAATATCGACTCGAAAAAATGCAGTTTCAAATAGAGGGTCAATACCAAAATGCCCAACTTCAAAATAATCAGGGATTTCCTGCACCATTTAATTTAGAGAGATCATTTGATGCCTTTTTACCTACCATCCGGTTTGATTATAAGTTCTCGGATAACACAAATATGGAATTGGATTATGACACAAATACTGATGCGCCTTCTGTACAGCAACTTCAGGGTGTTATTGATAATTCTAATCCCCTACAACTAAGAACTGGAAACCCCGATTTAGACCAATCCTATTCCAATAGAATTAGGTTGAGATTTAGAAGCAGAAACCCAGATACGGATAAATCATGGTTTGTATTCGCTCAATCCAGAATAGTAGCGAATTCCATTGCAAATAGCTCTTTCATAGCAGATGAAACCACCGAGCTTCCAGGAGGAGTTATTCTTGAAAAAGGTTCCCAATTATTCAGACCGGTAAACTTAGATGGATACCAAGATTTTAGATCTTGGGTAAGTTATGGAATGCCCTTTGGATTTATCAAATCTAATCTGAACATTAATGGAGGTTTTAGCTATAGCAAAAGACCAGGTCAGGTAAATAATGAATTAAGCTTCAACAATTCAAGCAGGTTAAGCACGGGGATTTCTATCAGCAGTAATATCAGTGACCAAGTAGATTTTAATATCTCTACTCGAGTTTCTTTTAATAATGTAGAAAATACTCTGAATCCAAATTTGGATAACAAGTATTTCAACCAAAGAACAAGATTAAATTTCAGTTGGATTATTTGGGAAGGATTTATTTATAGACTTGATCTAAACCATCAGATTAATTCAGGTTTATCAGAAGGTTTTGACAATAACTTCCTATTGATGAATATGAGTCTTGGTAAAAAAGTGTTCAAGAACCAGCGAGGTGAGATCTCTTTAAATGTTTATGATTTACTAGGACAAAATACGAGTGTTAGAAGAAATGTCACAGATGTTTATATTGAGGACATTCAAAATAATGTTCTCCAGCGATATTTTATGCTGACCTTCTCATTTAACATCAGAAGGTTTAGCAAGGGTATGGATATGGATGATTACAACGATCTGGTAAATAGCGATGGAAATGACAGAAGACGACGAGGGCCTGGAACGATTTAAATCAAAGAATTATCCCCCAACTTATTATTCTAAAGTTGGGGGATTTTTTTTACATCATATTTTCACATTCTTCTAGACAGATCCTACAGGATCTTGCACATTTCTGACAATAGTCAGCTCGGTGACTACCGCATAATTCCACGCATGCCTCACAAGCCTTTTTACATTTAACCAACATTTTGCCTCTATTTTCAGCACCCGTTTCAAAAGCATAGATACAGTCTTTACAGGCATCAATACATCTTACGCAGACTTTAACGCAAGACTCCATTCCCAATATTTTTTGGCAGCTTTCTGCGCATTTCATGCAATCTTCCATAGCTTGGGCACAAGAATCAATAAGATTGCTTTTAAGCTGGATTATCTCGCTCATAATACTTGGGTTTAATGATAGCAAAACTCTGAATACAAGTTTTTTTTATCTTTAAAATAGTCAAAATTAAAACTAATATCCAGCCCTATATCTAAAAACCTTAAAAACTATATATCAGACAGTTAAACTCAAAAAATTTTAAATTCATCCCAACTTTTTGAGTGAATTTTATGAGTTAATCATGTACTGTTTATAGAAAAGATGGTCAAAGAAAAAAGGAGAAAAAGAAACTTTTCAAAGCATAAAAGAATTAGCGAATTTGCTTGAAGATTTAATGAGATATTCTATTTGAAAAAGAATCCAACTATGTCAGTACCCTATTCTATTCTCGATCTTTCGATAATTAGAGAAGATTTTGATGCCAAAGATGCTTACGAAAGAAGTCTGCAGCTTGCGTGTCTTGCAGAGCAACTAGGCTATACTAGAATGTGGCTGGCTGAACATCATAATATGGCAAATGTCGGTAGCTCGGCACCTCAAATTTTAATTGGTTATTTGGCCAATGGCACGTCAAAAATCCGTTTGGGTTCAGGCGGAATCATGCTCCCAAATCATAGCCCATTGATTATTGCTGAACAATTTGGGACACTTGCCACTTTGTATCCTAATAGGATTGATTTGGGTTTGGGTCGCGCCCCCGGCACTGATCAAACAACTGCCAACATCCTGAGAAGAGGAAGAATGGAATCTGTTCAGGATTTCCCAAATGATCTGGATGATTTACAGCGATATTTTTCAGTAGAGAATGCAAATCAAAAAGTCCGTGCATTTCCTGCTGAAGGATTGGAAGTCCCTATTTATCTTCTTGGATCAAGTATGAGCAGTGCAGTATCAGCTTCTCAAAAAGGCCTACCATATGCATTTGCCAGTCACTTTGCTCCAGGCTATTTGATTAATGCTTCTAGATACTACCGGGAAAATTTCCAAGCTTCTGAAGCCTTAGAAAAGCCGTATTTTATTTCCTGCGTCAATGTCATCGCTGCAGATACAGATGAGGAAGCTCATTATTTAGCTACCTCTTTTTATCAAACAGCTTTGGGAATAATTCGTGGAAAATCCTACCCAATGAAAAAACCGGTCTCCAGCATGGTGGGAATCTGGACGGAGCATGAAGCTTCTGCAATCCAAAACATGATGGCATGTACATTTATTGGAAGTAAAGAGACTTTAAAACTTCAATTTGAAAGCTTCTTCAAACAAGTGGAGGTCGATGAATTGATGGTGTCTACCAATATTTATGAGCCTGATAAGCGATTGAGATCCCTAGAGATTACAGCAGAATTATTTCAATAAATAAATCTCCGAGTGTTGTACTCGGGAATTTTTTTATCCTCCAAATTGCTTTTTCAAAGCCGCTAATTTATCAGCCATGGTCCCTTCAGACTCTTGACGCTTTGGCTTAGAAGAAGGTCGTTTATCCATCTTTTTTCCTCGTTCAGCAAAAGGATCTGACTTCATGCTAAGGCCGATTCTCTTTCGAGGAATATCTACTTCCATGACCGTCACCTGAACTTTTTGATTTACTGAAACAATCTCATTTGGATCTTTTACAAATCGGTCCGCCAAATGACTCAAATGCACCAATCCATCCTGATGAACTCCCACATCTACAAAGGCCCCAAAGGCAGTAATATTGGTCACTACACCTGGAAGCTTCATTCCAGTTTTTAAATCTCCAATGCTATTTACTGATTCTTCGAAAGCAAACACTTCGAAGCTCTCACGCGGGTCACGTCCCGGCTTGGCAAGTTCCTCCAAAATATCCTTAAGTGTCGGTATACCCACCGATTCAGAAACATAATTTTTTAAGACAATCCTCTTTCTAAGCTCTTCTGAGCTCATCAAATCGGATACTGAAGCATTGAGGTCTTTTGCCATTTGCTCCACCAAAGCATATCGCTCAGGATGTACAGCGGAAGAATCCAAAGGATGTTTTGCCTGACTGATTCTCAAGAAACCAGCGGCTTGCTCAAATGCTTTATCACCTAATCTTGGCACTTTCTTTAGCTGTGATCTGCTTTTGAATGGGCCATTTTCATTTCTGAAATCCACAATATTCTGAGCCAAAGTTGGCCCCAAGCCTGAAACGTAAGTCAGTAACTGTTTAGAAGCAGTATTTACCTCTACTCCTACTCCGTTCACTGCAGACATCACTGTATCATCTAACGCATTTTTCAAGGCGTTTTGATCCACATCATGCTGATATTGACCAACTCCAATTGATTTAGGATCAATTTTCACCAGTTCGGCAAGCGGATCCATCAATCGACGTCCGATAGAAACTGCACCCCGCACTGTCAAATCCAGATCCGGAAATTCCTCTCTAGCGACATCAGATGCAGAATAAATTGATGCTCCAGATTCATTCACCATCGTCATGATGACCGATTTTGGTAATCCCAGACTTTTAACAAATGCTTCTGTCTCACGCCCTGCTGTTCCATTTCCTATTGCAATTGCCTGAATTTCAAACTTCTCCACCAAGCCTTTTACCGTCATCCCTGCTTCTGCAGCTCTTCTTTGAGGTTCATGAGGATAAATAGCCTCATAATGCAAAAACTGACCTTGCGGTCCCAAGCAAACTAACTTACAACCTGTCCTAAAACCTGGATCAATCGCCATTACTGACTTCTGCCCCAATGGTGCTCCAAGAAGCAACTGTTTCAGATTCTCTGTAAAAACCTTGATCGCTTCTTCATCAGCTTTACGTTTGGTCAGCAATCGAACTTCAGTTTCCATACTCGGCTTCAGCAATCTTTTATAACAATCCTTGATTGCCAATTTCACTTGTTCCACAGAAGAATTGGCAGCATCAGCAAGAATCATTTTCTCCATCAGAAAAATAGCAGAAGCTTCTTCAGGCACAGAATCAAGCATAAGAAATAACTCTTTCTCTCCTCTTCTCATGGCCAAAACCCGATGGGAAGGCGCTGTTTTTATCGGCTCAGACCAATCAAAATAGTCTTTGTATTTAATGGCTTCTTGCTCTTTTCCTGGAAGAACTTTCGAAGCAAAGACTCCCTCTTCCAAAAACAGCTTCCTCATTTTTTCCCTCAACTCCGCGTTTTCATTGATCCACTCAGCCATGATATCACGAGCACCTTGTAGGGCATCTTCGATGGAATTCACTTCTTTTTCAGAATCAATAAATTTATCAGCTTCTGCTTCCAAATCCATTGATTTCTGGGTAAAAATCAATTCAGCCAGCGGCTCTAGCCCTTTTTCTCTCGCTATTGTCGCTTTGGTTCTGCGCTTTGGTTTATAAGGCAAATAGATATCCTCCAGCTTGGACATCGTCTCTGCTCCTTCTACTTTTTGTTTCAATTCCGGAGTCAATTTCCCTTGCTCCTCAATGGATTTCAGCACTGCCTCTTTTCTCTTAGCAAGCTCCCGAAGTTGTAGAACCCGATCACGTATAGCTGTCACGTGCACCTCATCCAACTCTCCAGTTGCCTCTTTTCTATATCGGGAAATAAAAGGAACCGTTCCACCTTCATCCAATAATTGAATAGTGGCATTTACCTGAGATGGTTTTACTTGTAGTTCTGCAGCTATTTGTACTTCGTAATTCATAAGAAATGGAAATTTTCCTCTTTGTTCAAGCCCCAAGTTAAGTCTCCTTTTTGACACAAAAAGAAAGAAATGTGAGACTTGTCACTAATAGTCTGGTTACAAGACAGTAAAATTGTAACTGAAAAAATAGAACAATAGAGAATTTCTTAAAAAGTATGAGGCACCAAAACCTCATGTTTTATGATTCTTAAATAATACTTTGTAATGGATTGGAAAAAAGAAGCAAAAAGTTGGTTAGTTATGGCTGCAATCGTTGCCTTCCTATATTTCACTGGACTACTTCCGGTGGTCATAGGTGGCATACAATCTGTTTTGCTCTCCACCGGATTGATTAAACCAAACATAGAATCATTAGAACTGAAAGAAAAAGACTTTGACTACCGAGGTCAGTTTGTAGATTTTGAGGGGAATATTATTAACCTAAATGATTATAAAGGAAAAACTCTTTTTATCAATCTTTGGGCATCTTGGTGTGGACCTTGCCGGGCCGAAATGCCTCATATTTCAGAGCTTTATAAATCAGTTAAAAGTGATCCAGAAGTAGAATTCCTAATGATTGGCTTGGATAATGACATTGAAAAAAGCAGGAAATTCTTAGATGGAAAAAGCTGGAGTTTTCCTACAGCTCATGCAAGTTATGGCTTGAACAGAAGTTTGCAAAGTGGATCAATCCCAACAACACTTGTTGTAAATCCAGAAGGAAAAATCGTCTTTTATCAGGAAGGGATGAGCAATTTCAATACACCAGAATTTAAAGAGTTTTTGGTCTCTCAATAAAGAAATCTTTCCTTATTTGGATTTTTAAGGCTTTTCTATTGGCTGAAGTTGGGGTTTTTTGTAATCTTAAACCCAAACCCAAAATATATGAAAAGCCTAATTGCGCTAATAGCCCTGTTTTTTACTTTTTGTTCCTATTGTTATTCTCAAAAATCAATTCTTTGGTATAATCAATCGGCAGAAAAATGGGAGGAAGCCTTACCTGTAGGAAACGGAAGATTAGGAGCTATGGTCTTTGGAAAAACAAGCATGGAACGAATTCAATTAAATGAAGATTCCATGTGGGCAGGCTCCTATGATGAATGGGGAATTGCTAAGGGAAGAAGACAGGATTTGGATCAAATCAGAGCCTATTTAAGAGCTGGTGAAAATGAAAAAGCTGACTCACTTTTGGTTGATGCTTTTTCCAGAAAAGGAATCACCAGATCGCATCAAACCTTAGGAGAATTATGGTTGGATTTTGAGTTTAAAGAAATAACTGACTACAAAAGAAGTCTCGATCTCAATAGAGCTATAGCCTCCTCAAGTTTTAAGAGTGAAGGATATTCTGTAAATCAGTTAGTGATATCAAGTGCCCCAGATGATGCTATTTTTATAAAACTATCAACAGATCATCCAAACGGATTTGTTGGAAAAATTAGGTTGGATAGACCTGAAGACGAGGGTTTCGCTACCGCTAAATCAAAATCAGTTGGAAAGAACACACTTGAAATGTCTGGAATGGCAACCCAAAGAAAAGGGCAAATCGATTCCAAGCCATTCCCAATATTAGAAGGTGTCAAATTTAGAACATTGATCTTCGCAGATACTGATGAGGAAAACATCATAACTGGTGCTGACTATTTGGAATTAAATGGCACCAAAGATGTAATTCTCAAACTGGTAACTGAGACAAGTTTTTATAACAAAAACTATCAGGAAGGAGCGGAAAGAGACCTGGAATCAATAAAAGGCAAGTCATGGGACGAAACATTAAAAAGTCATATTACAGATTATTCTGAGTGGTTTAACAGGATGCAATTATCCCTAGGAAATCAATCTGTGAGTGAAATTCCTACCGATGTAAGAATTGAAAATGTAAAAGCAGGAGGAACCGATCTCTATTTAGAAAAACTCCTATTTGATTATGGTAGGTATCTTTTGATTTCGTCCAGTAGACCGGGAACCAATCCAGCCAATCTTCAAGGGATTTGGAATGAGCACATCAATGCTCCCTGGAACGCTGATTATCATTTGAATATCAATTTGCAAATGAATTATTGGCCTGCTGATGTCACCAATTTAAGTAAATTAAATCAACCACTTTTCGATTTTATAGATGGCGCAATTTACAAAGGCCAAGAGGTAGCTCAGAAAAATTTCGATATGCCAGGCTCATTTTTACCTCATGCAACAGACCTTTGGCAAGTTCCTTTTATGCGCGCCGCCACTGCATATTGGGGTGGATGGGTAGGTGCAGGAGGCTGGATGGCAAGACATTATTGGGATCATTATTTATTCACAGGAGATGAAAGATTCTTAAGGGATAGAGCGTTTCCAGCCATAGCTTCTGTTGCTGCGTTCTATTCAGCTTGGTTAGTTGAATATCCAGGAGAAAACACCTTAGTCTCTGCACCATCAACTTCACCGGAAAACCGATTTATAAATGGGAAAGGGAAATCCGTTGCCACTACCATGGGAGCTGCTATGGACCAGCAAATCATAGCCGATGTATTTACCTCCTTTTTGGAAGCTTCAAAAATCCTTAATTCTGAATCTAGACTTAGAAATAAAGTAGAGGATCAACTTGAACAGTTAAGGCCTGGAGTTCAGATTGGAGAAGATGGAAGAATATTAGAATGGGATCAACCGTATGAGGAAACGGAAAAAGGGCACCGGCATATGTCTCATTTGTATGCTTTTCATCCTGGAAATGCTATTACAAAAAATGAAACTCCAGAAGCATTTGCAGCGGTAAGGAAAACGCTAGATTTCAGATTGGAAAACGGAGGGGCAGGACCAGGCTGGTCAAGAGCTTGGCTAATTAATTTCTCCGCCAGATTATTGGATGGAGAAATGGCTCACGAACATATTCGGAAGTTACTCACACAATCTATTTTCATTAATTTATTGGACGGGCATCCTCCTTTCCAGATTGATGGGAATTTCGGTTATACAGCCGGTGTCGCGGAAATGCTTATTCAATCCCATGAACCAGGACTTTTACGATTACTTCCAGCCATACCAAAAGCATGGTCGAAAGGTGAAGTAAAAGGAATTAGAGCAAGAGGGGATATTACCGTGGATATGGCTTGGGAAAATGGAGAAGTGACTTACCTTTCACTTCTACCCGGTGAAAGTCAATCAATTACAATAGCATATAGTGGTTCTGAAACTACGATAATGCTCAAAAAAGGGGAAAGATTTGGTTTTGAGTTTGATTAAAACCTCCAGTTAAAAAAGGTATAAGGGCAAAAAAAGGCTATTAGTAGTTTTTTACTTAGCAAAATGTTTGATTATTTTCTAGGATACATTAAAAACCGGTAATGAAGAAGTGAAGTCTATTTCGACCATATTGCGGATGAAATCAAAAGCAATTGCTTCAGTTTATTTTAATACTTTTAGTGATTTGGCAAAAGAAACAGGCTCCCACATTTTTTTCGGATCCATTATACTTCCAGACCCTTATGCTTCCAATTGTGAATTATTTGTGGAGAATTAAAAAGATCTAAAAATTGTTTCTTTTGTCTTTGGACCTGATAGAAAAATAATCGGAAAACCCATATTTGAATTGTACCCTAATCCCTCAGAATTGAAGTTTATTTCTGAGTCAATGTCAAAAATTGTTCAAAATGAGATATGGTCTAAATACTCCTTGGAAAACCTCTCCTGTGGGTCAGATCAAATCCTTAATTTTAATGTTTTTTAAGAGGAGAATTTTGGAAACTTGGCTCAGATGGCTAGCCGTTGATCAGATACAATGACTCAATTTTTCAGATAAGTCCTGTGGAAAAAGCTGGAATATGGTCATTGAACTATTAGGTAATAGGGACAGATCAAGAATAATAATTTTCAAATAATAAGTTTAATTTTATTTTTAGCATACTCATCTAATGGGTTTCGCCATTATTTTCAAAATTATTAGTTATGAATTCCATAAAAGAAATAAGAGAATTTTTAACGGATTCATTAATAGAGCATACTCCCCCACTTCGTATTAAAAAAAATAATGAAGAGGTTTTTGAAGTATCAGGGACAAAAAAAGCAATGCAAGGAAAACAGTTAGTCGATGGTTTTTATTTTGCAAGTGTTGTCTCGAAGCCCAAAGATACCAGGCTCTATTTTTTTCCTATTTACACCAACCCTGCCCTCTTTGATTTTATTTCTCCAGAACTTCGAAAATGTCTCAAAGGCAAAAGTTGTTTTCATTTTAAAAAGTTAACCGAAGAGCTCCAAACAGAAATAAAAATCATGATTAAAAAGGGGATTCAAATTTATTCTCAAGAAGATCTTATATAACACTAAGAAAATGAAAAGCATTTCATACTTCGTTTTTACTGTTTTAATCATTACACTTTTAGCTTGCTCATCCTCAGAAAAGGATAAAGAAAGAGAGAACACCAATTCAGCTATTGAAAATAAAGTGACTGATTTTTCGGGTGATTATGTAACAGAAGGATATTACAAAAGAGAAGAAGGATATGATTGGACTGTTGTACGAATTTTCAAGAATGAACAAGGTGAATTAGTATCGGAAATAAGTTCCAGATCTGATCTCAAAAGGCCGACGTGTTCATGGAAAACCAATCTATCTATTGAAAATGAACGTACTCTTTCCACTAGCTTTATGGATAAAATCATACATTTTGAATTGGAAGAAGATAGTTTATTTATCAAAGGTGAAAATACCGAAGCCGGAGAGATCCTTTACTTTTTCTGCAGTGGTGGGGGAAGCTTAGAAAACAGCTATGTTAAACTAAATGAACCTTTGGACACCACTCAAATTAGCAATTTCACATTTGAGCAAAAACATGAATTACAAGGAGTAAGCTTTGATATTAAGGCAACTGAACAAAATCCTTATACGACTCTCTCCATAGAAACAGATGGATTAGAAGTCGACACTGATCCGATTTTTCATAAAATAGATGGAGGATATATCGAATCAGAAATCGAAGATTTAAATAGTGATGGATGGCCAGAGATACTGATATTTTTCAACTCTTATGGATTGGAAATGAAAGCATCGCTAATTGGCTACTCTGTAAATAATGGTAAATCAATGAGTAGAATCAGTATGCCTGAAATGAGTGCCGAGGCTTCGGTTGGATTCCAAGGACAAGACGATTTTGCAATTGTGGAAACTACCCTAATCCAAAGATTTCCAGTCTTTAAATTGGAAGATGGAAATTGGGTTCCTTCAGGAAAAACCAGGCAAATCCAATACAAACTCAGAAATGGTGAAACCTCACGAGAGTTTTATGAAGCAGATATTATCGAATATTAGTTTTTTAATCTTTCAAAAAGTGATTTCAGAAATAAAGTGTAAATTCAAGAAACCCAAATTATTATTCTATGAAAACTTATATATCCGTTTTTGGTTTTTTATTGATTTCAAATTTTTGTTTTTCTCAAACCATCCCATCAAAAGAAGTTCAAATTAAAACCGCCTTGATGGCAGCTCCTGACGAAAAGAAAGATGGTGCTATGGTTTATGGCTATGATTCTAATGGGAATTTTGTTGTCCTTCGAAACGGAACAAATGAGATGGTCTGTATAACAGATGACCCGAATTCACCGGGTTTTAGTGTTTCAAGTTATCAAAAAGGGTTAGAACCCTTCATGGAAAGAGGCCGGGAACTTAAGAAAGAAGGCAAGTCTTTTCAGGAAATTTTTGATACCAGAGAAGCTGAAGCAAAAAGCGGTAAGCTTAAAATGCCTGATGAGGGTGCGACCCTGTTTGTTTTAACCGCAGATGCTGAAAATTATGATCCTTCAACTGGAGAAGTATCTGATACTTATCTCAGATACGTGGTTTATTTACCTTGGGCTACGGCCGAAAGCACCGGTTTACCACTAAAGCCAAGCGCTCCAGGTATGCCTTGGATCATGGATCCAGGAACTCATCGAGCGCATATTATGATCACTCCTCCAAGAAATTGATTATTGCAATCTACCAGCCAAGTCTAAAACTTGCTTCTCATTCGATAGGACTTCTTTGAGTTCGGTATAATCCAAGTCTTGAACTGCAGAAGCCGAATTTATCGCAAGGACAGCTGCAGCGGCCGCTGATTGACCTAATATCATAAAAACTGGTTCCATCCGAATGGAGCCGAAAGCTGTATGAGAACTAGAGACACAAACTGGAACCAGTAAGTTTTTACATTCCGATTTCTTAGGGATCAAGGTTCCATATGAAATGCTATAGGGGTTTTTTGGGTGTACTCCTATATCACCTTCATTTTGTACATATCCACCTGGAGTAACGAATCGTTGCACATTATGTGAGTCCAAAGAGTAAGAACCCATACCAATTGGCTTTGGAACCTCTCGATCTCCCAAAACTTCATGTTCTGTCATCACATAGTCACCAATCATTCTTCTAGCTTCTCTCACATAGATCTGGTGCGGCCAATTCCCATTATCGGTAAATTCATCTTTAGCCAAACCCCATTGAGCCATCTTCTCCCTAACTTTTGTTGGCACTCTTTGATCATTCTGCAAAAAGTACATTAGCCCTTTTTGGTAGTTGGTATGCTCCTCTAACAAAGCTTTCCTTTCCTCGTAACTTGCCTCTGGGTACGTGTAATTTTTACCTATGTAGTCCGTACTGAAGGGCCCATGATTATTGGTGTCTGTTTTTAAATTGGGAATGGGGTCAAATTTATCAAAGGTTTCATCCCAACCAGCTTCATACACTCTAACCAACAGTTCATACCTTGCAGGGTCATAGCCAGGTGGTTTTTCAAACGGCATTCGGTTTTCAGGATGTCTACTCAAACACATTCGGTAATTATAGGCTTGAAGACGTGTATCGCCAGTCCCATTATTACCAGGAGGTGCATCCGATACTTCAGCAACCAGCCCACTGGAAGGGTCTCCGGGAGTATTGTAAGCACTGATAGAATCTTTAAAATAATGCCGATGCTGATAGACTCCTACCTGCACACCATTCCATTTTTCCCCGTAAACCTCATTGGATTCTCTCCCTATATGATAAGATACACCTGAAGAAGCCATTAAATCCCCTTCATAGGTCGCATCGATAAAAACCTTTCCTTCAAATAATTTTCCCGAAAGAGTACGGATTTTGACAATCTCCCCATTTTCCTTAGAGACACCAGAATCTCTATCCAACCATTCATCTCGAAAAACCTCAATTTTGAATTCGCTGACATAGTCCTCGAAAATTTGTTCTGCCACATGAGGTTCAAAAATCCACATGGTTCTTGCATCTCCATCAATGGCAGGCGTCCCCTGACCTTTATTACCATATTCCTCTCGGTCTTGCCATTTCCATGCAGAATCCTGTTGATAATGGGAATATACCCTTCCATAAAAATCTCTTGCTAATCCTCCTATCACAGATTTATCTCCTGTATCAGTATATCCAAGTCCACCTGAAGAAAGTCCCCCCAAATGCTTCTCTGGCGAAACAACAAATACGGATTTACCCATTTTCTTCACCTGAACAGCCGCAATGATTGCTGCTGAGGTTCCCCCGTAGATAATAACATCAGCGGTATATGTATTGGGGTTTACTTTTTCCGAATCTTTAAAAGAACAGGAAAAAATAAGAAAAATCAGACAGGTTAAATAAAATCTAGAGATCATAAAATCATGCTTTAGATGACAAGTAAAAGACAGGGAAATAAATGAGAACGAATTCCAATTTATTCAAAACCTTTCAAGTCACATAATCGAAAAGGCTAGTTTCTATTTATCTCAAGATAATTTTCTAAGCGTAAGCTGTCACTCCTTCCACCTGGACTATCATAGAGGTAGTTCCACATTTTCATATACTCATCGGCAGGTAAAAATTTATCATTTGTCTTCTTTAATTTAGCTTGAAGAATCCCCTTCATTTCTTCCTGAAGCGACCTAGCCTCCTCTTTTCCAACCAAATTATTCATTTGATAAGGGTCTTTTTCATTATCATACAATAACCATGGGCCAAGCAAGTCCTCCACATAGGTGTATCGTTTGGTACGAATAGCCCTATACTCCCTACCTCCATTCATGAAATGGAACAGGAAGCATCACCAGTGCAGCTAATTGAATAAATACTCCTTTTGCTTTATCGAAGTTGATAACTTTTCAAGGTATGTACAAGCTCATAATCCTCCTTCTTCACTACTCCATTTTGATCAATTTTATAGAAAAGTTTTCGTTTTTCAGATATGCCCACTCCCTTCTGAAAAGTATAGATCAGAACGAAACTTTCGCTGGGATAATAGACTATAGAGTCCTTTGCGATAAGATATTCCCGACCATTGATTCTTTTTTTTCCACCAATCATCCAATGCCACCGAGGTGAAAGCCCCTCTCTATAATCCAAAACAAAGCTTTCTGAAGGTGGCTCCTGAATATATCGAGTCGTCAAAAACTCTCCGACATTATTGTAGATATTTGTATCACCACCTATGTATATAATCCAATACCCACCAATATTGGGAGAATCACTTGTAATATTAATACGGCCATCTCCCATGGTCCAGGTTTCAAGGTAAGAACTTGTAACCTCCCCATTATCTCTAACCATTTTTACCTCATAGGTCCATGAATTATTTCTTAAAATGGGAAAATAATGAATGGCCATTTCGGGCAGTCGAGGCTTCTTTTCTTCACAGGAAAGAAATCCAAAAAGAATAAGAAAAAAAGTAAGGTAGATACTAATTGATCTATTTTGGAGTGAATTTACCTTCATTTTCTTTTTGCATTTCTGCTTTGCTAGAAGATCAAGTTAGTTAAGTATTCATTTTTAGTCAATAACTGATGAGCTGATTAATATCAGAAAATTATCTTCTGAAATTTGGTTTAGATTCAGCTATCATTGATAATAAAGAAATAAGCTGAAAATTGGCTACTTCATCTGCTCAATCTCTTTGATATTATAGGAAATGGGTGAAATGCTAATTGACTTTTGATCCTTTTGAATATGAAAAATAAAAGTGCTGGTATTACAGAGTTTCCTACCCTAAACAGACGCAATGATTGCTACTGAAATTCCCCCGTAGATAATTACATCAGCGGCATAAGTATTGGAGTTTATTTTTTCCGAATCTTTAAAAGAACAGGAAAAAACACAAAAAATCAGACAGGTTAAATAAAATCTAGAGATCATAAAATCATGCGTTAGATGAAAGGCAAAAGACAAGGAATTAAATTTGAATCTATTCCAATTTATTTAAAAGCTTTCAAGTCACATAATCTAACAAATTAGTTTCTATTTATCTCGAGATAATTTTCTAAGCGTAAGCTGTCACTCCTTCCTCCTGGGCTATCATAGAGGTAGTTCCACATTTTCATATACTCATCAGCAGGTAAAAATTTATCATTTGTCTTTTTCAATTTAGCCTGAAGAATCTTCTTCATTTCTTCCTGAAGTGACTTGGCCTCCTCTTTTCCAACCAAATTATTCATTTGATAAGGGTCTTTTTCATTATCATACAATAACCATGGGCCAAGCAGGTCCTCCACATAGGTGTATCTTTTAGTTCGGATAGCCCTATATTCTCTACCCCCATTCATAAATTTCCATTCATGAAATGGAACCGGGAGCATCACCAGTGCGGCCTCATTTTCTAAGTCCTTTGCCGAAATCATTTTTTTTGAAAAGTCTTTTCCCTCTATTGTTTTTGGCTTTTTTATATTACTCATTCCGAGTAAAGTCGGTAGTAAATCCGGGGTATTAATCGGGTCATAAAAATCCTTCCGGTCTTGACCATAAATTTCTGGATAGCGAATTAATAGAGGAACTTTAATTGATTCATCCCAAGGTCTTTGTTTCTTCAAAACCCCTTTTGACAAGAGCATGTCTCCATGTTCAGAAGAAAAAACAATAATCGTATTGTCCTTCAGGCCAGCATTATCCAAAGCTTTCAATAAATCACCAATGGCTTTATCGATCGCGGTGCAATGTGCATAATAGCCTGCTAACACATGGCGGGCACTATCCTGTAACTCGACTGGAACATTTGGCCTTAGCTTAATATCCTTTTCATTATAAAGTTTCTTAAACTCTTCAGGAGCAGAAAAATATGGGTCGTGCGGGGGACCATAAGACAACATTAAGAAAAAGGGTTTTTTCGTGTTCTTGTTTATAAAGCTAATCGCACTATCTGTCTGAGGAAAAACATCATATCCCTCCCAAGTATGTTTTACATTTTCCTCATCAAAATAGAAGCTATTGTTATAATTATGAGTAACCTCTCTTACTTTCCAATAATCAAACCCTTGCCTTCTCTCTTTAGGAACCGGAAGTTCCCGGGCAGCAAATGCATCTTCTCCACGTGCATGCCCATTCAAATGCCACTTCCCTATGTAACCTGTAGCATATCCTGCATTTTTATAGATTTTTCCCGCTGTCACAGCATCAGTTGGCAAAGGCTTATCATTATAAAAAATACCATTTGTCAAAGGGTATTGACCTGTCAAAAAACTAGCTCTCCATGGGGTACAAACCGGACTTACTGAAACTGCATTATGAAAAACCAAACTCTCCTCCGCCAAAGCGTCGAGATTAGGAGTTATAACATTTTCACTGCCTGCATAACCCAATTCCTGGGCACGCCATTGGTCAGCAAGGATAAAAACCACATTTGGTTTAGTTTGATCTACATTTGAAAGAGAGTCTAAACTTTCAGCTTTCAAATTTATCATAAGACAAATAGTGAAAACCCATCCTATAATTACGCTTGAAGCTCGCATCTTTTAAGGTTTAATTTTGGATATAAGTCTTAATATTAAAATTTCCAACGTCCTACCTATCCTGCCCTAACCAGTACTAATCTAAAACAAAAAAAGCCGCCAATAGCTAGTGACGGCTTTTTGAGGATTTATAGCCTCTATTTTTTTCTAATTGTCCAAAGAATTGATCCATCGAGCAATCTTTAAGGCATCTTCCCTTTTAATTTGTGGCATTGGTGCCATTGGAGTAGCATATTCAGGCCAATTTTCTGGTTTAGGGTTGTAAATCAATTCTACAATTTTTTCTGGAGAATATTTTCTTTTAGCGATCTCATTAAACCCTGGGCCCACCACTTTTTTATTGGGAGCATGGCAAGCAATACAGGTATTCTTTGCAAGTAATGTTTTAATCTCTGCTTCAGATGGAATTGCATTAGAAGCTATTACTTTTTCAGCATTTGGTTTGGTATTTGGTTTCTCTTCCACAACAGGTACTGGTTTTGGATTAATATACATTTTGGTACCGTCAGGAATATTATTCAAGGTATAATATGCATCCGGATGAATCAATTCATGCGATTGACTCGCTTCTCTAATTCCTGGAAGACTAATCTTATGAACATGGTATTGCTTTAAGTCCTTCACTGCAATTCTTACTTTCATACCATCTTCAGAAACCTCCACACCTAAAATTTCATGCTCCATATTTCTAACTGGAGGGCTACCATAAACAGGGTGATACTTATACGTGTAACTGTCCACCATGTAAGAGCTCAAGTCCTCAGCCGACTCTTTGTTAACAGGTTTGGTAAATTCAATTTCAAACCCATCCACTTTTGCTTTCACGGTCCTCATTTCAAAAGGAAGCTCTCTATTCCAAACCAATCGTTGCAATCCTTCATTCGCATCCCCTGCAGAACCCCAACCTCTGTTGGTCTCCCCTACAAACATGGATTGGTCATCTGCAAATACCATTCGAAGCACACCGGATTGAAATCCATTTCTGAAATCGATCGAAGCACCCTGATATTCGCCCTTTACTTTTTCCAAAACAACTCTCATGATTTTGCTCTGACCTTGATCCCCGACAAGGATTTGGCCTGCAAATGGACCTAAAAACCCATCTGGAATCACAATTGGCTCTGAAGTAGAAATACCCTGTACTCCATAAGGGAACCAGATGGCTGGGAGTTTAATAGCAGGTAGTGATTTTTTAGCCTCATATAGAGTTACATAATTATCATCCACGACATTCTCAGGCTTGATAAACCTGCCATTTTCATCCTTAACATTCTGTGGATCCACCACCTGATCAAATTGCTCGGAGGTGATATTAATTGGAGAATTTGGTAAACCAGACCACCTTAAGCCAGCTGGATGTCCGGAGAAATCACCCTTCTCTAAATGCCATAAGCCACCAGATCCCTGATAATCACCTTGATTTTCTGTATAAAAAATATCACCATTTATTACTCCTACTCCTGCAGGAGATCTCATCCCAGAAGCATAAGGTTCTAAAGTTCCATCTCTGTGAACTTTCAAAGTCCATCCTCTAAAAGGAACTCGGCTTTCACCTCTCCACCATTCCTGGTTACCAAAAGCCAAATTAGTAGTTACTACAAAGGATCCATCTTTTGCTATTTTTGGACCAAAGCTATATTCATGGTAATGAGCAGAAAGCGGCCAAGAAGCAACAGTTTCATATAAATCAGCAACACCATCTCCA
The DNA here is from genome assembly GCF_039563885.1 of Algoriphagus sp. SE2. NCBI lineage: Bacteria > Pseudomonadati > Bacteroidota > Cytophagia > Cytophagales > Cyclobacteriaceae > Algoriphagus > Algoriphagus sp. SE2. Next base: position 146,779 of record NZ_JBCLWJ010000002.1, on the reverse strand, counting down.
TTAAAATCAACCATTTTCGTCAATTCTCCTCGCTGTACAGCATAAAAAGCTCCATCTTCATAATGCAAGCCTAAAGCTTCATGTAATCCAGAGGCAAATTTCTTGAAATATGGTCTAGTTGATGTTGGGTTTTCTACCACAAACACATCACCTCTTCTTGTCGAGATTCCTAAATTTCCGTTAGGTAACATGGTTAATCCACCTACTTCCAAAAGCAAACCCTCTGGTGTGGGTACTCGGGTAATCTTAAAATAATCTTCTTCCTTAGGCGATTCCTGAGCAAATGAGGTGTAAGCTAATCCATAGCACAATACCCCCAGAAACAATTTTTTGATAGTCATTTTTTTCATTTTCATCAGGCTTGGATTAAAACAATAAAACATAGCTCAACTTTGAATTAAATGGAAGATAAATACCTTCAGTCCCTATTTTAGGTTCCGCATCCTCTGTCAGCACTTCCAGATACACTCCGGTATCTTCTATGAGATACAGTGTTTTAGAAACTTTTTTTAAGGTATTACCCGGCGCAATTTTCACTTGATATCCTTGAGGAGCTCCAGAAATCTCCAACTCCCTAAAAATTCCTTTTCCTGTTTCCATTAACTTGATATGATCTTTTAAAATGGCACCTGATTCCAATTTTGCACCAAATTCCACATCTCCATTACCCAAGATTTGATATCCTGTTCCCTTCAAAGCAATGTCTGAAGCTTGGTAAGAGTTAGTAAGTAATAATGGAGTATCAAGACTCAATTCAGTTATAGCACCTAAAGGTCTTGAAACACCATTCCCTCTACTGTGCCACATAGGCGTCGCATCCAAAAATCCCCCTCTCCAAACTCTGATCAATTGATTTGTTTCCAAGTCATATGTAAAATGAGTCCCAAAGTTGGAGGATACTGAAACAGCATGGGAGAGCTTAGTTCTGTTAGGTAGCTCTGCAAAACTTCTTAAAACAGGAGTTTCTTCAGTTTTCACCCAAATTGGATCTACTGAATTATTGTAAGACATTACAGACTCGCTCAATGCGATTGGCCAGAGCCCATCTGCACTAACAGTAAAATTAAAGCCTTGAACTGTCCAATCCATTGGTTTGGAGATCCAAATCGAATAAGGGATCTCACCAGAATCCAATGCTTTCTCAACTCTTACTCTGCCCTCTCTTAGTTCCGCGGAGGCAGAATTATCTCCTAAAACCATTGCTCCCAACCCCCTTGGGACATCCAGATCAAAAGTATAATTCCCACTTTCCTTAATATCCAAAACACCTGTAAACTTGGTCAATGTTGATCCGGTGACACCTGAATTAAAATCATCAAAGGATTCCAGACTTCCTGTTTTTATTGCTTGTAAATCAGATTTAGGGAATTCAGAAAAAGAACCAGAATAGACCGAAAAATTTATATTCTTAATTTCAGGAGCACTTAAATCCAATCTTTTCACCTCAAGGGATTTGATTGCTACAGAACCATGATCTCCCTGAATCCGAATAGGTCCTTCAGCTACTTCCTCCTCAAATAATGCTCCGCGAGTAGGGCCAAAAACCTCTAGGTTCTCATGAATTGTAACCCCGTTTAATCGAATGTATCTAAATTTAGCATTCTGAATTTTTTCACCATTCGCAGAGAATCTGGGTGCCTGAAAAGCCACTTCCAATTTTTGCCAAATCCCGGGAGCTTTACTGGCATTTTGCCTTGGGGCATACCCTTGATAGCCTTTTTGTCCGTCAGGTTTTGATTCATCCCAACGCTCATAGACACCTCCATTACTTCCGGACTTTGGATTGGTTTCCATCCAACTGTCCAATAATTGCACTTCGTATTGACCTTGAAGGTATAAACCTGAATTAGAGCCCTCAGCCATCATATAGACCATTGTAAGTTCGACATCCCCGAATTTTTCGGAAGAAATAATATCAGAACCTGGTTTTCTTTTTGCGGGAGCATTAAATAAAATAGTTCCTTCCCCATCGGCAATTAGAATATGATCTTTTGGAGAAAGTTCGGACCAAACTTCCCCTACTTCCGTCCAGCTTCCTTTATTGTTTGTAAAAGAGTCTAGCGTAAGTTTAGATACCGTTTGAGCCTGTGAGGTGAAAGTTAGCGCAGCAATAGTCAAAGCTATTCCTAGCCCAAGCAATCTTGGTTTCAAAAGCATAGGTTTAATAATTGATTGATTTTAATATAAATACTGTTTTAATCCTTCTCCCCCTTTTTAAAATTAAAACGAGTCGAATGTTAAAAAAAGAAAGTTCCTGCGAATTTTATAACCCTAAATATACGCTTGAAATTCCACTTCATTGATTCTTCTTCGAGAGTTTTCAATAGAATTATAGCAATGACTAGATTATTCGATAATTGACTTAGAATTATCTAAATCCATGGTAGAAAAGGAAAAATCTTGCTTTCTAACCTTTACTTATTTTTATTTATTAGGATAAATTTTGATCCGATCTAATTCAGCTCTTTTACGTATCTCATAGTTTAAATATCGATATGAGGTTTTAAGAATATCTTAAAATTAACTTCTTCAAAACCTTATTCTTTTTCGATAAGAGCACTTATCTACAGGAAATATTATCATCGATTGAAGATTTAAAATTCAGTTAAAAACACTTTCTTTGGTAAGAAACAAATGTCAAATGGCGGAAATAAAAGAACAGAGTAGGCAATTATCTGATATTGATCCAATAAAAACCCAAGACTTTTTGGATCAATTAACTGAATTTTATAATCAGGTAAAATCTCAGACTGGATCCGAATCTCTCTATGATTTGATTATCCAGAAATACCCAAAACTCCTTGAATCTTTCTTATCATTTGGCAAGTCTTTGATTCCTTCAGATGAAAAACAAGAACTCTTATCATCTCATGAAGTGTACCTCTGGCATTATTTTTCCCCTGAAAAGTTCAAAAATATTTCTTTGCTAATTCGTGATACTCTTTTACAGCTTTCAATTGCCCAAAACCGAGTAAAAGAACATAGAGTGACTAAAGAAGGTGTTGAAAAGCATTTTCAAGCTTCTAAAGAATTATTACTAACTGAAATCAACGCCCTTTACAACGATATCGAGGGTATGGACAAATTACTTCTTGAAAAAGAAGGTGCTTTGGGAAGAAAACTGGAATCCATACAACATCTTAAAAATCCTTGGAGTGTTTATTCTGAACAACTAAACACGATTCAAGAACACATTAACATCATTCATAGCTCCAAAGGTTTAGTGAAGGAAACTATTGTCAGTTTTACATTGATTAGATCTAACCTAGAAAGAATGGGGGTTGAAATCCGAAATGAAAATGATTTTTTTCTATTAAAAACAACAGAAAGCTTAGAGCTTTTAAGTCAAATCGATAGCCAACAAAAACTGAAAGAAGGGCTTAATTGGATTGAGAACCTGTTGGAGGATCTCATGAAGTATAATGAAAAAAAAGAAAATCAAATCAGGACGCTTGAAGATTGGGTTGAAAGCCTCAAATCATTTACCATTCCAGTGGGAACAGAAGATGGACTCTTACTAGAAAAGTCAATTGATTTCAAGAAGACCACTACGAAATGGCTAGATTATTATATTCTGCAAGATGTCATGGAGCTATGGGAGGACCAGGAATCACTAACTACCCGAGTGAAACATGTGCTTTCTTCCTTGAGAGGTAGTTTATCAATTCTAATCAAAACAGAATCTCTAAGTGATTTCAGGGTTGAAAAGGAAACCCTTGAAAAACTACTTGCAGAAGAACGAAAAAATAAAAAAAGAAGCTTAGAGCTCCTGTCGCATATAGATGAGTTGATGAAAAAGGATTTTGCGGTGACTCAACTATATATAGAATCTGAGTATCTAAAGGTTCCTTTACAGACTTCTTTCACCAGGCTTGGAAGTAACAATCATGGGTTTGAAAAGAAAATAAGTTTAGCAATTAAAACTCTTTGGTCTAAAATCAGTCGCCAATACGAAGAAGCCAAAGAAAAAACACCGCATCAGGAACTAGAAAAAGCCTTAAAAATCATAGAAACTAGATCAACCAAACCCAATACTGATCATTACCATGCCCTTTTCCTAACCAAAAATTTTGTAGGCGATTTATTTCTCGTTTCACGTACTGGAATTGAAAACCAGCTGGAAGAAACTGTAAGACAGTGGAATCAAGGAAGTGGTCGCTCTATTTTGTTAAGCGGAGATTCATTTTCTGGAAAAACAACCTTAGCCGAATATATTTCAAAGCATTACTTTGCAAAGCGTACAATTACTTTGAATCCTAATTCAGATATCATTGTGGAAGGAAGGAAATTCAGAACTTCAAAGAATTTAAAAGAGGCGCTGGATTTTATCAAACGATCGGTAAGTAATTCTGCTCCCCTGGTAATTTTAGATGATCTTCATCAATGGAGAGATCAAGAGTATTCCTTGTTGGAAAACATGAAGGCTCTTATGGATTTTATTTCCAATCAATCACAACGAGTTTTAATTTGTGCTACAATTTCTTCAATCCTTTTGAAGCATCTGGATAGTAGAATTCCTTTTTCGATAACCTTCACCAAACTTCATTCTGTATCCAAGTCCACAAATGAAGAAATTTTCAAGGCAATTATGCTTCGACATGGAGCCTCACATAAAGACGTTTTGGAACAGGAAAAGAAACCGCTTACAGATCGACAATTGGAGAAAAAAATTCTCTCATTGACCAAGATGTATGATTACAATTTGGGGGCTGTCCTTCAAGCATGGACCTATTGCACCGATATTCTCGATACTGACCAGGTTCGATTTGTTGATAGAGATATTCAACTGAATGATTTTCTTTCCGATGAGGAAGTTTTGATCCTGAAATATTGCCTTCTTTACGGATATGGGTCAGAACTGGAACTGAAAGAATTTTTTACTACAAGGTTTGAAAATTATATTAAGCCATCGATTCGTAAACTATTAACTATAAATATTTTGGGCAGAAATGAAGCAGGATTTCTTGTAGTAAAAGACAGTTTAAAACAAGAAATTCATATGTTACTAAATGACAGAGAAGTTTTCTTATAAAAATGGATCAGGATAATCTATATCATTGGAACAACCTCCTAGCTTTAGGCTTAATACTTCTTTGTATCTACGCCATTCTTAAAGCTTGCCATTGGCTTGCCAAACGATATCTCCGGCAAAATAAATCAGGAAAGAGAATCACAAGAATAATGAAAAGACTGAGTCTTTTTTACGTGCCGATCGCCTGGGGTATTTTATTGGTTGCCTTCATTTCCATTGATTACATTCGCCACGGCCTCTTGGTCGGCGCTGGCTTTATCCTTACTTTTCCTTATCTCAAACATTATATTAGTGGACTTTTCCTACGTGAAAACCCAATGATTCAAATAGGAGCCGTTGTTCAAGGAAAAAAGCTAAGAGGGCTCATTCACAAGATTGGAGCATTGGGTCTCGTTTTGGGAACTTCAACAGGGGAGCATTTTATCTGGCATGGGGAATTTGAGCAATCTGGATTTTCAGTGATCCCTCCTAAATCTACTACCCGATTGCAATTAATTTATTTACATTCTCAACTCTCGCAAAAACAGATCTTAGATTTACTTTTTGACCAACCCATCTTGGCATTTAGTAAACCTATTGACTTAAGAGCTACGAAAAAGGAAAATCTTTATGTATTGCAATACACTCTTGAAAAAGGTGCTAAAACTGAAGATTTGACCAATTTTTTGAGCGATAATAGCATATCCAGCAGTCTAACTGAAAACTTTGAGTAACTATGGAAATCATTTCCTCCTATAATCTTATCATTGAGTTCTCTGTTATTTTGATCCTCTCATTTCTATTCAATGGGATCTCAAAGCGAACCAATATTCCTGCTGTCCTGATGCTTATCGGACTGGGGATTTTACTGCAATATTTATTACAAAGCTTTACAAATGAAACCTTTGATTTTTTTCCGATTTTAGAAGTCTTAGGTATCGTTGGATTGATCATGATTGTTTTGGAGGCTGCTCTTGAACTGGAATTAAAACAAGAGAAGCTTTTACCTATCCTCAAATCATTCGCTGTGGCATTGATTGGACTTTTAGGGTCCGCTTGGGCAGCAGTTTGGATTTTGATGACTTTCGTGCCTGACATGACTACTGAGTCCGCATGGCTTTATGCAACTCCACTTTCTATTCTTTCTTCTGCTATAATAATTCCAAGTGTTGGAACGCTTAATTACAAAAAGCGGGAATTCCATATTTATGAAGGCACTTTCTCCGATATTCTTGGGATCATGATGTTTTATTTCCTTACGGGAAAGTTAAACCCGGCTCAGGATTCTGGAGTCGTAGGATTCGGTGGAAATTTACTTTTGACAATAGCAATTTCATTAATTGCCAGTTATGGAATTATTCTGATTTTCCAGAACATTAAAAGTCAGGTTAAGCTCTTTTTGTTGATTGCTCTTCTCCTTCTTCTCTACGCCATCGGCAAGAAAATGCATCTCTCCTCTTTGATCATTATTTTGATCTTCGGGTTAGTTATTGCCAATATGAAACTCTTTTTCAGAGGCAGACTTTCAAAATGGTTACATTTTGAAAAAGCCCATCAGATTTATCATGAATTACATACGATAACTGCAGAAACAGCCTTTGTGGTCCGAACATTTTTCTTTGTGATTTTCGGACTTACAATTACGGTTGCATCCCTTTTTGACTTACAGGTCGCTATTATCAGTTCTCTCATTATTTTATCCATCTACCTCATTCGGTTTTTAATTTTGATGGTTTTTGAAGGAAAAGATATGCTTCCACAGCTCTTTATCGCGCCAAGAGGATTGATTACCGTTCTCCTTTTTTATGCTATTCCAGTTGAAGTACAGATCGAAGGATTCGAGCCTGGAATCTTACTTTTTGTAATTATCGGGACGAGTGTGATCATGACCTTTGCGATGATTTATGACAAAAAGCGTAGCAATAAAGCTATAGAGCAAGCCAGCAGCAGAAAGGTGAGCAGTGTAAAATGGAAGGTTCCTTCAGTGATTGACCAAGAAGAGAAAAAGTGAGGCTCTACAAATTAACTTATGACTAATTGATTGTTTTCTGAAATGGGGGAATTCGATCCTAATCTACTCTTTCCCTTTATAAAGATTTATTTTTTATAATATTGGGGCTTTTCTGATATAAAAAAAAGGCAGCTCTTAATAGAACTGCCTTTGTCGGGGTGGCGGGATTTGAACCCACGACCCCACGCCCCCCAGACGTGTACGCTAACCGGACTGCGCCACACCCCGATACTTAGGCGAAATTAATATAATGAATGGTTTTATCCAGTACCTGAATAAAATTATACGAACCTAATTTCAATTATTTTTAAAAAAGACTGCTTGGAATGTGGTATTACAGCATTGCTTGCAGGTACTAGCTTTTGGATTTAAATCCACAGCTTTCCTCATTGCCTCTTTTCCATTATTAAAAGGACCTAAATATTCCCGATCCAGAATATCAGGAATTAATTCACACTCCCTTTCGTGGATCTCATATTTCCCTTCATCATTTGGATTTGACGATAAATAAAAGAATTTCATAAATAAACATCATTTGACCCAAAAGTACAATTTAGAGAAGGCTCAAAAAATACCCAATATTGGGTATTTTCAAGCATAAAATCAGAGTATTGACTTCATATGAGTCTCCAAATTTTGAAAATCCTAAATCAAAATGCCGGGCTAATTATTAAAAAAATTAAAAATCAACCCAATACCTTTCCAACAAAATAGCCCATTCCTCGTCAAGGGAAACAGTGGGTCGGGGCTCTCCTGCTCTCCGATACCAATAATCAGCATTCCACTGATCTCCTTCTTTTCTATGTAAATAAGCGTGAACTCGAGCCGCACTTTTTCCTGGTAACTGGTCCACCATATTATGAGATGTTTTCCAATCACCTTTACCATCATAATACAGTGCTTTCAGTTCTGGAGAGAAGGTTGACAATGGCTCATTGAGGTTTAAAAAGCGGTCGATTTTTAACTTTTCCATATTTTTTAAAAACTGGTTTCTATTTCAAAACAAGATCATTTTAGCGACAAAACTTAATTCTTATGTGATTTTTTCCTGATATACTAAGTCCAATTCTTTGTTAGACAAAAAAAATTGAATCATGAAAAAACTAATTTCACTCTTCAATTTAGGACATATATAATTGCTCCTTAGACAATGATTAAAAGTTATGGGTCTTTTCTAAATAATTATAATGCGGATTGTTCAACTTCTCTATTTCACTTTGACGTCAATTAAGCTAGTAAGCAGGGAATTGTAATTAAACCCAGATTGGGAGTACTATTTTTAAATGTTAGATAAGAAGAATACAACTGGTATTCTGTATCAAAGAAACCGAAAATGAAAGCTGAGTTACTACTAAATATACTTGGGTAATGACTATTTAAATCTCAGGTGAATTATGGAACTACTTCACGCTTTCCCTACCAGCATCAATTCGGTTTCACGTATTTTCTCATCCAATAGAAGCATGTTTTTTTCTTTGCCCGGCTGAAAAAATCTCAAGGCATATTTAGAATGATAGTGGTGAGATTTCAAAAATTCTCTTGTTCCCTTAAGCCAATCTAAAAGTGAAATTTCTTTTCCTGTGGAACTCTCTTTTTCTTTTTTCAAAAGTAATGTGTGGTGGTAAAATAAATCAGAACCTAACTGACTCAAATCCGAATCACAAATAATAGCCTCAAAAAGATCTTTGGGCTGCTGCGGGACCTTTGTCGCCAAAATTGCAGATTGAATTCGGCGAATTCTATCTTCGGGAAGTCCTAATTCCATTAAACAAGTTTGTGCAAGATTTGCTCCTTGTTGCTCATGCCCTTCAGCAACTCCGTCCCAATATCCTACGTCATGAAGCCATCCCGCATAAAACAAGTCCTCTAAATCCTGTTCTGCTAAGCCAAAGTACTTTCCCAAAACATTTACTGTATCAACAATCAGTAAGGTATGATCCAAATTATGGTAACATACCTCAGGCATTTGCATATTTGCAAACATTTCCATCATCCAGGATTCAAACTTTACTAATAATTGATTATTCAAAGCCAATATTCTAATTTATAACTCCTAAGATAAAAAAATATTAGTTTTCAAGGAACAATGAATCATATTTCTATTATTTCACTTTTCTCTTTTTTCGTTTTAAGCCAATGTTATCCCAAAACAGAAGGCTCATTTTCTTATTCTTTCCCAGATAGATATTCATTGGAAGAAATGGAAAAAGTGAACCTTCCAAAAAAACTAGAAGAAATTTCTGGAATCGAATGGATAAGTGAAAATAAACTTTGGGCTATTGAAGACGAATCCTCAGTCATTTATGTGCTAAACCCAAATACCGCAGAGATAACGACAACGCAAAAGTTTGCCAAAAATGCAGACATCGAAGAGATTATGGTTTATAATAATGATGCTTGGGCCCTCAAAAGTAATGGGGACATTTATCAAATCAGTAATCCTTTTAGAGATTCCATGAAATCAATTATGTATAATTTTCCAGGGAAAGGGAAAAATGATTTTGAAGCAATGATAAAATCAAACACAGGCCCTAATATATGGATCTTTTGCAAAGACTGTAACTCAGATAAAGGTAATGAGGTTGCTTCAGTTTATTCTTTCAATTTAGAATCAATGAGTTTTGATAATAAACCAAAAAAAGTCTTAAATGCCACAGATTTAAAGTCAATTCTTAATGAGAAGGAGCTTAAAAACATAAGAATTAAACCTTCGGCCATTGCCTATCACCCAATAGAACACCATTTTTATCTATTATCATCAAGTGACAATTGGTTAATGGTTTTGGATCAGCAGCTTACTCCCAAAGAGTTTTATAAACTTGATCCGGCAATTTTCAAGCAAGCGGAAGGAATCACATTCAGTCCGGATGGAACGCTATTCATTTCAAATGAGGCTAGAGGTGGTAAACCAACACTACTTTCCTTCCCATATACTCCCAGTATGATAAAGGATTAACTATCCTTCCCAAAAGGATTTTTTAATAAGTGGATTTAGGTAATTATTAGAAATATGAAACAATTACCCTTCAAAACATACCAGTTATAGGGTCTTTTTGTAAAATCATTAACAAAATGTCTTTTTAAAACAGACATACTCATTTGTTAGTGGTTGGTGGCTTCGGGAGAAATTCTATATTTGCCGAGTTGATTATAAAAAAACCCTATTAAGTATTTAGAATCTATATGGAAAACGCGCTTATTTATTTGGTCCCGGCACTAGGGATTTTAGGCCTGATAGCGATGGCAATAAAATCTGCATGGGTAACGAAACAGGAAACAGGAGACAAAACTATGATGGAACTAGCCGGCTATATTGCCGACGGTGCCATGGCTTTCTTACGAGCAGAATGGAAAGTACTTGGATACTTTGCTGTTATTGCTGTAATCCTCCTTGCCTGGTCAGGAACGATGGTAGAAACTTCCAGTCCAGTCATTGCTATTTCATTTTTAATCGGAGCTTTTTTCTCTGCATTTGCCGGGTTTATAGGAATGCGCATTGCAACTAAAGCAAATGTGAGAACCACTCAGGCTGCAAGAACTAGTTTGAAACAAGCGCTTAAGGTTTCCTTTACTGGTGGTTCAGTAATGGGTCTAGGTGTTGCAGGTCTTGCAGTTCTTGGCTTAGGTTCTTTATTTATTTTCTTTTACCATTTTTATGTTCAAAGTGTTGGAGCTGGAGTAAATGGTGTTGAAATGGAAAAAGCACTTGAAGTATTAGCTGGATTTTCATTAGGTGCAGAATCCATCGCTTTATTCGCTAGAGTTGGTGGAGGAATTTATACCAAAGCTGCTGACGTAGGAGCTGACCTTGTTGGTAAAGTGGAAGCAGGAATTCCTGAAGATGATGTTAGAAACCCAGCAACAATCGCCGATAATGTAGGTGACAACGTTGGAGATGTAGCAGGAATGGGAGCGGATCTTTTTGGATCCTATGTTGCAACCATTTTAGCCACGATGGTATTGGGAAGAGAAATTGTTTCTGAAGATACCTTCGGAGGAATCGCCCCGATTTTATTACCGATGATCCTTGCCGGTTTAGGTATTGTCTTCTCTATCATGGGAATGGCATTTGTCACTATAAAAGACGAAAAAGGAGATGTGCAGAAGGCCCTAAATATGGGAAATTGGTCTTCTATTATTTTCACGGGTATTGCCTCCTACTTTGTAGTTCAATATATGATGCCAGAAACTCTTTCTATTAGAGGATATGAGTTTTCAAACATGGATATTTGGTATGCGATAATTCTTGGCCTTGTAGTCGGTACTTTGATGAGTATCATAACAGAATATTACACAGCAATGGGCAAAAGACCAGTGATGTCTATCATCAAACAATCCGCAACTGGACATGCTACAAATATCATTGGAGGTCTATCTGTAGGTATGGAATCTACAGTTCTTCCAACTTTAGTTTTAGCGGGTGGGATTTATGGCGCTTATGAATTTGCAGGTTTATATGGAGTAGCAATTGCAGCAGCAGGAATGATGGCTACTACTGCCATGCAATTAGCAATTGATGCTTTTGGACCAATTGCTGATAACGCAGGTGGTATTGCAGAAATGAGTCAGCTTCCAGAAGAAGTAAGAGGTAGAACAGATATTTTGGATGCTGTAGGAAATACTACTGCAGCAACAGGAAAAGGATTTGCAATTGCTTCTGCAGCATTGACTTCTTTAGCATTATTTGCAGCATTTGTTGGCATCGCAGGAATTGATTCAATAGATATTTTTAAGGCTAATGTACTGGCAGGTTTATTTGTAGGAGGTATGATCCCATTTATATTCTCTTCCTTGGCAATCGCAGCGGTAGGTAGAGCAGCAATGGATATGGTGAATGAAGTGAGACGCCAGTTTAGAGAAATACCAGGAATCATGGAATATAAAGCCAAGCCTGAGTATGATAAATGCGTAGAAATATCTACCAAAGCCTCTATAAGGGAGATGATTGCCCCTGGAGCTATCGCTTTAATAACTCCAATTATTGTAGGTTTTATCTTCGGCCCAGAAGTTTTAGGAGGGCTATTAGCTGGTGTGACAGTTTCTGGTGTTTTGATGGGGATGTTTCAATCAAATGCAGGTGGAGCTTGGGATAACGCTAAGAAATCCTTCGAGAAGGGTGTTGAAATAGACGGAGAAATGTATTATAAAAAATCTGAGCCGCACAAAGCTTCAGTAACAGGTGATACTGTAGGAGACCCATTTAAAGATACTTCTGGTCCTTCAATGAACATTCTAATCAAACTTATGTCAATCGTAGCTTTAGTAATAGCACCACATATCAGTGAAGGTACTCATGGTTCTGAAATGGCCGAAAAAATCGAAATCAAAAAAGAAATCAAATATGAAAATGGTAAAAAGTTGGTTACTGAATTTAAAAAAGTGACTAAGTAAAATTCAAAATACAATTATTAAAAACCTCTTCAGATGAAGAGGTTTTTTATGTTCAAAAAGGTTAAAGAACTTATGTTTTGCTTTTAGTTTGCATCTGTTGATCCCTCAAACTTCATGAACTCACAACAAAGTCTCCTATCAATTCGGTAGGAGACTTTTTTTATTTATCTTTTGATAGAAATATTCACCTCATGAAAAAAATTCTACTCGGATTAGTACTACTTGTTAGCTCCTGTACGGTTCAAAAAATAAATAAATCTCTAACAAAATCAGAAATTTTAAATCAGGGTCATATGGGCTTTATGCTGTTGGATCCTGAACAAAATAAAGTTTTGGTAGATATCAATTCGGATAAATATTTTATACCTGCTTCAAACACAAAGTTATTCACCTTTTATACCTCCTATTCGGTATTGGGTGATGAATTGGTCAATGGCTTGAATTATCTTGAGCGTGGAGATTCCTTAATTTTTTGGGGTACAGGAGATCCAGGTTTTTTACATCCAGACTTAAAAAATGAGGTTGCATTAAACTTTTTAAAACAATCTACTAAGGATTTATACCTCTTGGATAATTTCGATCGGGTAGACGCCTTTGGACCTGGTTGGTCGTGGGATTGGTATAATTATTACTATGCCACAGAACGCTCCGCTTTACCAATTTATGGTAATGTGGTAAGGTTCAAATTAGAGGAAGGACAAAATAGATTTACAATCAATCCAAAGAGATTCACCAATTTTCTTGCTGCTGAAAAAACTGATGACTGGAAAGGATACCGATTTAAAAGAGATAGGTATACCAATCTTTTTAGCTATCAATTGGGGGATAAAGTCAAAGTCGAACCTTTCGAGACGGATATTCCATTTGTGACTTCAGCTGCGTTCACAGCCCAATCATTAAGTGAGGAAACTGGTAAAGGAGTAACTTTAATCCAGAATGAGAATTACCTCAAGTTAGATCCTAAAAAACTTCAAGCGACGCCTGCCGACAGTATTTATGCTCAAATGATGAAAATCAGTGACAATTTTTTAGCTGAACAGTTAATGCTTCTTGTCTCTGATCAATTAAGTAACAAATTGAGTACATCGGATGCCATTGAATATGCCAAAGAAAACCTCTTAGCTGATCTTCCGGATGAGCTCTTATGGGTAGACGGATCAGGACTTTCTGCCAAGAATATGTTCACTCCAAGATCTATTGTTGCTTTGCTTGGAAAAATAAGAGCAGAAGTACCCTTAGAAAAAATCAAAGCTTATTTTCCGGCAGGAGGTGAATCAGGAACCATTAGAAATTGGTACAAAGCAGATGAAGGCCAATCTGCCTATATCTATGCTAAAACAGGAACACTCAGCATGAGTAATGCATTGAGTGGTTTTCTAATCACCAAAAGCGGAAAAATTTTACACTTTTCCTGCATTCTTAACAATTATGCCCTACCCTCTTCTCAATTAAAACGAGAGCTCGAAAAAACACTCTACCTAATTCATGATAAATACTGATTTCCAGCTATAGCGATAGAACCATTTAATTAAACTTTTGCACATTCCCGCCATGAAACATACAGTCCTCCTTACCCTGCTCTTTTGTTTTTTTTCAAACCTTTTATTTGGCCAGTCCTTTACCATGGAACAGGTAGGGAAATTCTCTTTCCCTTCTGAGTTGACAAGTTCGGAAACAGGTCAAAAAATAGCCTGGGCTATGAATGAGCAAGGGAAAAGGAATGTTTATTATGCTGTTGCTCCAGATTTCACTCCAAAAAAGATTACGCAATTCAATGAAGATGATGGACAGGAAATCAGCAGCTTACAATTTTCTCCAGATGGAAATTACCTGGTATTTGTTCGTGGTGGTGACCATGGTGGCGGCAACGCTTCCTCCACTGTCAACGCCCAAAATTTACCTACCCTCCCAAAAGTAGAGATATGGAAAATCAACCTTGAAAGTGGGAAAGTTGAAACGATAGTGGAAGCTGATAATCCTTCCATCGGTGGAGATCACCAACTTTTATATCTTAAGGGTGGTCAAGTCTGGACGACAGATTTAGCTAGCTCGGAGAAGCCTAGGCAGCTTTTTGAAATTAAAGGAAATGTCAATGAAGTGGCTTATTCACCAAATGGAAAAGAGTTGGCTTTTGTGGTAAATCGAGGCACACATTCTATAATCGGAATTTATGAAGCTGCTAACACGCCTATCCAATGGATCTCTCCTTCATTTCATAGGGATTCAAATATCACATGGTCACCAGATGGTAGTAAAATTGGTTTTGTGAGGCGCCCAGGAGGCAGTGGTGCAGACATGCCAGTATTAGAACCCAGACATAATTCCTGGGAGATCTGGGTTGCGAAAGCAGACACCGGAATTGCAGAAAAATTGTGGGAGGCTCCAAAAACATTAGCAGGCTCCTATACCTATCCTTTCTTTGCATTTTCAGGAAACGACCACCTCGCCTATCTCTCTTACGAAGATGGTTGGCAGCACTTATATTCTTTAAATATCAACACAAAAACTTCGAAACTTTTAACTCCGGGCGACTATATGATCGAACAGATCAAGCAGAGTCCAGACGGAAAGAAACTTGCTTTTTCTGCAAATACAGGGGCTGAACCAGAAGATTTAGATAGACGACATATCGGAACCGTGGAGATCTCAAGTGGAAATTTAACCTGGGAAACTTCAGGAAAAGGGATTGAAGCATACCCGGTATGGATTGGAAATGAAGCACTAGCCTATTTTAGTGCTACGGCACAGCGATCTCATTTAGTGGCTATAAAAACTGGTAATGATGTCAATTTATTGGGAGAAGATCTGATTCCTACTGATTTCCCTCAATCCCTTTTGGTCACTCCAAAGCAAGTGAAATTTACCGCTCCAGATGGAACAACCGTTTATGGTCAACTTTTTGAAAAGGAAGGCGGTCCAGCTAAAAAACCTGCGGTAGTTTTTGTCCATGGTGGGCCTCAAAGGCAAATGCTTTTAGGATGGAGTTATATGGATTATTATTCCAATACCTATTCCATCAATCAGTATTTAGCCAATTTAGGGTTTGTAGTTTTATCTGTTAATTATCGCTTAGGAATCGGATATGGATATGAGTTCCACAGACCATCCGGCGCTTATTACCAAGGAGCTGTAGAATACCAAGATGTAAAAGCTGCTGGTGAATATTTGGCTGCTTTACCGCAGGTAAATAAAGAGAAAATAGGGATTTATGGTGGATCTTATGGTGGATATTTAACTGCCTTAGCTTTGGCCAGAGACTCTGAACTTTTTAAAGTTGGGGTCGATATTCACGGTGTACATGACTTAGATGGACGCTATGATCTTTCACCAAATTATGAACAAGCTCCTGACCTTGACCAAGCAAGAAAGATTGCTTGGGAATCCTCTCCTATCTCTGACCTCTCAACTTGGACTTCGCCGGTCTTGTTTATTCATGCAGATGATGATCGGAATGTTCCTGTCCGGCAAACTGTAGATTTAATCAGAAGATTCGAAGAATTAGGAAAACCATACGAATCCATTTTAATCCCAGGCGATACGCATCATTGGATGAAATGGTCAAATATGATCAAGGTAGATCAAGCTACAGCTGATTTTCTCCAAAAACATTTGATGAATTAAATGAGGCTATCCGGAATACATCACATTGCAATAATTTGCTCTGATTACGAAAAGTCCAAGAAATTCTATGCCGAGATTTTGGGACTTGAGATTATCCAAGAAATTTATAGAAGGGAACGAGACTCTTTTAAGCTGGACTTAGCCCTAAATGGCGAATATGTGATCGAGCTTTTTTCCTTTCCCAATCCACCAAAAAGAACTTCTAGGCCCGAAGCTGCTGGTCTAAGGCATATAGCTTTTTCTGTTCCCGATTTAGATTCCTGTGTGGCTGAATTAATTAGACATCAAATTTCCCCAGAACCTATCAGAACAGATGAATCCACGGGTAAAAGATTTACCTTCATTGCTGATCCAGATGATTTGCCAATAGAATTTTATGAAGCATAAAAAAAGCCCGAGGATATAAATCCACGGGCTTTCGTATTTATTGCCTATCCTTAAGAAGGATTTTGCTCCATTAATTCGTTGGCGTTCAACTCATCTCTTGGAATTCTAAACTGCCAGTTGTTAGTACCTGCTGGTTCAGTGAATTTAGAGTTAATTACTGATTCAACGTGGTTTGCACCTGTCCTATCCAATGGAAGGTTTAGGCGCTTCAAGTCATACCATCTGAATCCTTCACCCCATAATTCAATCCTTCTTTGGATCATGATCTCATCGATCAATTCAGTACCGGTATTTGAAGAAAGTGTATAAGCTGAATCTCTTGTAGATACCAGTTCAAAAAGAACTTCCGCAGCTTGCGCGTCATTACCTGATCTTGCCAAAGCCTCAGCTTCAAGGAGGTACATTTCTGCCGCTCTCATGTAAGGTACATCACCTACAGAGGAAGCATTTCCCTGAGCAAGAAACTTACGGTTCATATAATCAATCTTCGCAAAGCTACTTAATGTAAGTTCGTCGATAAATGGATCTCTCAATTCTGGATCAGAAGCATTTGGATCCCAAAGACCTTTTCTTGCATCTGTATCAGGAATCATATCATAAAGCATGCTATTAATTGCCTTAGGGTTGTTTCTGATGTTTGTAGAACTGAAGTTCAAAGACATATATGCAAAGAAAGATGCAAAGAATGTTTGCTGATCGTCTACCTGACGGCTACCCCAAATCCACTCTGGGTTATCAACATTATTGAAACCTTCGTATAATTGGTCAGTGCTCATCAAAGAGAAACCTTCTCTTGCTTCTCTTGCCATTTGCGCAGCAACACTATAGTTCTCCTGAACCAATGCAATTCTAGCCTTGATCCCTTTTGCTACATTTATGTTTAAGTGAGACTTTGCGTTTCTGCTAGTTGTCAACAAACCAATGGCAGCATCAATATCAGCATTCACCTGAGCATAAACCTCAGCAATAGAGTTTCTTGCTCCACCTTCAGTAATTGGTTCTGTTACAATTGGAACACCCATCCCTGAGTTATCTCCACCTGCATCATAACGCTTTGCAAAAAGCTGAACCAAGTTGAAATGTGCCCAAGCTCTATAAGCTAAAGCCTGACCTTTAATCTCATCCTTTTCAACCTGAGGACCATCAGCATTATCAATATTCGCAATGATCATATTGGCATTACCGATCACTTTGTAATAGAACCTCCACACAAAGCGTACATCACCACTAGATTCATTGATATGGTTCAACCATCTTGAAATAGAAACAAACCAACCGTTACCAGTAGTAGTCATTACCACGTCTTCAGCCATTACTTCACGCATGATCATAACACTACCTTCTGCAGGTTGACCTTGGCTATCAAAACGGATAAACATCATTCTGTGAATACCATTCAAGGCAGTCATTGCATTTTGAGTGGTAGTAAATACCGACTCTTCAGATACTGCATCCGTTGGAACGGTATCCAAATAATCATCAGCACAACTAGTAGTTATGAATAGTGCGCCTGCGATAAATAGTTTACTTATTATATTTTTCATCGTCATTTTCAATTACAGGTTCACATTAATACCCAGCGTAAACGTTCTTGCTGGAGTGAAAGTATTGGAAGTAGTTCCGTTGAAAGTTCCTGAAACATACATTCCACTTCTAGATGATAACCAGCCTAAGTTTTCACCAGCTAGATAAACCGTAGCACCTCTCATCTTAACTCTTTCAAGCATTGCTCGTGGGAAGGTATAAGATAAATTTACGGACCTGAGATTCAAATAGGAAGCCGAAGTCAACCAGCGATCTGAAGCCACATTTGTACTAGCAGCTCCTGTCACATCCATCTTAGGAACATCAGTAACATCTCCTGGCTGTGTCCATCTATTCATGATATCTGTATGCAAAGCACCTCCATCAGGATCAGCAGACATCAAACCAGCGTAGATACCATCATAAATATCTCCACCTACTGCAAAACTCATCAATACATTTAAAGAGAATCCTTTGTAAGTGAACGTATTGGTGATACCACCAAAGAAGTCAGGAATTGCATTACCAGCAAAGTGATATCTCGCGTTTCCAAAATCAGTAGTCAAGGTATCTGTACCAACGATTTTAATATCTTCATCGCCAGCATCATATTCATCTGCTCTAAACAAACCTTCTCCAGTTTCTGGATCTACACCATACCAGTCTCTCAACCAGAAATCGTAGATTGATCTACCAACTACATACTTTTTAGTACCGTTGATTTGCTCATCAAAAGGAAGTTCTTTGAACTCATTTTTAAATGTTGAAACGTTTAGACCAACATTCCACTTGAAATCACCTGATCTTACAACATCACCTGCAATACTGAATTCAATACCAGTATTTGCCATAGTACCAATGTTCTGGAACTTAGAAGAAAGACCTGTTGTCAGAGAAAGAGGAACTTCAAAAAGCAAGTTTTGAGACTCTCTATTGAAATATTCGATGGTACCAGAGAATCTGTTTGCAAAGGCAAAATCAACTCCAATATCGAAGGTATTATTTGATTCCCACTGTAGGTCTCTAGCTGCTAAAGACGCCTGAAGAATTCCTGGCTCAGAAGCATTGTTAAAACCTAAATCATAAAGTGCTTGCCATGGATAGTATCCACCAACATTGTTGTTACCAACTTCACCATAAGAAGCTCTCAATTTCAATAATTGAATGAATGATGAATTGAAGAAATTCTCTCTGTCAATTGTCCAAGCAGCACCTACTGAATAGAAAGTACCCCATCTTACATCTTCGTAGAATCTTGAAGAACCATCAGTTCTCCATGATGCAGAGAAGGAATACTTGTCATCATATACATAATTCAATCTTGAGAAGTAAGACTCAATTCTATCTCTATCTAATCTTCCAGAAGCAGTATTGATTGTTACAAAATTGTCTGGCTCGATATTTCCAGCAAGGATTTGATCTTGCTTAGAGATAAACTGACGGTTTCTCTGGAAATCATAATTCTCGTGACCAAATAATGCTTCTACAAAGTGCTTGTCTCTAAACGTATTTGTATAAGAAAGCAATTGGTTAAAAGTCAAGGAATTAGTTCTGATATTCTCTCTTCTGGTTCTACCAGCTGGAGCTCCATCACCTACAATTTGGTTATCGTATCCAATATCAAGAAGTGAAGTCACATCTGATGAAATATTAGATCTGAAGTTGAAGTTCTTCAAGAAAGTAGCTTCAACATAAGCTCTTGCAGAAATCACATCACTGTCAAATCTGTCAATGTTCAAGTTTGTTTCCTGTACAACATGACGTCCTGGGAAAGAACCCGGACCTCTTCTTGGAAGACCTAATCCCACTAAATCACCCGTGTCATAAATTTTATCTCCAAATTCGTCAAGGATAAATCCACCTGTATTCATGTTTTGAGCATAAACTGGATAGATTGGTCCGATAGATCTTGCAGTAAAGAATGGATTAACAAAGCTATTGCTACCACCAGATCTCGCATTGTTTCCTTCACTCATAGTAGCAGAAAGGTTAATACCAGTCTTCATCCATTTTGTTGGAGAGGTATTTACATTCAAACGACCAGTGAATCTTTCGATATCAGATTTGATAACAAATCCTTTTTCATTCAAATAGTTGAAAGAAGTATAGAAATCTGTCTTATCTGAACCTCCAGAATACGTCATGTTATATTCTTTACGGTCACCCATTCGCTGTAACTCATCAAACCAATCTAGGCCTTGGAAGTTATTCACAGCATTTGAATTTAATGTACCGTCGGTTCCTACAATTTGATCATCAGGAACATTGTAAACATTGTATCCAAGAATATCAATCAGATTTTCAGAGGCATAAAGAGCAGCCTCGGCAGCAGTTGAACCAGAACCTAATTGGCTATTTTTTAGAGATTCCCAAACTACAGGATAGTACTGCTCAGCGCTGATACGATCATATTCCGGTAATGCTCTACCAGAAAAACCCTGCTGAACTCTCAAATTAAATGATGGCTGATTTTTCTTACCAGTTTTTGTAGTAATCATAATCACACCATTTGCCGCTCTAGACCCATAAAGTGCAGAAGAAGATGCATCTTTTAAGATGGTCATGTCAGCGATATCCTCTGGGTTAAGGTTAGAAAGGTCTCCATCATAAGGAACCCCGTCTACTACATAAAGAGGAGCTGAAGATGAGTTTACAGAACCTACACCTCTAATACGAACAGCAGGAGTAGAACCTGGCTGACCAGAAGCGGAAGTAGTAATTACACCTGGAGCCTGACCTTCAATCGCATTTACTACGTTGTTAATCGGTCTGTTAGCAATTTTGTCTGACTTTAATGCTACCGCTGAACCGGTAAAATTACCTTTATCAACTGTACCACCGTATGCAGTGATTACAACCTCTTCCAGATTCTGTGCATCAGGATTTAAGGTTACGTTAATTGTGCTTCGGTTTCCAATGACTTCTTCTTTGGCCAAATACCCGATATAGCTAAACACCAAGGTAGTTGCTCCATCTGGAACCTGTAAAACATAATTACCGTCAAGATCGGTGACCACCCCTATTGTGGTTCCCTTTACTAAAATGTTGACTCCAATGAGTCCTTCGGGCTCTTCGGGAGAAACTACCCTTCCAGTAATTGTGCGACTTTGCGCAAATGCTGAAACAGTAATCAACAAACCGAAGAGTAGGCTTAGTAATGCTTTTCTCATAAATTTTGTTGGTTAGTTACAATTATTTTAAGACTCAGTAAACTGAATGTCAAAATTAATCAAACAATAACAGATGACTAAATTTATTAAACAAATAATAATCTTAAAGTGAATTAATAATTTATAAAAACGGTAAAAAATGAATTTAAAAGAATTTTAGATCGTTTTCAGACAAAATCATAAAGTGTCTGTTTATGAGACAGTTATAGAACGTCCGGTCAAAATTGAATTATTTTAAGAGAAATAATATAACAAAAATTAGAAATTTAATTGATAAAAATATAATAACGATCGGATAATAATTAGTAGAACTAAGACAACTTTCAATGTATATACATATAATGTTCTTTATCTGAAATTTTATGATTATTGATATTTTATATAATTATTTTATTTTTTTTAGATAAAAAATATAATCTTTTTTAAAAATGGCAGAATTAAAAACAGGACCTTATAATGATTCCTCCATTGATTTTTTAAATGAGATCGAGAATCCCAAAAGGAAAAAAGACGGTTTTGGACTTCTAAAAATAATCTCCAAAGAAACCAATGAAACACCAGTTCCCTGGGGTCCAAGCATCATTGGTTTTAGAAAATTTTAATACAAGTGTAAATCCCGTAGTGAAGAAATCTGGTTTCCCGTGGGATTTTCTCCAAGAAAGAAAGCTTTAAGTCTTTATTTGATGAAAAGTTTTTCCGAATTTGGAAATTCATTAAAAATCCCTGGGAAACCCCGAATTTCAAAGGGATATTTAAATATTAAAAGATTAATAGAAGTAAATGAATCGGTTCTTAGGCAAATGATTCGGGAATGTTATACCGATATCTTGAAAAAAGACCAAAAATCAACCTAGCATGTTACATATACTCAATGGCGATTCCTTAGCTGACAAATTCCCAAATGATATTCACGGCGACAGAGCTATTATAAGAGAATGTTTAGTCGATGGACCTGTGGAGGCACATTCCCTGGAAGAATTATGGGTAGTGAGAGATGAATTTCTATCTAATGCATACGGAAATAGCCCTGACCAAAATTATTTTGAAAAAGTAGTCCCTGAATTTGAGAAAATTTTAACGGTCTCATCCAATACTAAAGTTTACTGCTGGTTTGAATTAGACTTGTTTTGCCAGGTAAATTTCTGGTTCGTGATGCACCTTTTGGAAAAGCACAAAGGTGACATTTATCTGGTCCTTCCGGAAAAAGCAGATCTTAGATTAGGATATGCAGAATTAAATGATCGCCAGATTGAAGAACATTATAGAGATGCGAAGCTCCTGACCAAAAACCAACGAGAAGTTTTAGCAAATCTTTGGAAGATGTACCAATTGCATCATATCGATGAAGCAATGACTCTTTCTAAACAAGTAGTCTTTGAATTACCTTTTCTTCTCCCTGCAGTTCAAGCATGGAAAGACAGCATTCCGCATGGGGAATATCCAGGAAAACCAAAAGCCACAATTATTGAAATCATAAAAACAATAGGTACTGATGATTTTCCTAAAGTCTTTCGAGAATTCCGAAACCAAGTTCCTATTTATGGATTTGGAGACCTTCAAGTCAAAAGACTCTATGACGAAGTAAAAAAAGAAGCTGTCTAGCAGCTTCTTTTTTTATTTTAATTCCGAAAGCAATTGCTCTGAGGAATCGATTACTTTTCTATATTTCCCAAGTGCCCAACGACTGAAAAAGTACATCAGCAAAATACCAGCAGGCAAGTAAATCGCCCAAAAAATCGGTTTGGAAATAAGATTTGTATTACCTTGAATTTCCGAGATTGGAGGTAAAATAGTGATTAGCATAAGACCTCCAAAGATCATCCCATAGCGCTGTACATTAAAAAATCTGATTTTGCTCTTCGTGAATTTTTCGAGCATCTTAGCAGGTGCATCTTCCTCAATTTTCACATTTCGCATCCCTTTCAAAGCTGATAAACTTGCCAGAGGAAGTAAAGTGAGGATCAGGATAGTAATCATGGCGAAAATCTGATTGTACCATATTTCCAGATCTGGGAATTTCGATAGTAAATACATGGCATAGATATAACATACCACGGATCCGATCATTTCGGGTAAGCGGATACCATCCAGCTTTTTTCTGAATTTTTGTTTCGTAATTTCCATTAATAGTTCTTTTTGAATTTTATCCTGCTTTTCAATCTTCTGGGTCAAATCAGCCCAAAGGGTTTGCATTTCTTCTAGTTCCATATTTTTGTCGGTTTAGGCGTGGCTTCAGACTTTAATTTTTGTTTAATGCGGGACATTCTAGTGCCAACATTACTGGTAGTAATCCCCGTTATCTGCCCAATCTCTTCGTAGTTTTTGCCTTCAAGGAACAAAAACATAATTCCCCTATCCAAGAGACTTAATTTTCGAATCTGAGCATAGAGCCATTGGATTTTTTCCTCCTTTTCACTTTCCATGGGTTCAGAATAATTGAACAAGGTCTGATCCATGGAAACCATCAAAGGCCTCTTTTTTGACTTATTCAAATGTGTGATAGCTGTGTTCATACCTACCCGGTAAAGCCAGGTGCTAGGTTTGGAAGCTTTTTTAAAATGATCGAAGGACTTCCAAGTCTGATAGACTATTTCCTGATACAGATCATCCTGTTCAGCTTTTTCCTTGGAATAAATCAACGTGATCTTATAGATCAACCCCTGATTCTCCTGGATCAATTGAATGAATTCCTCCTCTTTGCTCATTTACTTGGTTTTCTTTATTAGTCTCTCCTTTTTCTAAAAAATCACAGTTCCTCCGAAAATATTTTCAAATCCCCATAAAATGTTGCTAAAAACAAGGAATCACTCATCTTCTTGGAAGCTTCTTACCTTCTAAGATACCAATTGCTTATTTTCGAATATGCAATGGACAACAAGTTTCGAAATTCCCTCCTACCCTAATCTTGTTTCTTACGAGGATAAGATCCTAAGTATGGGTTCCTGCTTTGCAGAAAGTATGGGCAAACGAATGCAAGATTCTAAATTTGACATCGTCATCAATCCCTTTGGGACAATTTTCAATCCAATTGCGATTCAAAGACTCCTCAAAATGGCACTGGATTCATCCTCTTTTCCAGAAAATCTTTATTTGGAAAGAGAAGCAATGCATTTCCACTATTTAGCTCATTCGCAAGTGATGGGATATTCAATAGAGGAATTAAGAGGAAAGCTAAGCGGCGAATTAAGCCTCACAAAAGATTATCTGGAAAATGGAAATTTACTGATCCTCACTTTTGGAACTGCCTGGATATATGAGTTGGTAGAATCGGGTGAGCAAGTAGCAAATTGTCATAAACAGCCTGGCAATTTGTTTAAAAAGCGTCTGCTTAGCTTAGAAGAAATGACAGATGCACTGACCTCAACAATTTCAGAAATATCCGAAATCAACCCTCACCTTAAACTAATCCTAACTGTAAGTCCGGTGAGACATATCAAAGATGGGGTTCCTGAGAACCAATTAAGTAAAAGTCTACTGAGAGTACTTTGTGGTAATTTGGAAAAACAGTTTGAGCAAGTCCATTATTTTCCTTCCTATGAAATCATGGTGGATGAATTACGGGACTATCGATTTTATAAACCTGATTTAATCCACCCTACTGAACAGGCAGAAGAATATATCTGGGAAAAATGGAAAACCTCTCTCTTTACCAAAGAAACCCAAAATCTTTTCGATCAAATAAAAAGCGTTAATCTTGACTTGGCGCATAGACCCTTAAATCCTAAAAGCGAGGCACATCAGAAATTCCTGAGAAACTTAAAGGGAAAACTGGAACGATTAAACGATCAATTTGATTTTTCAAGTGAACTGGAAAAAGTAACTACCGAGCTTTCCAATTTTTGAATCCATACCATGAGCCAAACCACCAATAGACTGATCACGAGTCAAAGCCCTTATTTACTTCAGCATGCGCATAATCCTGTAGACTGGTATCCTTGGGGACCTGAAGCCTTAAAAAGAGCTGAAATCGAGAACAAACCGATCCTCGTTTCAATTGGCTATTCAGCATGCCATTGGTGTCATGTGATGGAGCGGGAAAGTTTTGAAGATCAAATCACAGCTGATCTGATGAATGATAATTTTATCTGCATCAAGATCGACCGAGAGGAAAGACCGGATATAGATAATATATATATGGATGCGGTGCAGGCCATGGGACTACAAGGAGGATGGCCCTTGAATGTTTTTTTGATGCCAAACCAAAAACCATTTTACGGGGGCACTTATTTCCCAAACAGCCAATGGAAAAATCTTTTGGCCAATATAGCAGACGCATTTGCAAAGCATGAGGATCAGCTAGCTGAAAGTGCTGCAAGTTTTGGGATTAGTATTTCAAAAAAAGAGACTGAAAAATATGGCATCCGTTCAGGAGAATCAGAATTGGATCCGGATGATCTTGCCGAAGCTATTGCTAAATTAAGTAGCCAATTTGATCCAGAATGGGGAGGGATGAATAGAATTCCAAAATTCCCTATGCCTGCAATCTGGGGTTTTGTCTTAGACTATGCTGTTTTAAGTAAAAGTCAAAGCCTTATCGATAAAGTCCTTTTCACCCTTCGAAAAATCGGAATGGGGGGAATATATGATCAGATCCGAGGGGGATTTGCCAGATATTCTGTGGATGGGGAATGGTTTGCCCCACACTTTGAGAAGATGCTTTACGATAACGGGCAACTTTTAGAACTCTATTCGAAAGCTTATCAGATAAGTAAAGATGATTTTTTCCTTGAAAAAGTAACGGAAACTATCGGATGGCTTCAGGATGAAATGCTTCAGGAAGAAGGAGGATTCCATTCTGCTCAAGATGCCGATAGCGAAGGCGTCGAAGGAAAATTTTATACTTGGGCTTATGCAGAGCTTGAAAAAATAATCCCTAATGACATATCCTGGATTACAGAATTATACAATCTAAAGTCTAATGGAAATTGGGAAGAGGGAGTCAACATTCTATTTCAGACAAATAGTTATAAAGAAGTTGCTGAAAGCCACGGAATGACTGAAAAAGAATTAAATCTGAAACTAATTGAAATCAAGAGAAAGCTTCTCGAAGTAAGAAATCAGAGGATCTTTCCTGGAAATGATGATAAAATACTCAGTGGTTGGAATGGCTTAATGGCTTCTGGATTGATTCAAGCCTACTTCGCAACAGGGAATAAGTCCGCATTAGATCTTGCTATTTCAAACAGGAAATTTATTCAAGAAAAAATGACTGTATCTGGAAAACTTTTCAGATCCTATAAAAACGGTAAGGCTTACACTCCTGCATTCTTGGAAGATTATGCTTCTATAATCAAAACTGATTTGTTGCTTTTTCAAGCCTCTGCAAATTCTGACTATTTGAATGCTGCCGAAAAACTTACCGAAATCTGTATCAAAGAGTTTTTCGATGAAAGCGATGGCTTTTTCTTTTTCAACAATCCAAACGCTGAAAAACTGATTGCCGATAAGAAGGAACTATTTGACAATGTCATTCCTGCATCCAACTCAATCATGGCAAGAAATCTGCACCAGCTTTCTATTTTCACCTATAATGAAAAATATGATTCGATAGCTAAAAAGATGCTTGGTGGGATGAAGGATCTTATTCTTAAAGATCCTGGATTCCTTTGTAATTGGGCAAATTTATATCTTGAAAATCTTGTTCCGACTGCAGAAATCGCAATCGTGGGAAAAGGAGCTGAAGCTTTAGCTGAAAAATTTAAAGCAACTTACCTTCCGAATTTATTACTCGCCTATTCTGAGGAAATGACAGAAACTGCCCCTATACTTCAAGGAAAAACTCCCGATTCCGAAGGAAATGCCTTAATTTATGTTTGCTTTGATCATGCCTGTCAAAAACCTGTCAGCGCTTATGAAGAAGCAATTTCTCAACTCCCTTATTTAGGCTGATTCCTTGGAAAGTTTGTTTGGTAATCAAGATTTATTCCCAGAAGAAGAAAGTAATTCTTTTGCAGATATCATCCTGCCGGTACCTATCCCGCGCATGTTTACCTATCGTATTCCCCACAGCCTAGAAAATCAGGTTCAGATTGGCGCAAGGGTAATTGTTCAATTTGGCAAAAAGAAAGTATTGACCGGAATTATTGGGAAAGTACATAACAAAACCCCACAGGCTTACGAAGCCAAACCCATCCTAGATATTTTAGATGATCAGCCCACAGTAAATCCGCTCCAAATTCGTTTTTGGGTTTGGATGGCTGAATATTATTGTTGTCACATTGGAGAAGTCATGCTGGCAGCTTTACCCTCGGGACTAAGGCTAAGCAGTGAAAGTAAGGTGCAGTTAAACCCCAATTTCAATCCTGAAACGAGTCCCTACCCCCTTGATGAGCGGGAAGAAAAAATTCTTGATGCCCTGGAAAATTCAGCAGAACTCAGCTATGATGACTGCGAAAAAATTCTTGGAATCAAGACTATCCACCCGATTCTCAAAAGCTTGGTCATCAAAGAGGCCATTTTGATATTTGAAAGGGTTCAGGAAAAATATAATCCCAAAGTTGAAACCAGAATCAAGCTCAAAAACGAATTAGCTCAGGATAAGAAAGCATTAGAGGCTCTTTTTTCGGAATTATCCGGGAAAGCTAAACAAGAATCAATTCTACTTAAATATCTAAGGGACATTCCGGTTTTTAATAACCCTGCTTTGAATGAAAAAGGGCTGGATAAAGCAAAACTATTGGAAGAAGGTGATTCTGAAAGCTCTCTAAAAACGTTGATCAAAAACGGTGTTTTTGAATCCTTTAAACAAGTAGTCAACCGAATTGATGAGACTGAGGTTACTGCTGGAGAATTAATTCTTTCAGATAAGCAAGAGGTCGCTGTTTCTGAAATCAAACAACATTTCGAATCCAAACAGACAGTCTTATTACATGGAATCACAGGTAGTGGGAAAACCGAGATCTATATTCAGCTGATCCAAGAAGTTTTAGAATCGGGCTCTCAAGTGCTGATGTTATTACCCGAAATCGCTTTGACCACGCAGATTGTAGCGAGACTGAAGCAGGTTTTTGGAAGCCAAATGGGCGTTTATCATTCTAAATACTCGGATAGCGAACGGGTGGAAGTCTGGAATGGGGTGATTTCAGGAAGATTCCCATTTGTAGTAGGTGTGCGTTCCTCTATCTTTTTGCCTTTTGATAGTTTGGGAATGATAATAGTAGATGAGGAGCATGAATCAAGCTTTAAACAATTTGATCCGGCTCCCAGATTTCAGGCGCGGGATTCTGCAATCATGCTTGCTTATTTTCACCAGGCAAAAACGTTGTTAGGTTCAGCGACACCTTCTTTTGAGTCCTACTTCAATGCGACTGAAACTGATAAATACGGTTTGGTCGAACTACCGGAGCGCTATGGGAATTCCAATCTTCCTGAATTTCATTTGGCTGACCTAAGTGCGGACAAAAGAAAAAACCTACTGAAAGTCGACACTACACGTATGATGCGGGAGAAAATTCAAGATGCATTAGGAAAGCAGGAGCAAGTTTTGATTTTTCAAAATAGAAGAGGCTATTCACCCTATATACAATGTGAAGATTGCGGTTGGACAGGACAATGTATCCAATGCGATGTAAGTCTGACCTACCATCAATTTTCGGAAGAGTTGCGATGCCACTATTGTGGATACAAGGAAAAAGTCCCCTCCTCTTGTCCTGCCTGCGGAAGTACCCAATTGGCGACCATGGGAATGGGAACAGAGCGGATTGAGGAGTCCCTAGGTTTGCTTTTTCCTGAAGCTCGGATCGGAAGAATGGATCTTGATACCACCCGAAGTAAATATGGCTATCAAAAACTTCTGGATGAATTTGGTGCAAGACATATTGATATTCTGGTCGGAACTCAAATGATCACCAAAGGACTCGATTTTGGAAATGTGACTGTAGTCGGGGTTTGGGACGGAGACAGGATTTTAAACTTTCCCGACTTCCGGTCTGGTGAAAGAGCCTATCAGCAAATCACCCAAGTAGCCGGAAGAGCTGGAAGAAGAGAAGCGAAGGGAAATGTAATCATCCAAACCCGAAAACCTGATGAGGCAATTTACAATCAGGTTATTAAAGGAGATTATTTTGAGTTTTATAAACAGGAAATGCATGAGCGGAGGCAATTTTATTATCCCCCATTTGTAAAACTGATCAAAATCACCACCCGTCACACGGATTTTAAAACAGCAGAAAAAGCAGCTTTGGCGCTCCACCAACATATGTCAAAAATTGCGGTAAAGAAAATTGTACTTGGACCTGAAAAAGCGATCATCGGCAGGATAAAAAATCAATATCAATTCGAGAGTTTGATCAAACTTGAAAAATCCGGGGCGTCGCAAACTGACTTTAAGAATCAATTAGCCAGCATTCAGGAAACGATCAAAGCCAATCAGGAATTCCGATCGGTTCGATTTATTGTGGATGTAGATCCTAATTAAGGTTTTAAACTGGTTGATTTTCTAGCCTCGCCTACCTCCTTTTTAATGAACCCAAGCACATCATCATATCCCTTACTTCCCGTCCAGAAAAATTGAGTGATCATAGGAATATGCTTTTTATGCCGATAAAATTCATAGTCTACCTCCACATTTTCCTCTTGTGCTTTCGCTAAAAATCGATCTATGCTTACTTCAATACTTGGATAGGTTCTTTCACCTTCTAAAATAAGTAATGGGATTTTTTGACTTTCTAGAAAATAGATGGGTGAATAAGCTTTCCAAACTTCCGGATCCTTAGTAAACGTTTTTATATATTTTTCTCCTTCCTTTGGGTAATCGCTCAAAAACCAGTTCATATCCAATCCCGCTGGATCAATTAGAATCCCGCCTTGAATCGGATTTCCAATGCCCATTTCTTCAAAATACTCATTATTGGTAGCTAATACTGCTGCCAGATGGGCTCCTGCAGAATGTCCAGAAATAAATATCTGATCCGGATTTCCACCATAGTTTTCAATATTATTTTTTGTCCAGAGAACTGCCTGAGCGGCAGTTTCCACCATATCTTCTATTTGAAATTCCGGAGAAAGCGGGTAATCTGCTATGACTGTT
This sequence comes from Algoriphagus sp. SE2, assembly GCF_039563885.1. Taxonomy (NCBI): domain Bacteria; kingdom Pseudomonadati; phylum Bacteroidota; class Cytophagia; order Cytophagales; family Cyclobacteriaceae; genus Algoriphagus; species Algoriphagus sp. SE2. Next base: position 116,636 of record NZ_JBCLWJ010000002.1, on the reverse strand, counting down.
ACTACCTCCCTCCTTGCCATCCTACTCCCCAAAAAATCATAGATTTCCTTTCTACCACTTTCCCAGCTTCCTCCATATAAAAAGACCAATACCGGTAGATTCTTTTTGGATTTCTTGGGAGAGAAAACATTCAATTCCTTACTTGGAATGGAAGGATTAATGCCAGAATCTGTAAAAATCAATCCCTTATCTCGATGAATCCCTTTAAATGCACAAGAATTTAAAATCAGCACAAATCCTAAAAAAACGCTGAACTTCAAAAAGATACTTCTCATTAGCGAATGAAATAGATAATTAATCGGTCAACTAAGTTAGTTCAATTCGATACAAATTGGAATAAAATGACAGCAAAGATCAATTAAACTGGACTTATCTAGTAATTGTCCTTATTTTCAAAGAAACAAAACCCGAATACACTCAAAACAACGGTATGAACAAACGCTTTCCTGAGCACTCAAATTATTTTCTGATTTTTTATTCAACAGTTTTCTGTCTCAGTATGTTTAGCTGCGGATCAGACTCCGATGAATCAATCAAGCCTGAAATAAAATCAATTACAGAATCAGTTTATGCTTCTGGAAACATCAAGGCGGTAGATCAGTATGATGCATTCACCAATGCAAGCGGCCCAATTCAGGAAATTTTTGTTCAGGAAGGTGATTCCGTTTCCATTGGAACACCCCTTCTAGCAGTCTTTAGTGAACGGGAAAAGCTTAGTCGGGAAAATGCGGAAATTGCAAAAGCTTATGCAGGCTTACAGGCAAACCAGTCCAGACTTAGGGATTTGCAACTCACAATCGATGTCAATAAAAGCAAAATGCAGAATGACTCGCTACTCTACGTTCGCCAGAAAGCCCTTCACGATCAGAATATCGGTACAGAAGTAGAATTTGAACAGAGGAAATTGAATTGGGAAAATTCTAAAACTGCCTATGAATCTGCCTTGATCCGATACAATGACCTCAAGCGTGAAATCGAATTCAATTCCAATAGCGCTTCCAAAAATTTGGCCATCAGCAAAGTTCTGGAGAGTGATTATGTCCTAAAAAGCAAAATCAACGGGAAAGTCTATGCATTATTAAAAGAAAGAGGAGAAATGGTGACACCGCAGGTAGTATTGGCGGTCCTCGGAAGTGCTGATAAATTCCTATTGGAGCTTCAGGTTGACGAATATGATATCGCCAAAGTAAAAGTTGGGCAAGAAGTATCCGTATCCATGGACAGTTATAAGGGGGAGGTTTTTAAGGCTGTTGTGACCAAAGTCTACCCTATCATGGATACCCAAACCAAAAGCTTTACCGTTGAGGCAGAATTTAGTATAGCCCCTCCCCAGCTCTATCCGAATCTCAGTTTGGAAGCAAATATTATTACCGAGGTGAAAGAAAATGCACTGGTGATTCCGAGAGGTTATTTGATTGCAGATTCTTTAGTGATAAATGAAAATGAAGACACCTTGAGAGTTAAGACAGGAATCAAAAACTACCAGTTCGCAGAAATTTTAGAAGGAATCGATGCTTCAACCGTTTTGATCAAGCCAACTTTATGAAGTGGAGTTTAATACTTGAAATCTCCCAAGCACTGATGACCGCCAGGTTAAAGCAAACCTTAGTGGCTGCCGTAGGGGTGACTTTCAGCATCACCATGTTTGTGACCTTGCTTGGCTTTATGAACGGGTTGAATACCATGTTGGATGGGCTGGTATTGAACAGAACGCCACATATCCGATTCTATAATGAAATCAAGCCTAATCCAGATCAACCAATCGATTTAAGTGAAGAGTTTTCGAATTCTTTGAATATCATTAGGTCGATCAAACCAAGTACCAGTAGGCTTTCTATTCACAACAGCGAGTCTATTATGAAAACCTTGGAATCAGACGTTCGCGTGAAGGGGCTCAGCCCTAAAATCTCAGCGCAGGTATTTTTCAATGTCGGAGCGATTGATGTCACGGGGGTAGTAAATGGAATAGATGTAGACAAAGAAGCCGAACTTTTTGCCTTTCGGGATTATATCACAGCAGGGAATTACGAAGAAATAAAACAGACCAATAGCATCATACTTGGAAAAGGTGCCGCCAATCGAATGCTAGCGGATATTGGAGATGTGATTCAGGCTACTTCTGCCCGAGGGAATACCATCCAACTGAAGGTAGTAGGCTATTATGAATCGGGATTAGCCGATTATGATAATGTCAATAGTTTTGCTTCGATTGAAACCGTACAAAAAATGTTGGGCGAGCCTGCCTCTTACATCACTGATATTCAAGTAAAACTGACGGATCTGGATCTTGCCCCTCCTATGGCTAAAGAGTATCGAGAGATTTTTGGAATTGATGCAGATGATATTCAGACAGTCAATGCTCAGTTTGAAACAGGGTCCTCCATCAGGAATTTGATCAGCTATGTGGTCGGCATCACTTTGCTGGTAGTATCAGGCTTTGGTATATACAATATCTTGAACATGATGATTTATGAGAAATTGGACACCATCGCAATTCTCAAAGCAATTGGGTTTAACTCAACAGATGTCAAACGTATTTTCATAACAATCGCTTTGGCCATTGGCGTAATCGGAGGAAGCATTGGGCTGATTTTGGGATATTTTGCTTGTTTGGGAATCGAACGAATCCCATTTGAAACGGAAGCATTGCCGACTATCAAGACTTACCCTGTAGATTTTAGCATCAAGTACTACCTGATTGGTGGGATATTTTCAATAGTCACTACCTATTTTGCCGGATTTCTCCCAGCAAGAAAAGCCAGTAGCGTAGACCCGGTAGATATAATCAGAGGAAAATGAAACAGGAAAAACCTACCGCTTTGGAAGCCCGAAACATCGATAAGTATTTTTACAACCCGATAAAAACTCAGGTGTTGAAGAAGATCTCTTTTGATATTCCAAAAGGTGAATTTGTTTCAGTAGTTGGAAAATCGGGATGTGGGAAATCTACCCTGCTCTATATCTTATCCACCATGGACACGGCTTTTTCCGGGGAGCTCTGGATGGACGGGGAATTAATTTCCGGAAAACCGGCGAATTATCTTGCCAAGCTTCGAAATGAAAAGATCGGGTTTGTTTTTCAGTTCCACTACCTATTACATGAATTTACAGTGCTCGAAAACATCATGATTCCAGGGCTGAAGCTGGGCAAATATTCCAGAGAGGAATTGGAACACCGGGCAATGGAAAAGCTTAGGATTTTCGAGATGGAAGACCATGCCATGAAGAAAGCTTACCAGATTTCCGGAGGTCAAAAACAGCGGGTTGCCATTGCGAGGGCCTTAATAAACGATCCCTTACTCATCATGGGTGATGAACCGACGGGAAATCTGGACCAAAAAAACGCAGACATCGTTTTCAACAAATTCAAGGAATTGGCGCATGAATTCGGACAGACATTACTTATTGTCACGCACGACCAGGACTTCGCCGAAGGCACCGACCGGATCATCGAGATGGAAGATGGAAAAATCATCAAAGGGCATAGTTCGGGAAGGGAGGAGTAGGGAGTAGGGATTAGGGAGCAGTTAGTAGTTTAGTAATTTAAACGTCATTGCGAGGAGGAGGAACGACGACGTGGCAATCTCGGGAATTTGAACGTCATTGCGAGGAGGTACGAGGAAGCAATCTCGTAATTAATGTAGCATCACATAGTTTTACCGAAATTCTATAAAAATAATATTTTTCTAATTTCAGGAAATGCAAAAAGGAGGAGCAGTTTATATCATGGCTAATGCTAGGAATACTGTGCTTTATACTGGTGTTACCAATGATCTTTTTAGAAGAATTTCTGAACACAGAAATGGATTAAATCCAAATGCATTTACCTCTAAATACAATTTGATCAAAATAGTATATTTTGAGTCTTTTAATTCTATTGAAGAAGGTATAATTCGAGAAAAACAAATCAAAGGTAGAAGCCGAAAAAAGAAGGAAGAACTGATCAATTCCATCAATCCAGAATGGAAAGATTTATGGAATGATATCAAGGAATGGTAAAGTTTGTTTCTATGACAGCAGAAAAATAATCCTACACCAAATATTGTAACGTCATTGCGAGGAGGCTCGTAAGTCGAAGGGCAATCTCGAGCAATTTATCTGGATTGCCACGCTGCGCTCGCAATGACGGTGCTATTACGAAAGAGAAACAACCTAAGCAATCTAGTTTTAATTGAACTTCATTTCGAGGAGGCTCTTAAGCCGACGTGGCAATCCCCATATATAAGTCATTATTATTCTTAATAAACGGGACTGCCTCGCTCCGCAAGCTCCGCTCACAGTGACGGTGCTATTGCGAAAGAGGAATGACCGAAGCAATCTCATTTTAATTGAACGTCATTGCGAGGAGGCTCTTAAGCCGGCGTGGCAATCTCGAGCAATTTATATGGATTGCCACGCTGCGCTCACAATGACGAACATAAAGCAATCTTGAGCTTTTAAACTGGACTGCTACGCTCCCAGTGACGGTGCTATTACTAAAGAGGAACGACCGAAGCAATCTCGTTTTAATTGAACGTCATTGCGAGGAGGCTCATAAGCCGACGTGGCAATCTCGAATATTTAGCGGGACTGCCACGCTCCGCTCGCAGTGACGGTAGAATTATCAATACAGGTGACTACACAGCAGGTTCCTGCTGACTTAAGCAGTGAAAACTACCCAAGCCCCAGATGATATCGAGTGAGTCGACACCGACAACTTTGCGGTCTTTGAAGCAATCACTTAAAATATCCAATGCCTTTTGGTCATTTTTATCACGGAATGTCGGTACGACAACAGCCTCATTCGCGATGTAGAAATTCGCATAAGATGCCGGCAAACGCTGGTCTTCGTAATACTTCGCTTCCGGCATCGGCAACTCCACAATATTCAACTGTTTGCCATCTTCCAGACGCATTTGTTTTAATTCCTGCAGGTTTTCCTCCAGCAACAAGTGATTTTCATCCAGCTTATTTTCTTCCACCACCGTCACCACCGTATCGGTATTCACAAAGCGTGTGATATCATCAATATGCCCGTCGGTATCATCTCCCACGATCCCATCTCCTACCCAAAGGATATGATTGACCCCGTAATAGTCGCAAAGATATTTCTCGATCTGCGACTGGATCAGATGTGGATTTCTGTTTTCATTCAAGAGACAAGCACGGGAAGTCAAAAGCGTTCCTTTGCCATTAAACTCCACCGAACCGCCTTCCATGACGATTCCAGGGGTAAAACAAGGAATTCCCAGATGCTCCGCAATGCGATAGGGTATCTGATTATCCAGATCATGTGGCGGATATTTATTTCCCCAGGCATTGTAATTCCATTTCACCAATGCCTTCTTTTCAGCAGCATTCGGATTGATAAGAAATGCAGGGCCATGATCGCGACACCAGGCATCATTGGTTGGGAAGAAATGAAACCTGATCTGACTTAGGTCAGCTCCTGCTTTCTCCAGTTGTGCCAAAGCAAAGGCCTTCATCGCCTCATCAGCCACATTGATATTCACGATCTCACCTTTGGCGACGATCTTGATAAATTCCGAATAGGCAGGGTATATCGTGTGGATTTTGCCCGGCCAGGATTCTTCTTTATGCGGCCAACTCAGCCAGGTACTGGTATGGGGTGCAAATTCGGCTGGGAAATAATATCCCAGCTCCGCCGGAGTGACTTCTCCTGATTTTGCTAATTCAAAAATGTCTACCATGAATACCTATTCTTCGTCCAGGAATCGTTTTGTAATCGGTTGGTAAGAATCAATTCTACGATCTCTCAAGAATGGCCAGTGCGTTCTATATCTATCGGAACCTGCAAAATCAAGTTCCTCCACATGGATTTGCTCTTCTTCATGACTTGCCTGGAAGATCACTCTTCCAAACGGGTTGGACACAAAACTTCCTCCCCAGAATTTCATATCTCCTTCGATGCCACAACGGTTTACAGAAACGACCGGAATGCCATTGGCTACAGCATGCGAACGCTGGATTGTCTGCCATGCGCCGTATTGCTCATCATTAGTCAAGTCATCCTGATCCTTGTGCCAACCGATGGCAGTTGGGTACACCAAGAAATCGGCTCCTTTCAAAGCTGTGATTCTCGCTGCTTCCGGATACCACTGATCCCAACAGATCAGCACACCGATTTTCCCGAATTTGGTAGGAAATACTTTATAGCCTAAATCTCCAGGAGTAAAGTAAAACTTCTCAAAATATCCTGGATCGTCAGGAATATGCATTTTTCTGTATTTGCCGAGGTAGGTTCCATCTGCATCCAAAACTGCGGTGGTATTATGATACAAACCTTCTGCTCTTTTCTCAAAAAGTGAAGCCACGATCACCACACCCAGTTCCTTCGCCAAGGCACCAAAAGTATCTGTGGACGGACCAGGGATGGCCTCTGCCAACTTGAAGTTTTCGTAGTCTTCTACATCACAAAAATAAAGGGAACGGAACAGCTCCTGAAGCACGACCACTTGAGCGCCTTGGGCCGCAGCCTTTCTGACACCTGCTATGGTTTTCTCCAAATTTGCTGCTACATCCGCAGAGCAAGTCAACTGGACCAAGCCTACTTTTACAGATTTATTTGCCACGATTGATCGGTTTTAATAGTGAAGGGTACAAAGATACTTTTGAGGGATGCCAATCCCAAATTCAGATTTTGAAATTCTGGGAAGCATTTAGCAAAGGATCAGAATAATGGGAAAACTTTAAAAATGATTCATTCAGTTTTTTATCGTTATTGCGAGCGAAGCGTGGCAATCTCGTCAAATAAGGCCATTTCGACTAGAGAGCTTGCCTACCGAAGGCAGGAAATCTCAAATGTCTTAATTTCAAAGTACCATAAGAATCCTGAGAAGTAATCCCAAATTCAATCCACTTTTAATCAAGAAATACCCAGTGTTGGGTATAGTAACTAAAGGGTTTCATGACACTCTTATAGGATCGTTTAAGTATCAATAGTTTAATAGAAGTATTTAGTCCTCAAAACAAAATATAAGGCAATAATCGCTTATTGTGATTTATGGTCGAAATATTTAATTAAACACCTTATATTCAAATAATTAAAAATTAAAGTGAATTAAAATCTATATCGGATATATACGCAATTGGGTATATAATAAGTATTGTATTCACTAACAGTCTGCTAACCAATGATCAAATTCTTCAGTAAAATTCGCCAAAGATTACTTAGAGAAAATAAGTTCAATAATTATCTCTTGTATGCAGTTGGGGAAGTTGTACTCGTTGTGATAGGTATTCTAATTGCACTTCAAATAAATAACTGGAATGAGGAGCGAAAAGACAGGATTGAACTTGAAAATTATTTGATCAAGATTGCTGATAATATTGATCAGGATATTAAGACCCTTAATAGATTACAGGTCAGACGCGATACTGTGTTCATTCAAGCAAAGAGATCTGCAAAACTTCTAATGGAACAAGACTTTACCGATTTTGAAACCATGATTGGCGGCATACGATGTTTTTATGAGTTCTATTTTAGTGCTAACAAGAGCGGATACGAAGCCCTTAAAAATTCGCAATTTTTGGGAAGAATCAAAAATCCATTAATTGATAGTTTATTGACAAGTTATTACGTGGAGGTTGAGTCGATAGAGATCTCCGAGAATAGCTATAACACATTTATTGAAAGAATGGAAGTCGAATTAAATTCGAGTATTGACCAAACACCAATTTTCGAATTTATACAATCGCGCGAATATGCTAGTGAACATGAAATTGATTTTGAAAATCAGGAATGGATCAAAAAAAATCAAGAGGCATTAATGCCTTATCTAAAGAGTAATGCATTCAAATCCGCTGTATTTAGAACTGCACTACAAAAAAATGATCGATATCAAAGGTTGATTCGAATAGGAACTAAATTGATGAAGGAAATAAGAGAAGGAGTGAATTTTAATAAAAATTAAACGATAATAGTACAAAAAGGCACATCAAAAAAACCTTCTTATTTTCAGTAAAAGACCATAATAAGAAAAACATACTTTACTGGAAGTATCAAACACCCTCCTCGGTTTCTTCAAAGATTTCATAGTCTAGTTTTAGAGATAGAGTTTTCATCGTCCTGTCTTAAGTATTACTAAAAGTATATACTTTAGATAGAAAAAAAGTTGCGAAATCAAAAAACACTTCATGTGATGTAGGTACTTTATATTTCATACTATAACAGTGAGTATCCCTTCTCTTAGCTCCGATTTTCATTCTTTTTGTATGAACGTTCACTCTTCAACACTTAAAGTTCAGTCTCTGAGTATGAAATTTTATACCTGAACAGTCAACGTTTAGTCTTTGGGAATGAATTTTCATTCTATTTGTATGAATGTTTACTCTTTGACCCTGAAACTTCACTCTCTGAGTATAAAATTTTATACTTGAATAGTCAACGTTCACTCTTTGACACTCAAATCCTCATCTCCATTAGCCTCGCCACCCAAACAATCAGAAAGGAAACCAAAATTCCGATTGCATTGGCAAAGAAAGTTTTCTTTCGATCCAGCCCTAAAAGATTATAAATGAATAGTGCCTGTATTTTTTCGACATTTTTCAGGACCAGCCTTTGCCCGTCGACCCGCAAAAAGTGCCGTCTTATTATAAAAATATCCCTTCAGAAAGTAGCAGGGACTAGTTAAAAATGAAATTCATAAAGGGGAAATCTATCTGATTAGGCGATGAAAATATCCTTCTCAAGCACCAGGTGGATTTTACATTTTAAGGATTAATCACTATTATTAATCAAATGCAATTTCACCCAAAACTGTTGATCTTCAACGTATAACCTATGACTAGAAAAGAGTTTCTAAAAATCACCTCCGTCGCAATGACTGGTAGCATGATGATTCCCTGGGCCTGTTCCTCAAAAGAAACTCGGGTGGAGGAAATCAAAGAAGAAATCCGAAAAAACTGGGCTGGCAATTACACTTACCAAGCAAAAAATTTATATGAGCCCCAAACAGTTGAAGAGGTTCAGGAACTAGTACTAAAACTATCCAAACAAAAAGCGTTGGGCTCTACCCATTGTTTCAACGACATCGCCGACAGCCCGGAAAACCAAATATCCACCAAGAAATTGAACAAGGTTGTTTCTTTGGACAAAGAGAAAAAAATCCTGACTGTGGAATCAGGAGCAAGGTATGGGGATTTTGCAGAAGAGTTGGATGCAGCAGGATTTGCATTAGCCAATTTGGCCTCACTTCCACACATTACAGTGGCAGGTGCCTGCGCCACAGCAACTCATGGATCCGGAGTAAAAAACGGAAATCTCGCTACGCAGGTAGCAGGAATTGAGCTGGTAACACCAAGTGGAGAACTAATGACCATCGATCAAAACCATCCGGACTTTCCAGCAATGGTGGTTGGCTTAGGAGCTTTTGGAATCATCACTAAAGTAAGCCTAAAAGTAGAAGACACATTTCAGGTTCGACAGGACGTATTCCTAAATCTTCCATTGGCGAGCATGGAGAAAAATTTTGAAGAAATCATGTCTAGCGGCTACAGTGTCAGTTTATTTACTGATTGGACTAATAAAAACATCAGCGAAGTATGGGTCAAAAGGAGAGTCGATTCCAATTCAGAAGATCTAGGTAATGATTTTTTTGGGGCAATTGCCGCAACTAAAAACATGCATCCTATTCAGGCACTTTCAGCAGAGCCTTGCTCCGAGCAGATGGGAGTTCCTGGGCCTTGGTACAATCGCTTGCCACATTTCAAAATGGGATTCACTCCCAGTGCAGGAGAGGAACTACAATCTGAGTTTTTCATCCCTAGATCCAATGCTGTAAAAGGGATATTGGCAGTTGAAAAACTGAATGCTGAAATATCTCCACAATTATTGGTCACAGAAATTAGAACTATCGCCTCAGATAATTTCTGGATGAGTCCTTGCTACCATCAAGACAGCGTGAGTATCCACTTCACCTGGAAGCAAAATCCTACCGAAGTAATGGCCTTGATTCCAAAAATTGAGGAGGTGCTAGCGCCATTCTCTGTGAAACCTCATTGGGGAAAATTATTCAAGGTCAACCCGGCCACTTTACACCAACGCTATACCAAGTTTCCTGAATTCCTCGCTTTAGCAAAGCAATACGATCCCTCTGGAAAGTTTAGAAATGCTTATTTGGACTTAAACATTTATTGAATTCAGATCAAGAAGTTTATTGGGCTCCACTAGGTATCTCTTGTAAAATCCCTACATATCTTTGAGAAGCTCCAAAAGGCATAGTTCCTACACCTTTTTATTTTAAGTATTTGGAAATCAATTACCCCTCAAACCCCGCTGTTCAGGATTTGTAATCCTGAACCAATTTCATTGGATTTTCAATCCTGGCAAATAGAGAAACATATTATTTAAAAGATTGTAAATCTTCAGATAAAGCTTCGAGATTGCAAATCTCGAAGAGCAGGTATTGTTTCAGGCTTTCATTTAAAGATTCAATCCCCCTCAAATCCTCATCGCTGTTAGCGTCGCTACCCAGACGATCAGGCAGGAAATTAGAATCCCGATTGCATTGGCGAAGAACGCTTTCTTGCGATCCAGCCCAAAAAGATAACCTGCGATGGTTCCGGCATAGACACCCGTTCCAGGTACAGGCATCGCAACAAACACCATCAATCCCCAGAACCCATATTTCTTGACATTTTTTCCGGCGCCAGCCTTTGCCCGGCGCCCAACAAAAAGTGCGGCTTTTTTATAGTAATACCACTTCAGGAAGTAACGGTTGGCCTTATCGAAAAAGAAATTCATAAAAGGGAAAACCAGCAGATTGGCCAAAAAGGTAAAAATCAATGCCAGATAGATATTCACCCCATTTAATAACGCATAAGGAATTCCAACTTTGGCTTCTCCAAATGGAGACATGCTCCAAAGCATGGCAGTGAGTAAATCTAAAAACATTCAGCAGGATTTGTACGCGGCAAAAGTAAGCAGGTTAGGAACGTAAACAACGCTTAAGCACCAACTTATTAAACTCTTAATTTGTCAATGCACTCAGCTAAAACGAATCCGCTTTCAATTAGTTGTTCTCTTTTTAGCCTTATTCTCTCAGGTGCTCATATTCAGCCAGATCCAGTATTTCTTTACTTTCTCAGCTTTGATAGGAAAGATCCTCTTACCCAACTATTACCTCTGATTTTTCCCAATATCGAACAAAATTGTCCGATGAAATTTTAGAAGAAATCGAAAAAACCTTCCTAAATGCATTCAAGCGGATTTTAGGAAGGCATGCATTTTGGATTTTATTTGGCATCATTAGAAGAAACATCCTTTTTTCTTCGAAATTGAAATCACTATGTGGAAGAATTACATCAAGACCTCTTTTCGAAACCTTAGAAGACATACCGGCTATACACTAATCAATATCCTTGGGCTTACTTCAGGGATCGTAGCCAGCATTTTTATTTTTTTATGGATCCTGGATGAAGTCTCTTTTGACAAGTTTCATGCAAATGGAGACAGGATTTATAGCATCATGATCAATAGCGAGCGGCCTGACGGCACCATCGATACCTATGCCGCCAATCCCTCCCGAATAAAAGAAACATTGGTTAATGAAATTCCAGAGATCAAGCTGGCAACGCAATACAGCTATGAAACGGCCCATTTGGTGAAATACCAAGAAGATGGATTCAATGAAATTGGGCTCTATGCCGATCCAAACTTTTTTCAGCTATTCAGCTTCCCTTTGGTCAAAGGAAGAGTCGATCCACTTCAGAATAAAACAACTACCTTTTATATATCAGAAGAGCTTGCCCAAAAACTCTTTCAGGAAGAAGACCCCATAGACAAAACCATTCAACTAGGGGAAGGCCAAGAAATGACCATAGCAGGTGTTTTTGCGAATATCCCAGAAAACTCCTCTTTACAATTTGATTTTGTTGCTCCTTTTGCTCTTTATCTGGAGCAAAATCCTTGGATGCAAAACTGGGCTAGCGGGGCTTCGAGAACCACCGTTTTGCTAGATGAAAACGCAGAAAACCCTTCCAGTAAAATTGGCGACCTGATCCAGAAAAACTGTTCGGAATGTACGAGCCAACCTTTTCTATATCCTTACGATCAACTCAGGCTTCATGGGGAGTTTGAAAATGGAGTACCTGCAGGAGGAAGAATTCAGCAGATTTATCTTTTTGGAGCGATTGCCATATTAATTCTGATCATGGCTTGCATCAATTTCATCAATTTAGCTACGGCTAGATCAGGCTCAAGAGGCCGAGAGGTTGGGATCCGTAAATCTATTGGAGCCAATAAGTCCGAACTTGTCATTCAGTTTATTACTGAATCAGTGCTTCTCTCTTGGATGGCTTTGGGATTTGCCCTGATTCTGGTGCAGATGCTCCTACCCTTTTTTAATCAACTCACTGAAAAGTCACTTCAACTGGATTTGTCAAACCCTGTTTTCTTGCTAGGCATTTTCTCCATCACCATTCTTACCGGAGTGCTTTCCGGAACCTATCCAGCATTTATTCTATCAGGATTCAACCCAATCACCGTCCTCAAAGGTGACAGTCGCTCTGTTCTTAAAGGTCAGGGTTTGCGGAAAATCTTGGTCATCACGCAGTTTACCACTTCAGCAATTTTGATTGTCAGCAGCATCGCTATTTATAAGCAAATCAGCTTTATCAGCGAGAGAAACCTTGGGTTCAATAAGGAAAATATCATCCTGGTAGATCAAAATGAGGGCATTGTAAAAAACTATGCAGGGATAAAAAATGAATTGATGCAACAATCAGGAGTAGAAAACATTGCTTTCGGTGGCAACAGCATATTTTCTGTTCCTATCACTACAACTGATCCTATTTGGGCCGGAAAACCTGAAAGCTCAGAGATCAATTTTAAAATTTTCCGTTGCGATGAAGCATTCATCCCTACACTGGATATTCCGGTGAGCATGGGGAGAAATTTCCTTGGAACACAAGATGCTTCTAACTACATCATCAACAAAAAAGCTGCCGAGGTAATGGGGTTAGACCTTGAGACCGCGGTAGGAACAGAGCTGGAAATGTGGAATGGCAAGGGTCAGATTATTGGGATCACTGAAGACTTTCACAATGACAACCTGAAGTTTGATATCGAACCGATGATCTTTATGTTTTCAGAAAATCTAGGTTCGCATTATTTCATCAAACTATCCGACCAAAACTCTATGACTGCTTCGATCGATCAAGTCAAAGGGGTTTTCAAAAAGTACAATTCGGATTATCCTTTCGAGTTTTCCTTTTTGGAGGAGGTTTTTGAAAGAGAATATCAAAATGAGCAGGTCATTAGCAAACTGGCACTTTCCTTTACCTTGATTGCCATTTTGATTTCCGGACTTGGACTATTTGGTCTGGCTTCTTTCACAGCAGAAAGAAGAACCAAAGAAATCGGCATCAGAAAAGTACTTGGAGCCTCTTCTAGAAGTCTTTCACTTTTGCTTTGCAGCGATTTCGCTATGTTGATTTTGGCAAGTTTACTGATCGGATTTCCTGTCGCCTGGTATATCATTCAGCAATTTCTTTCCTCCTTCACTTTCCATACAGACATCAGCTGGACGCTCTTCTTCTTCACAGCCTTGTTGATGTTGGGACTGACCTTCCTCTCCGTGGGGTATCATGCGATCAAGACTGCCTGGATCAACCCCATCAATTCCCTTCAGAATGATGAATAGGGATTGGATCCAGACATTTGTCTATTGTAACCTCTATCTTTTGGTCTATATTTAGCTTTTAAGAATTATAATGTGCCTAAATTGATTTTAGGCCTTGTTAAATAAAAGGATTAGCCAAGCCTTGAGCTCAACCATCAAGAATCCTTTTTCAAATGAAGAGTTGAAAAATAATGCCCCTAAGAGAACTGATCTTTATCGATGGAAAAGATGTAACTGATCAAATTGACAAGTATTTCTATCGAGGTGACAAATGCGTCGTCATTTTCAAAAACAGTGGTAAGGAATTTTCCTACGGAAAAAACAGGGCAAAAATTGTCAGGCAAGAAATCATTCCAGCAAAATCATCTGATGTTTTTAATTACCTCAAAGAAATTGCAAACACCGTTGGTCTGACCACAGAAGAAGGCAATAATATTCTTTCAAAAAGTTTTGATACCATTGATGAGATACCAAAAGATAGTATTCTAGGTAGTTTTTTAAATCGATCATTACCACCAAGTGAAACTAATAGTTCTAACCAGATTTTATTTCCTTTTGGTTTTAATCTTAGTCAACAAACTGCTGTATATAAAGCTTTCAAACATAGATTAAGTATTATTGAAGGGCCTCCTGGCACAGGAAAAACCCAAACCATTTTAAATATTATTGCGAATGCAATTTTGAATGGACAAAGTGTTGCAGTGGTCTCAAGTAATAATTCAGCAACAAAAAATGTATATGAAAAACTGGAAAAGAATGGGGTTGAATTTATTGCTGCTCTTTTAGGGAATTCCCAAAACAAAAAAGAGTTTATAGACTCACAAAAAGAAATCCCAGATTTATCAGAATCCTTTTTAACCGATGCTCAAAAAAAAGAAATCAAAGAAAAAATATCCATTCTGGAAAATGAGCTTTCTGAAAATCTAGCATATAAAAATGAATTAGCCTCTTTGAGTCTACAGGTTGAAAATCTCAATACAGAATATCAACATTTTAAAGACTCTCAAAAAACAAAACCGAATCAAACGACTGTAATTTCTAAATACACCTCTTCTGATAAAATTCTAGAGCTATGGATTAAATTAGAAAATTTAGCTAATAGAAATAAAGGTTTGGGATTTTTAAGAAGACTTTATTACCGGCTTATCTACGGAATTAAGTCAAACGCATTTTTCAGGAATTCATTTGAGGAAATGGTCTTAATTTGCCAATCCACTTTTTACCCAAACAAAATTCTTGAAATACAAGAGAGAATAGATTTCTTAAATCGGCAGTTGAACAATTTTGCATTTGACTTAAAAATGAAGGATTACACCGATTTGTCCATGCGACTTTTTAAAGGAGGACTCCAAAAAATCTATTTTCAAAAAATACGCAAACCCTATTCGATTTCGGAGCTTCGATTTAAATCAGAAGAGTTTATCAAGGATTATCCTGTAATCATGAGCACAACTTATTCGTTGAGGCAAAGCTTATCTGAAACTCTATTATATGATTATGTGATCATCGACGAATCTTCCCAAGTAGATTTGGCAACGGGTGCATTAGCTTTATCCTGCGCAAAACGTGTGGTCATTGTTGGTGATATAAAGCAATTACCAAATGTAGTGGATTCCGAAATGCAACTAAGAACCGATTTAGTTTTTGATTCCTATAAATTGCCCAACCCCTATCGCTATTCAGATCATAGTTTATTATCGTCTATTGTTGAATTATTCCCGAAGGTCCCAAAAACTTTACTAAGAGAGCATTATCGTTGCCACCCTAAGATCATTGAATTCTGCAACAAAAAGTTTTACGATAACCAACTCATAATCCATACCGAGCTCACCTCCAATCGGAAACCTCTTGTTATTTATAAAACCGTGCCAGGCAATCATGCAAGAAGACGATACAACCAAAGACAAATAGATGTAATAAAACAGGAAATCATACCCAATGAAAACCTAGAAGAAGTTGATTTGGGTATTGTTACGCCGTACCGGAATCAGACAATGGAATTACAAAAAGCTTTTGACGGGACTTCAATCAAAGCAGACACAGTAGATAAATTTCAAGGCAGGGAAAACAAAGTGATCATACTTTCAACGGTTGATAACGAAATTTCTGAATTCACAGATAATCCCAATAGATTAAATGTGGCTGTTTCGCGGGCAATAGACCAATTAGTCCTAGTCATCAATGGAAATGAAAATCAAAAAGACAGCAACATCACTGATTTGATGCAGTACATTGAATACAATAACTTTTCTGTAGTTGAAAGTGAATTAAACTCAATCTTTGATTTCTTGTACAAAGACTATGAAGAAATAAGAGAAAGAATCATAAAAAAGTCCGGCAAGGTCTCGAAGTTTGATAGCGAAAACTTAATGTATGGTTTAATCCAAGAAATTTTATCAGAGGGAAATCTATTAAAATATAATGTCCTCCCTCATTTTCAAGTAAGAAATCTTATAAAAGATTTTTCAAGGTTGGACCACAGAGAAATCAAATATGCCTCACATCCATCAACCCATGTAGATTTTTTGATTTACAATAAATTGGGCAATGTCCCTATTCTTGCAATTGAAGTGGACGGTTTTGAATTTCATAAAGAGGGTACCAAACAAGCTGAAAGAGATAAAATGAAAGACAAAATTTTTAAAAAATACAATTTCCCTCTTTTACGATTGAGGACAAACGAGAGCAACGAAAAGGAAAAAATTAAGAATAAGCTATCTGAATTGCTAAATAAAAAGCTGAGGTGAGTAAACCTTAACCTTAACAAAAAAATTTCTTATAGAAATATGTTAAAACTACGCCTTCCCATTTATATGAATTTAAAATTCAAGTAGATTAGAGCGGAATCTTCAAGACAGTACAGGACGATCTAACTAGGTGGTTTTCATAACTACTATTGTCCAAATTCCTGTTATGAAAATTTCAAATTTTATTCCATTCCTGCTAATCACACTTCTCCTTTTTAAGGCTCAGCCTTTACTTTCCCAGGTCACAACATCTGGAGGGCAAGGGAAAAATCAAGCTGTCGATCCGGATTCGCCGGTAATAAGCTTTGCCCCCACTCCAAAAAAAGCTTTGCTTCTGGGTGAGAAGGATGCAGGCCGGCTGGTGATTATCGATCCCGAGACACTAGAAATCGTTGCACGGATTCCGGCAGGAGGAAATCTTCATGAACTAGCCACAGATGGGCGATATGTTTACATCGGTTCGAATCTTCCAGGAATCACGGTAGTGGATGCAATTGCTCAAAAGCGGGTTGAGTCCATCGACATCAGTGCATTTGGAGACCGGCATGCCATTACGTTCGCGGGCAGCCATCTTTACATTGGCCATGAAACCAACCGCCTGATCTCCCGCTATGATCCTGCTACCAAGAAGTTTGACGAGGTCATCGGACTTCCAGGTGGGTCACACATGCTTATAGTCACTCGCGATGAACAGCGGATTTTCACTGCAAGCAGCAATGGCAGGGTGATTGCCATTATCGATCGGGTAACAAATAATAGAGGCAGAAAGAATTTTGTTTACACTACATTTCCCGGCGACACCCGAATGGAAGGTATGGCACTTTCTCCCGACGGCTCCGAGTTTTGGGCCCTGCATATGCATGAGAAGGAAATATCGATCATCAACGTACCAGAGAAGAAACTAATCGATAAAATTTCATTTGAAGGCGGGTTGAACAATCGCATTAAGTTTACGAAGGACGGAAAATACGTATTGATGAATGAGCTACAGGGAAATGAATTACGGGTATGGGATGTGGCAACACGCAAAGAGGTAAAACGCATTGACGTAGGCGCTGGTGGAGAAGGCATCTTCATCGATCCGGTTCGACCGCGGGCATACTATGCCGTTAGCGCGGGCAACAAACTAGTCGTGATCGACACAAACACATGGACCGTAATCAAAGAAATACCCGATCTCCAAAATCCCGATGGAATGGATTGGTTTATTGCGAAGTAAACTTCATTACCTTTAGATGAGGTATCCTTTTCAATAATGAGTATACATTTTTATGTATCACTATAAGTTCAGCCTATGTCAGCAAATCCCTTAAGACGCGATCCTTTTTTCTTTCTTTTCCATATCCTCATGCTCACGATCGTAGTCCTTGGATTTGCGATAAATGCCATCTTTAACACGGAAAATCTCCCTCCTATTTCAACTCTAATAATCGTGCATAGTGCTTTTATGATTAGCTGGTTCTTATTGGTTATTATTCAATCCGGCTTAATCAGAGGGAACAAGGTGGCAGTCCATAAGAAAATTGGGAAATTAAGTATTGTCCTAGCCATTGGAATAGTGGTTTCGGGTATCATTCTTTCATTTAGTTCTTATGCTCGAAGGGGATTAGCACCAAATGTCATGGTTAACCTGATCAATATTGTTTCTTTTACCATTCTATATGCATTGGCGCTTTATTATTATAAATATCCCACCAAACACAAACGGTTAATAACTTTTGCAAGCCTTGCACTGATCTTACCTGCGCTACTTAGATTAGTTACGGCATTGAATTTCTCTCCTTTATTGAGTATCCTTTTTTTGATAATTTTAATCGTAATGCTCGTAATTCACGATAAGAAAACACTGAAAAAAGTATCTAGGGCAACCATGATTGGGATGGTCGTAGTTTTCATTGGAATCGGACTTATTGCAGGCTTTGGACAATCGGAAAGTTGGGCAAGTTTTTTGGCGAATACGCTTGGTAATGGGTGATTTAGGGAAAGCGTCTATGAGCTTATAAAATCTTATAAACTAGCCTTTTCAAGGCTGAATCTAATTACCCCCGTCCGAGGTTAAGATTGCAAAACAGCATTTCATTTAAAAAATTTTATCCTCCCTATTTTAGGCTTTGATCCTCCCCATTTATCCTCCGTTCTTGAAATTCGAGACAGAAAGTCCCCTTTTCTAAGTAAAAACAAGGGAAGCATAGTAAATTAGATTCTCTATCAACCTTCTGTTTTATAAAGATCATGTCTGTACGGATTTCACCTTTTCTCCTCCTATTTTTTATTCCCTATTTCACATTCGATCAAACCAGGATCAAGCCGCTCCAAATCCCTAAGAGACAACTGGATGCAGAGACAGGTTCTGCTTTTATGCAGCGAATGATTTCCTTGACTTTGGAAGAACGGGAAGAAGAAATTTACAAGGCTCTTGCGTCTGGCAATATACCTGAATTCCTGAGGAAAGCGGTTCGGCTAAAGTCTACCTTTAAAGATTTACTTGGTCGATCACATGAGCTTATTTATGAGGTAATGCCGGATTACCTGGCCATTGGAAATGAGGTTGATTTTTGCAGAATCCCTATGAATCCTCATACCGCTCAGCGTTTGGCAGACTTATTTGGAGCCTCACTGATTACTGCAAAAATTTCGGATCATATTTATGAAAACGCAACTGTAAAAGTGGATCCTTTTTTCTACAAACCGGTGGGAAGAGAAAATGAAAGTGTGGAGAAGTTTATCCTCCACAACCATCAGATAGAAAAGCAAAAATCTGAAGCAAATGGTGAAGATGGTCAGTTAATCGCAGGAATTAAGAAGGATGTGATCCTTTCAAATCGACTGGGAAATTCCCCAAATAAAGTAGTGATCTATGGTTGGCATAAATTGGATGGAGTCCCGATTCAGCCTGTGTATAGCGGACACGTGGATTGGTATGTAGATTACAGTCACGGGATTCGATTGATGAATGAAAAAGTAATCCTGGATGGGGAGGTAGTTTCGGTATTAGAGATTCTCAGTGACCCTATTCTATATAAGCTTTTGAGCAATGAAAACGGCCCCATGTTGCAAACAGGGTATATCGAAAACGTGAAATAAAACCTACCTATAACTCTTCTTTCTCTTAATTATAGAGTTTTATACTTTCAACGGGTTGATCTAAAAATTATACTTTGGAAGTATTTCGAAGGTTCTCTGGAAAATAATAGCTTTTTTGGCCTAATACAATGAAGTCTTCAATAGTGTTGTTTTGCTTTTGGCAGTTGGCCCATTTTGGACTTCTTCTAAAGACTTAGGGATAATTAGTAGATTTTTTTTAAATCTATCTAAAATCAAAAACACTCAAATTTACTAGAAAACTCAATCAATAGGAGATGTAACAACTTCTAAAAAATGGTTTTTACTGAAAATTCGGGAAGGAATTAAATCAATATTTTTTCTCCTCATTTTGGCTAAATTGAAAATTATAATTCCTTTTCAATCTATCCCCATGAATATCCCAAAGCTACTTTTCATCCTCTGCTTCTCTTTTTCACTTGTTTCTGGAGTTTCAGCCCAACAAAGAATCTTTGATGCCTATACCATCCGAAACTTCTCTTTTCAGGGACATGCTGCCAAAGTAGTTTTTCCGAACAAAGCCAATGAAAATGGGTATTGGGTTTGGAGAGCAAGATTTTGGGGACATGAACCCCAGTTGGACAAAGCATTGTTGGAAAAGGGGTTTCATGTGGTCTATGTGGATGTCTCGGATCTTTATGGAAATGAGGAGGCAGTAAAAATTTGGGATGATTTCTATGCTTACTGCAGAAAGGAATTTAACCTAAACCAAAAAGTAGTTTTGGAAGGCATGAGTCGAGGCGGTTTGATTATTTATAATTGGGCGGCAAAAAACACGGATAAAGTTTTTACCATTTATGCAGATGCCCCAGTTTGCAATATCAAGAGTTGGCCGGGAGGACTTTACTTAGGCAAAGGAAGTCCATCTGATTGGGAGAAATGTCTAAAAGCTTATGGTCTGAATGCCACAACTGTACTTGATTTCAAAGGAATTCCGATCTTTAACAGCATTGCTGTTGCTAAGGCGAATATCCCGGTAATCCATGTCTTTGGAGAAGCAGATGATGTTGTACCAGTTGCAGAAAACACCGCATTATTGGCAGAAGAATTTAAAAAAGCAGGAGGAAAAATCAAGTTGATCGGAAAGCCTGGTGTCGGTCATCATCCTCATAGTTTGGAAGATCCAACTCCTATTTTGGAGTTTATTTTAGAAAGTATTAAGAACTCCCGATAAGTCCAGATTCTTATTTTAGTAAAAACAAATACCCTAAATGTCGATTAAGAATTCCCTGATAACATTCTGTTTTTTCATATTTTCAATAGGTTTTGCATCTGCTCAAAATCAAGTTCCAATTCCAACTCAAGCCCAGCTAAACTGGCAAAATGCAGAGATGGTAGCTGTTTTTCATTATGACCTCCATGTCTTTGATGGCAAGGTTTATAATCAGTCTTATAATCGAATTACTCCCATCCCGGATTACAATATTTTCAATCCAACGAAACTGGATATTGATCAATGGGTAAAAGCAGCTAAAGATGCAGGAGTTAAAATAGCCATTCTTACAGCCACGCATGAAACGGGCTTTGCATTGTTCCAAAGCGATTACAGTCCTTACAGCATGAAAGCCTTGAAATGGCAGGATGGAAAAGGAGATTTGTTAAGGGACTTTAAGGCTTCCTGCGAAAAGTATGGGATTCAGGCAGGAGTTTACATAGGAATTCGATGGAATTCCTTTTATGGTATCCATGATTTCAAAGTGGAGGGTGACAGTGAATTTGCCAAGAACCGGCAACAGCACTACAATACCATGGTAGAAGGAATGGTCAAGGAGATTTTCACTAATTACGGAGATTGGGCAATGGTTTGGTTTGACGGAGGAGCTCATGGTCCCGAACAGGGAGGCCCAGATGTACTTTCAATTTTTGAAACCTATCAACCAAAAGGACTTTTTTATCACAATTTGCAGCGAGCAGATATGCGCTGGGGAGGCAGTGAATCCGGTACTGTTCCTTATCCAAGTTGGGGTACATTTCCCTACCCTGCAATTGGCTCAGGGGAAAGTGCTAGAGCAGAAATCAGTAAAAACAATTTTGCCTTGCTAAAAACCGGAGACCCAGACGGACCTTATTATATGCCTGCCATGAGCGATGCTCCATTGAGAGGTAATGGAGGGCATGATTGGTTCTGGGAACCTGGAAGGGATAATATTATTTATCCTTTGGATAAGTTGGTCAACATGTATTACAATTCCGTTGGCCATAATTCCAGTCTCATTTTAGGCCTTACTCCCAATGCTGAGGGCTTGATTCCAGATGCTGATGCCAAGCGATTGAAAGAACTAGGTGATGAGATAGAGCGAAGATTTGAAAACAAAATAAACGCTACTTCAGGAGTTGGTGAACTATTCAAACTTAAACTTACAGGAAGGCAAAAAATCAATCAATTGGTATTGATGGAAGATATTGCCAAAGGTGAAAGAGTAAGAAAATTTCTAGTTGAAGGAAAAACCAAAACAGGATGGAAGACCATTTTTGAAGGATCTGTAATCGGACATAAATTCATTCATCAATTTGACGAAATAGAAGTTTCTGAACTCCACTTGAAGATACAGGAATCAAAGGGTGAGCCCCAGATAAAGGATTTTAGTGTTTATTTCTTTAATGAGAAATAGGCTAATCCCCAAATCTCAATGTTTATTTTATAAATCCAACTTTGGGTAAACACAATGGCATTTTTTCTGACATATATCAATTGAAAAACGAAGCATACTGAGCGCTTGATTACTATTTTTAAAAAAAGAAAAGGAAGGCAATGGAAAGGCTATTAGATTATAACCCTATTTTATTAGCATTGGGAGCAACCCTATTCACATGGTTTGTTACTGCTGCAGGCTCATCCATGGTTTTCTTTTTTAATACGATAAACAAAAGGGTTCTCAATTCGATGCTAGGATTTGCTGCAGGAGTAATGATTGCGGCTAGCTTTTGGTCGCTTTTAAAACCAGCGATTGAAATGGCTGAAGAAAACGAAACCATAGCATGGGTACCTGCCTTAGTCGGGTTTTTGTCAGGTGGAGCTTTTTTATTAATTGTTGACAAAACCTTACCTCATTTACATATGAGATTGCCTATTGAGCAAGCAGAAGGTGTTAAGACATCCTGGCAGCGAAGCGTACTTTTAATTCTGGCAATCACGCTTCATAATATCCCGGAAGGCCTAGCAGTAGGGGTAGCTTTTGGTGCATTAGCCAATAATCCGGATATCGGAATGGTTTCAAGTGCCGTTGCTTTGGCAATCGGAATTGGTATACAGAATTTCCCGGAGGGGGCAGCAGTTTCAATCCCCTTGCGCAGAGAAGGTTTTTCAAGACTTCGAGCTTTTACTTATGGACAATTATCCGGAATAGTTGAACCGATTGCAGGCGTGCTTGGAGCATATTTAGTTTTAACAGTAGAACCTTTATTACCTTATGCGCTTTCATTTGCTGCGGGAGCAATGATTTTTGTAGTA
This sequence comes from Algoriphagus sp. SE2, assembly GCF_039563885.1. Taxonomy (NCBI): domain Bacteria; kingdom Pseudomonadati; phylum Bacteroidota; class Cytophagia; order Cytophagales; family Cyclobacteriaceae; genus Algoriphagus; species Algoriphagus sp. SE2. Next base: position 93,714 of record NZ_JBCLWJ010000002.1, on the reverse strand, counting down.
GTGGAAGAATTAATACCCGAATCACAGACAGGAAATGAAACAGATTATTCTACCATTGGTGCTATGATCGGTTTTGCAACAATGATGGTTTTAGACGTTGCTTTAGGATAGAAATTAGACTTGATTGATTTTCTAGGCTCATTTAACAATCAAATGAGACTAAAAATTAAGCTCCCAAAGAATAAACCACTATCTAAGGTCCAAAGAAAATAAGTAAGGAATTTCCTTAACTTGAATTCCCAAACACAAAACCTCCAGAAAATGAAATCCCTCAGCCTTTTAATCTTACTGTTTGGTATTACATTTTATTCAGCTTTTGCACAGCGAACCTGTATGACTGAGGAAAATATCAAAGCTTTAGACGCACAATGGGAAGAAGCAATCCTGCATCCAGACCCTGATTTTTTAGAATCAATCTTAGCCGATAAATTCATTTGGGTGCATAATCACTATTCTATGGTTGACACAAAAGAAACAACCGTGGAAAGTAGAAAAAGACAAAAAGCTAGGGGTGGTAGCAATATTAAATCCCGAACTCAAAGTGATGTTAAAGTGGCAATTACAGGCAATACTGCTATAGTAACTGGATTTACAGATGTGGACAGACCAGTTAATCCAGCTAAATATCACTTTATGAGAACCTATGTGGAAGTAAATGGAAAATGCCTCTTGGTTGGAAATCATACCATGGCGATTCCGGAGGAAGAATAGGGGTTTTAAGTCTACAAATTTATTTAGATACCAATGAGTTTAATAACTATCAAAGAATCTCACACAGTCTCAGATTTATTAGTCTTGAAAAGTAGATTAGAATCTGAAGGAATCCAATGTTATTTGAAAAATGAATTGACTACTCAAATAATGAGTCATATGCCTACTTTCATGGTAGAGCTTCAAGTTTCTGATTTGGATTTAGAACGGGTTAAGGAAATTATGAAAACAATTGAAGACAATTAAGAAATCCCTGCTTCTATTACCTTTTCATACCCTTGAGATTCGAAATTTTGTTTCAATTGTTGAAGATTCAAGCAGAAAGGATTTTGAATTATTAATGTAAAAACAATGAAAAACCGACTTCTATTATCCGTACTAATGATTCTTTTTTCCCTTGGCTTGAATGCTCAGGTAAAAATAGCGATCATTTGCGGCAAACTTATAACCGCTGAGGATGATCAGGTTTACAATAATAAAGTCATTGTAATTGAAGCTGATAAGATTTTAGAAATCGGAAATAGGGATATTATTAAATCGGAGTATGAAATAATAGACTTATCAGCATATACCGTATTGCCTGGACTGATAGATGCACATGTTCACCCTTTAATTTATGGGGACGACTACCAAGTAAATCATATAAAAGGGTCCTCGGCTTTTAATGCGCTAAGGGGATTAAAAACAGTTCAAAATTGGCTGAATGAAGGCTGGACTTCAATCAGAGTGGCAGGTGATGCAGACACTCAATATGCCCATTTTGAAATCAGAGATGCCATTAATTCCGGTTTATTTGATGGGCCAAGAATCTATGGTGCAGGGCATTACCTTTCCGTAACAGGAGGTGGTGGCGACATTAATTTCTTATCACCTGACCAATCCGTAATTGCAGATGGGCTCGTGGTTGATGGAAAAGATGAAATTCTTAAGGCTATTCGGGAAGAGATCAAATATGGAAGCGACTGGATCAAACTTTTGGTGACGGGAGCTTTTATGTCTGAAGGGGACAACCCTCAAAACGTCCAGTTTAGTGATGAGGAAATAATAGCAGCAATAGAAGAGGCTAAAAGAAGAGGCGTTCCCGTTATGGCTCATGCGCACGCAACAGAAGGCATCAATAAAGCGATCAAATTTGGAGCGAGATCCATAGAACACGGTACCTTTCTAGATGATGAAAGTATTGATCTGTTTTTGGAGCATGATGCCTATTTAATTCCCACTGTCAGTATTGGAGAATATGGACTTGAAAATTGGAAAGACAGTGAAGCCCAGGCCAAAATGTATGAATTAACAGTAAAGCATAGACAAGAATCCTGGAAGATGTATTCGAAAGCGATTGAAAGAGGTGTTAAAGTTGGGCTTGGTTCTGACAATGTGGGGTTTCCTCCAAATTTCGCCGCCAATGAATTCAGATTACTCGTTCAATTAGGAATGATGCCTATGCAGGCCATACTTGCTGGCACCAAAGTGAATGCAGAATTATTGATGAAGGACCAAGAAATTGGAAGTATCCGAGCTGGGAAATTTGCAGATATTATCGCAACGAAGAATAATCCTATTGATGATATTACAGAATTAGCACGTGTTGAATTTGTAATGAAAGGCGGAAAAATCATCAAAGGAATCGAATAGAATTTATGAGATCAAAAATCTAGTTCCTTCAAAGCTTACATTTTAATTCTCCGGCCCCAATTTTCCTTTAGCCGCTCCAAGCAAAGCTTTGGAATCAAAGACTTTACCTGCTTTGACAACCGTATGAACAGATCTGGTTCTGTTGATATCTTCGAGTGGATTTCCTTTGATAATCATCAGATCCCCCCATTTCCCGGGAGAAATACTACCAACCCGATCATCAATCCCAAATGCTTCTGCATTTTGCTGGGTCGCAAAGTAAAGAACATCTCCTGCAGGAATCCCGATTTCTACCATAGCAGCCATTTCTCTATGAATAAAAAATCCACCAATTCCTCCACCCAAATAATTATCCAATAAAAGAGGACGGTCAGTTCCTACGGTAATCAATCCGCCTGCATCATAATAGCGTTTTAGAATCCCCTGTTTCACTGGATAGATTAACGCACACAGCTCATTAAAGGCTGATGGTTTTACCTTGCTTAATACATTTTTTGTAAATGGTATGAAGTACTGATCTTCTTCTGCCCAATCCTCAAAAATCGGGGAATCTATCAAACCGATAGCTCCATAAGTTCCAAGAGTAGCATCAAAATAAACTCCGTTTTTGATATATAATTGTATGATTTCTTCTAATCTGGGGTCTGTTGGGTATAGGTCTTTTAAACTGTTATAGGCACTGGTAGTAGCTACTAACAAGTCTCCTCCCAAAAAATGTTCTACTCGATCAATCCCCATTTTGATCGCATCCTGAGGATTGACAGAATTTCTAAAGCCAGAATCTAAATGACCGGTTACAGTAAGGTTATGCTTATGAGCTTGGTCGATTAGAATTGCAAGATGTTCTTTTATTATCCCTTTAGCTTTGAAACCAAAAGCACCTCTATCAGCCCAATAATCTACCCGATCTCGGATATCCTGCTCGGTAAATCCCAGATTCCAATCAGGAGCCGCTGTACCAAAATACGGACCTGAATGCAAGATTCTTGGCCCTGGAATATTACCAGCATCGATTTTTTGCTGCAAATCCCATATCTTTTCCGGTTCTATCTCTCCTGCCGGAAAAGTACTGGTAATCCCATTGGCAAGAAAAATTTTCGGCATAGCGACCGTATCATCAAAAGCTTTTCCTTCATAACTTACCCGATAATGGGCATGTAAATCGATTAAGCCCGGGAGTAGGTAATCTTCATCACTAAGATTAATCACTTCCCAATCGCTTCTACCTTCGCCTTCTCCAAAAAGTCCATCTTCTATATAAATCCCGGAATTCTCCCGGAAACTTTTACTGAAAGTATCAAACACCCATCCTCCTTTGATCAGCAGGTTTTGAGAGAAGGCTTGAAAACTTCCCAACACGAGTAAAAGTGCTGCCAGAGAATAGTGCTTTTTCATTGAACTGGGAGTAATTGGATTGAAATTCAGTTTTAAATATACAGATTTTCAACTGGGAAGAATTTGAATACAAGTCTCCAAAAATTGCTTTCACAAAAATTCCAACCTACGAATTTCACCTGATGCGAATTCTGGTAGGTTGGGCAAACCCAAAGCTGGGAGATGGCTTTTGGAAAATTACCTGATCATCAAAGTCAACTCTTCAATTCTGTTTTTATGATAATCACTTCCACTGATCGCATAGGCTTTTTTGACAAATTCCAAAGCTGGCTCAAGTTCATTGTTTGCCTCATAATAATCTGCCATAGAATCATACATATTTGCACTATTCGGATAGTAGAGAATGCCTTGTTCAAAAAACATTTTAGCTCTTTTCATCTCATCATTCTCCATACTCATATAGCCTGAAACATTCATCAAATCTTCAGGGTATGGCGGCACAAAATAGCCAAACCTTCTTTCTAACTTCTTTGCTCTATAATTCATCAAATCAAGTAAAACTTCAGAGGGAGTTTCCGGAATATTAAATAATTCAACTTTCTCCATTTGAAACCATTCAAATAAGGAAATCAAGCCATTGCGAAGAGATGGTAGAGGGACAGTACCATGAAGATCTTTTGGGAAAAACTCCCAATGAAAGCGTATACCCTGCCCTGATTTTGACCCCATGAACTCAGAAAAAGAAATATTGCTCCGAGCAAAAAGAGTGAATTCTGAATCGTCTTGAACGACAGTCTCAAGAGTCATTTCAGGCTTTTGCATATGCAGTTGACCACTAAGCGAAATATATAATGACTTGCCTTTAAGACTCCCTTCTGTGAAGATCTCTTGAGCTTGGCGTAACATCAATTGATCATCCCAATCCAAACTGGGGTCAATAGCAAGATAGTTTTCAAACAATTCCGGCTGATGAATTAAGGTGTTAACTGTAAAAAGCCCGCCAAAAGAGTGCCCAATTAAGGTCCTATAATCATTTACTGAGTATTCTTTTTCAATCGTAGGAATGAGTTCTTGACTAATAAATTTCAAGAATTCTGAAGCATCTCCATTTTGAACATAACTTGGTTCCACCACGGAAGGTGTCAGATCTCTATCTCTATTTTGACTATTGGATATACCGATAAGGATCATTTCAGGAATGAAACCTCCATGGTAATAATCATGAGTGATACTCAGAGCAGATAGAAGAACATCTCCATCCAGAAGATAGGCCGTTGGATATTTTTTGTCACTATCGGGATCATAGCCCGCAGGTAGTTTTACATAAAATTCTCTGGACTCATTCAATACTTCTGAATAAATAGAGTCTCTTATCCCTATTTGAGATAAATATTGAGCTTTAACTTCTCCTATAATGCTAAATAAAATAGCGAGGCAAAGAAGTACTTTTTGATTTAGTAGGGTCATCGCTTTGGGTATTTAGAAGAGAGGGAATTTATTTTACTTCTTCAGCATCTGCTTTTCGAATCCAAGTTAAGATAAACGTAGTGGCATAGCCCAAAATAAAGACGAGTAAACCGAAAAGTGGGGAGAGTAGGGTCACCTTTAATCCACCAGCTACAAGTGAAGGATCAGCTCCTCCCGTTGCCTCTAGCGCATCAAAAGCTTGAATCATCCCTAATAATGAATTTAAGAAAGAGATCACCAGACCAAGTAGCACCACTTGATTCACCAGTTTTTTATACTTCATAAAAGTGGGCAAATCACTATTTATGTTGGAAAAAGCTTTTATGGCAAAATAGATTCCCAATAATAAGCATATGAGAACTAATGTCATTCCAAGAGAGCCGCCCTCTTGAAAACGATCAGTTATAACATTTAAAAACACCATGTTTTGTCCTAGAATTGTAGTGAATGTGTCCATTAATTTCATGCTTTAGTTTGATGCAATTATATCCAGTTTAGTACTCCTATGGTAGTATTTGCGATCAATGACGAATTGAAGGCGTAATTTGACTAGAAATTAACAGCTTTTGAATTTAACTGGATAATCAATGCTAATTGCAGGTGATAACTCGTCGTTCACCGCATATTCTTTGCAAATACATTTTTTTAAAAGACCTTGTCTATCTTAATTATGAGTAAAAAATTTATAATCACTCAGGCAGCAAAAAAAATGATAGAACAGGTTTCCATTGGTTTGGGGGCACTTTTATTTTATGGTTTTTATTTTGGGGTTACGATTTCTAATCTCGGCCCTGCCTTCACCTTCGGTATTTTTTTGCTTCCTGTGACCATTGGAATGGTCAATGTCTTTAGCTTTTATCTGATCCCTAAATTTCTATTTACGCAAAAATACTTTTGGTTTGCGCTCTACACAGTTTATACTATTGTCATTTCTATTTTTCTAATAGCCTTATCGGCTTTTTATGCCTTTCTCTATATCAATTCGCTTGAATCTTTGGGTACTGAATTCATTCTGACCAAAAACCTCTATCTCATCATTGTGGCGGTATATATTGTGGTCTTACTCGCCTCTCTTTTTTCTGCTTATCGGGAAAGCTATAAAGTCCACCTTCGTAACAAGGAGCTTCAAAATGCCCTGCTCAATGGAGAGTTACAGCTGAAGCAAGAAGAACTCTCTTATTTGAAAATGCAGATTCATCCCCACTTTTTATTCAATACACTGAATACTATTTATGGTTCTGCTATCGCAAAAAGAGAGGAAACGCCAGGATTGATACTCAAACTTTCCAATCTACTGGATTACATTTTATACCAAACTCAAAAATCCGAAGTTCCTCTTCAGGATGAAATTGATCACTTAAAGGATTATTTAGCGTTGGAAAAACTCCGGCATGGATCAAAGTTGATAATCAGCACCTCTTGGCCGGAAAATACGGAGAAAATCAAAATTGCTCCCATGCTTTTACTCCCCTTGCTGGAGAATAGCTTTAAGCATGGCAAATCTCAAAACGGACAAGCTTTTGTCGACCTTTCTTTAGAAGTAAATGATGAAACAATAAATTTCACATTAAAAAACTCCAGAGATGAACACGAAAACATTTCAAATCTAACCTCATCTGGTATAGGATTAGCCAACATCAAAAAGCGCCTTCAATTGCTTTATCCAGAATCGCATTCTTTTTACATTGAAAAAGAGAAGGACTATTTCCTTGTACAACTTCAGATAATAACCAAGAAATCATGAATTGCCTGATTGTAGATGATGAACCTATCGCTCAGAATATCCTCAAGGATTTTATCTCTAAAGTGGACTATCTGAATCTTGTAGGTTGCTGTTCCAATGCAAACGAGGCCTTTAATGAAGTCCAACAACAATCCATCGATCTGATTTTTTTGGACATTAACATGCCGGGAATTGACGGAATGGCATTTGCCAAAATCATCCCCCAAGAAATCCAAGTAATCTTCACCACTGCGTATAGGGAATATGCCATTGAAGGCTTTGATCTTCAGGCGGCCGATTATTTATTGAAACCAATCCCTTTTGATCGATTCCTGAAAGCTGTCGCAAAAGTCAAAGAATCCATTTCAAAAAGCGGATCAGAGATTCAATCAAAATCTGAATTTCTCTTTGTCAAGCAAGATAGAAAAATGGAGAAAATAGATTTTGCGGATATTCAATTTGTAGAAAGCTATTCGGATTACATCAAAATCCATTTGAAAGACAGGATGCTTCTGGTCAGGGAAAGTATCTCAAATTTCGAAACCAAACTTCCTTCCGAGCAATTCATCCGATTTCATCGATCCTATATTGGAAATATCTCAGCAATAGACTCTTACACGCACGAATTCTTGGAAATTGGAGGTAAAGCCTTGACGATAAGTAGATCCTATAAAGAAGAGGTCCTGAGGCGATTACAGCAATTCGAATAGCCTCCTTTCCTAAATTTTCAAAAAATTGTTATTCAATTTATGTGAAATTATTTTTTTTAATTTTACTTTGTAATTCAAAGTACTTTTAAAAATGAAAAAACCAGAACAAGAATTAGCTGAAATCAAATCTATGATGGAGCGGAGTACCCGCTTTTTATCCTTGAGTGGACTTTCTGGAATATTAACTGGAACCTATGCATTGATTGGAGCAAGCTTGGCTTATGGCTGGATTTATTATCCAAATTCACCCATCGGGCCTCCATCAACTGACTATAATGAAAGGCTTCTGCATCAAGTCCTGATCACAGCTCTGATCGTGATGGTTCTTGCCATTTCTACAGCCTGGATCATGAGTCAAAACAAAAGCAAAAAAAATGCTCATGCGTTTTTGTCTTCGGCCAGCAAAAGATTTGCACAAGCTCTATTTATACCTGTCTTAGTTGGTGGAATATTTTGCTTGGCTTTGATTATGCGGGAGCAGATTGAGTGGCTAGTTCCGGCAACATTAATTTTCTATGGGATCGGTTTGGTAAATGCCTCTCATTTCACTTTAAGCGACATCAAATATCTAGGCTATTGTCAACTATTCTTAGGAGTAATTTCAGCATTCTTACCTTCCTTGGGCTTGATTCTTTGGTCAATTGGCTTTGGTGTAGTCCATATTATATATGGAACCATGATGTACTATAAATACGAGAAATAAAGTGGAGGGGAATTACGATAAGGCCTTTGAAAATGTGGTCCGGCTTAGAGTCATGTCCATCCTGATGGTCAATGAGGAATATGATTTTAATTCCTTCAAAGAAATGCTGGATGTGACCGATGGGAACTTGGCGTCGCATTTGAAAAATCTGGAAAAACAAGAGTACATAGAAGTCAATAAAAGTTTTGTCGGAAGAAAACCATTGACAACTTATACAGCGACTAAAACTGGTAAAAAGGCCTTCCAGGATCACCTGGACTTCCTCGAAAATTTGATTAATGAAAATAAAAGCTAAAAAAATTTACCCATCTACTTTGAATTTCAAAGTACTTTCCAATATGATAAACTATGAAAACTGAAATTGAATTTCTTAAAGGTTTCCAGCCCAAATCCGCATTGGTTGCAGGAATGATCGGAGTAAGCATCCCATTCTCCTGGTTAATGTTTCTCATCCTTGTCAAAAGTGAAATATTCGAATCTTGGATGTGGGTTCCTTTAACATTTATCCCATTAGGTGGAGTATTTGGAGGCTTGTTTTTCTACTTGATGGGTTTCGTTTGGTTTCCTTCAGGAGGAAAAAAACTTGGAGCCACCCTTTTCAGCACCCTAGTCTATTTTGTAGCTATTTGGCTAAGCGCTGTCTTTGCTTTTAGCCTTGTTGGGCTTTGGGAATAATCAATTTAACTCAACAATTAATTTGAACAACCAAAACCCGACAGCAAATGAAAGCATCTAGCATTTCAAATAAATTAGAGAACTACTACTACAGCATCAAGCAGAACAGATGGCATTGGATATTCCAGCTCTTTTGCAGAATCCTGCTAGCCTATGCTTTTATCGTAGCAGGAATGGTGAAAATACTTGGTGAACGATTTGCCAGCGGCTTATCTGAAATTCACCCTATGGGAGCTTACCTGGAAGCGCTTCATCATACGGGTTACTATTATACATTTATAGGCTATGCACAAGTAACAGCAGGAATTTTACTTCTCATCCCAAGCACAGTTTTGATGGGAGCATTACTCTATTTACCTATCATCGTTAATATCTGGATTTTATCCTTTGCAGTGCGCTTTGTCGGCTCCTACATTACTTCGCCTTTGATGGTTTTGGCAAACCTCTACCTTCTGGCCTGGCATTATGATAAACTGAGGTATATTTTACCTTTCAACAAGTATTCTAAAGAGGTAAGCCTAGGAAAGCCCAATAAATACAGTCTAAAATTCCCTTATCTTTTTGCTGCTGGAGTTTTTTCCACCATGGTCTTCTTCGTTTTATTCTCCCGATTTGGCCATGAAGTGATGCCTCAAAATTCTTTAGAATCCTGTAAAAATCAATTTATTGGAAAAGAAAATGAAGCTGCTGGTTTTGCATTTTGCGAATGTGTACATACTCAAGGAAACCCTTTAGACAATTGCTTAGAAGAATATGAAGCTGCAAAAATCAATAGTCAACAAACCAGTTCTTTGGAAAACACTCTAAAAACTATAAAGCCATGAAAGACAAAATATTAACTCACATAGATGATCCTGTTAGCCTTGAGAAGCTCTATCGATCCAATAAGTCCCTGTTCAAAGAATCCTTCTCAGAAATTTCGACACAACTTCAGGCCAAACCCGTAGCAGAGTTCTGGAATGCCAGATTCAGTTACGAAAGCAGTTCCATATCATGGGGTGAGAAAAATGAATTGTTCTATGTAGCAATAGGATGTTTTATTGCCGGGATGATCGCAAAGCTTCCAGCCATTTTCTCCATTTCTGAAGATTTTTTCTTTCCCAGAAATATCGGATTCATCGTTTTCCCTGTACTCATCGCTTACTTCGCATGGAAAAATAAACTCTCAAAACAAGCCGTAGGGATCTTTGCTGGAATCATCAGCATCTGTATTATTTACATCAATGTGCTACCCAATAATCTGGAAAGTGACACACTGACTTTGGCTTGTATTCATCTACCCCTTCTCCTTTGGGTAGTCTTAGGGGTTTCTTTTGCGGGCAAAGAATTTAAAAAAATCAATCCAAGATTGGACTTTCTTCGCTTCAATGGAGAGGCTGCAGTGATGTGTGCAGTCATTGGAATTGCCGGAGCATTATTAACAGCGATTTCATTTGGTCTTTTTGAGTTAATCGGAATCGACATGGAGCCAATTTTTGAAAATTACATTATTGTCTTTGGGCTACCTTCTGTTCCAATTCTTGCAGCTTTCCTGACACAAACCAATCCCCAGCTTGTCAATAAAGTAACCCCTATCATTGCAAAACTATTCAGCCCTGCAGTTTTGGTCATGTTGACTGTTTATTTGAGTGCAATTTTTTATACTGGAAAAGACCCTTACAATGACCGAGAATTCCTTCTAATTTTCAACCTGCTCCTAATCGGAGTAATGGCATTGATTTTCTTTTCTATTGCAGAGCACTCCGCCAAAGCAAAAATCTCTTTAGATATATGGGTTCTTATGCTCCTTTCTTTGGTGACTATCATAGTGAATGGGATTGCGCTTTCAGCAATTTTGTTCCGAATTTCAGAATGGGGAATTACTCCTAATCGAATGGCTGTACTTGGAAGTAATATCCTGATGTTGATTCACCTTTTGATCATAACATTTAAAATTTTCAAAACGATTAAAGGAAAAACAAAAGATCTAGAAGTAGGAAAGTCTATCGCTTCATTTATTCCTATTTATGCTATTTGGGCAGCTTTTGTTGTCTTTATTTTCCCTCTTCTTTTCAACTTTCAATAAAATCATAAAAAAAGCAGGCATCAATAAAAGCTTTTGATGCCTGCAAATTTTGAAGCAATCCATAAAATGGTTGTAATTTGCTCGATGTCTAAAAAAAATAAATATTAGGTAATGAGCATTTTTAACATCATCTCAATCCTGATTATTCTATCAGCAGGTTTTGCCTTTATTAATACTAAATTTCTTAAGCTTCCTTTTACCATCGGGCTGATGATCATCGCTATCGTCTTCACTTTGGGAATCACTATTCTTGGGAGCTTCAATCACTATATTTTAGATGAAGCAAAACTATTGATCCAATCAGTAGACTTTGAAACGGCACTGTTGGACGTTATGTTGAGCTTTCTGCTCTTTGCGGGTGCACTTCATACTAAGCTTGATTCGCTTAAAAAGCAAAAAGGACCAATTGCTTTATTTGCTACTATCGGAGTAGTACTTTCTACTTTTTTGATTGGCAGTATGATGTATTACCTTTTTCTGGCTTTTAACTATCCGATCAATTACATCTATTGCTTGCTTTTTGGGGCACTTATCTCTCCTACTGATCCGATTGCAGTTTTGGGGATTTTGAAGGATGCGAACGCTCCCAAGAAACTGGAAACCAAAATCGTGGGCGAGTCTCTTTTTAATGATGGAGTCGGAGTTGTGGTTTTTATCGTGCTATTCAAAATCGCTCAACAGGGTATCGACTCCATGAGCTTTGGCGATGTGGGATTACTATTTATCGAGGAAGTTGTTGGAGGAATTGTTCTTGGACTTATTGGTGGATGGGGTGCTTTCCGATTGATGAAGGTCATAGATCACTATGAAACTGAGGTAATAATCACTCTAGCCTTGGTAATGGGAATTTCCGCATTGGCACATTATCTCCATGTATCTGGACCTCTTGCAGTGGTTGTTGCCGGGATTTTCCTTGGGAACAAAGCCCCAAAGATTGCATGGTCTGAAACCACACATACTTACGTAGATAAGTTTTGGGAACTCTTGGATGTATTGCTAAACGCGATACTTTTTGTCTTGATCGGGCTTGAATTATTGGTAATTTCGATGAATGGCAATTACCTTGTTTTCGGACTCTTGGCAATTCCGATAGCACTTATTGCCAGATATATCGCTCTTGTCGGACCAGTTAAGCTCTTTGAGAAAAAACTGGATTTTATTCCAAAAACAAATTTAATAATGACTTGGGGAGGCATTAGAGGTGGGATTTCTATTGCATTAGCACTTTCCTTAGAGCCACAAATGGCGAGAGAGCTTTTCCTTACAATCACTTATGTAATTGTGGTATTCTCAATTATCGCTCAGGGATTGACGATTGGTTCTTTAGTAAAAAAGGTATTGGACAGGAATCCATCTTTTAACTCTAAGCCAAGCGATAACTGATATCCTCATGCTTTTATTGGCTTCCAGAAAAGCTTCCGTATCTTTTTATTTAATTCTATGAACTATGAAAAATTCCTTCGCCTTTTTCATTTTAATCTTTCTATTCGTTACAGGTTGTTCAGCTCCCAAAGAGGAGAAATCAAGTTTAGACTCCTCAATAAATCATTCTTTTTCCTCTGATTATAAAAAGCCCGAGTTTGTAAATGACCAAAGAGCTGAAAAAATCAAAAGCATTGAGGCGGAAATCAAAGCTTTGATGGAGGAATACGGAAAAGAAAATCACATCCCTGGGATAGCTTATGGAATTGTGGTGGATAATAACTTGGTTGTCTCGGATGCGGTGGGCTTTATGAATCTGGAAAATCAAATTCCGGCAAAAACCAATACTGATTTTAGAATTGCCTCTATGACCAAAAGCTTTACCGCGATGGCCATATTAAAACTTAGAGATGAGGGTAAGCTCGCTCTAAATGATCCTGTCTCGGATTATATTCCCGAGATGGCAAACATCACCTATTTAACCAAAGATGCTCCTACTATTGATATTGAAAACCTACTGACGATGACAGCGGGATTTCCGGAAGATAATCCATGGGGCGATCGCCAGTTAGATGAGCCCAATCAAATGTTATTGGATATGATTTCGGAAGGAATTACATTCTCAAACGTTCCCTCATTTCAATATGAATACAGCAACACCGGTTATGCCATGCTAGGTTACATCGTTTCACAAGTATCTGGAAAACCCTATCAGGATTATATCAAAGAAGAAATACTCAGCCCGCTCGGAATGAACAGTACTTATTGGGAGGTCGATAATGTTCCTGCTGAGCAGTTGGCAATAGGATACCGATGGGAAGACGAGGAATGGAAACTAGAGCCCATGCTTCATGATGGTTCATTTGGATCGATGGGCGGATTAATCACGACGATAGAAGACTTTAGTAACTATGTAAGTTTTCACTTATCTGCTTGGCCTCCAAGAAATGAGGAAGAAATCGGTCCTATAAAAAGAAGTTCTCTCAGGGAAATGCAAACTCCCCAGTTCCCCAGGCTAAACAACAATGCGAGAAACTATCGGGACAAACCTTGTCCAATCGTTGCTGGATATGGCTTTGGATTGGGGATTTATCAAAACTGTGAGGGTCAAAAGTGGGTTTCGCATGGCGGAGCGCTGCCAGGGTTTGGGAGCAATTATGTATTTTATCCAGAGTATGGAATCGGTATCATGGCTTTCTGTAACTTGACTTATACCACCCCTTGGCCTCTTCAGAAAATTCAACAACTGCTTTTTGATAAACTGGAACTTCAGGAAAGAGAATTGCCTATTTCAAACATTCTGGAGTCAAGAAAAAAACAAGTGGAAGAATCTTTTCTAAAGGGTGAAAATGCACTACAAGAGGATATTTTCTCAGAAAATTTCTTTCTAGACCAAAGTAGAGATCATCGAATCAAGGAAATGACAGATGCCCTTAAAGAAATTGGAACAATCACTTCTGTTTCAGAAATAACTCCTCAAAATCAATTGAGAGGAACTTTTAGGATTCACGGTGACGTGAAAGATATTATCATCTACTTTACCTTGAGCCCGATGAAAGATGCCAAAATACAGCAATTGCTATTTGCCGTTGTCGAGAAAGAAAATCAATGATAAATGCGAATAAATTCAGAACTGACCGAATTAAAACAGCTGATTAATCAGAGCATTTAGCGAAGTCTGACCGGAAATACATTCCTTGATTTGAGGATTTTAAAAAGAGAAACTCAAAGCATAAAGTCCAATAATAAACACTTGTTAAATCAATCATTGAAACCTCTTCAATGTTTCAGTGATTTTTTTCTACTCAATAGTACAATAAACTAGCAGAGGATTTTAAACTGCAAATCGAGGAATCTTGAAAATGACCTTTGATATCATATTATTTCTCAAAAGTAATGGCATCAGGCTTTGCTCCTAGTTTTTCCAGTGTTTCACTGATAGCCTTCACCATAGGATCAGGGCCACACACATAGAAATGTTGAGAAAAATCAGAGACATGTTTTTTCAAAAACTCCTCATCTATTCTACCACTTTCATGGCCGGATGCTTCCTCTTCATCAAGTATAGAAACAAAATTATCACCTAGAACTTCTCTAAAATGATCTTCTAAAATCACGTCCTTTTTAGTTTTGTTCGCGAAAAAGAGTTTGTTCCCTTCTAGCTCACCTTTTTCTTGAAGTAAATTGAAAATTCCTATGAAAGGCGTTACTCCAGCTCCTCCTGCAATAAATACTCCTTTTCCATTGTATTTTATTGCTCCCCAAGACTCATCAATCAATAGTTCATCCCCAACCTTCATATTATCTAGCTGATTGGTTACTCCATCATGGTCTTTGTATGATTTTATCACAAATTCCAAAAAGTCAGACTCTGGCAATGATGTAAATGTAAAAGGCCTGAGTTCATCTTTCCATTTTTCAGTATTTATTGCGACTTCAGTAGCCTGTCCTGGAATAAAAGAATAACCTTTAGGCTTCTCTACTTTAAATTGGTTTACATCATGTGTGAGTGGTTTGATATCTAAAATTTTTACTGTAAAAGGCATAGTTAAATTAAAGTTGGTTGTATTAATACAAACGATGAACAGCGTTTTTGTTCAGAAAATCATCCAGTTTATTTAAAAGTCTTTCATAGACATTCTATCCAAGTTTCTTCAAAATTTATATGATTTGGCTAACTTGCAACCTCTTAAAATAACCCTTATGAAAAAATATTTTAGTTTATTCTCATCGTTGGTTTTACTTGCTTTAATTGGTTTTACATCATGCAACTCTAAGACCTCCACTGAAGAAAGTACAGATACCATGGAACCCGTAGTGGCTGAGCCATCCTCTTTTGGAGGATTGGCCTTGTATACGCTGCGAGACTCAATGGCAATAAATCCTAAATCCACACTCCAAGCTGTTGCTGATGCTGGATACGCTTATGTAGAAGCTGCAAATTATGAAGATGGCAAATTTTATGGGATGACTCCGGCTGAGTTCAAATCCTATTTAGAATCAATCGGTTTGACTGCAAAAAGTGCTCATATGGGGATGGTTACCATGGAAAACGCTGATCAGTTAATTGCTGATGTAAAGGCTGCTGGAATTGAATACTTTGTTATTCCAGTCCCACCAATGGGTATGTTTACTTTTGGCCCTAACGGAATGGGAATGAAAGGAACAGTAGAAGATTTGGTAGAAATTTTAAATACGTTAGGAGAAAAATGTACCAATGCAGGTTTAAAGTTACTTTATCATAACCATGACTTTGAATTCAAAGCAATGGAAGATGGTACTGTCATTGAAGATGTCCTTTTGGAAAAATGTAATCCAGAGTTTGTGAATTTTCAAATGGACCTATTCTGGGTGACCAAAGCAGGTGTCGATCCTTTAACTTACTTCGATAAATATCCTGGGAGATTTAAGTCCTGGCATGTAAAAGACATGAACGGAGAAGGGAATTTTGCACCTGTAGGAACAGGGTCTATCGACTTTCAAAGAATCCTTAATGAAAAAGCAAAATCCGGAATGGAGTATTATTTAGTTGAACAAGATAATACATTCGGGTTGGACCCAATGGAAGCCATTAAAATCAGCCATATAGGTTTAGAGAGTATTGGTTTTCAATAAATAAAGAAAGAGAAATCACAATAAAAAAGCCAACCACGAGGTTGGCTTTTTTGATTTAATATGCCTCTATAAAAGCAAGGTTAGATTTCTATGAATAGTATTCTTACCGATGTAAGAGTAGCCATTCGTTGTTCTAGCTGTAGCCACCAAAATAAAACTGTAGGCGCAGGATTGAGGTGGCCTCCAATTTCCAGATACAGGAATTAGCTTATTTGTAAAGCCTGTCCAGTTTCCTTTGGAGAGTGAATAGCCTTCTGAATAGATGGTGGTTGCTAAACCAGCGCCATACGTTGCATAGAAGGACACTCCCCTTAAATTTCCTTCAGGATCATTTGCCGTGATTCTAAAATTCAATCCATCTGGTGCAGCTCCAATAGTTTCTATGGCACATGCAGAGACTTCACTGCTTCCATGTTTCACACTTTCAATGTTAGTAGCAGGCACATGATTATCTATATAGATTTTTAGCTCTTGTTGACTGGCTATGTTCGAATAGCTACTTCCAACATAGAACGTCACTCTGATTTTATATAAACCAGGCAAAAGGGCCGTCGTTGGGAACTGAATCAAAAGATCATCAATAGAATAATCAATTCCTGGATTTGCCATTTGATAATATCCATAAGAAGAAGGAGCAAATGATTGAAGGGCATAGGTGCTTCCTGTCCATCTGTAATTTGACCAATTGCTAATCAGCTTAGTGTATGATCCACCGGGAGGAGCTATTTCCACCTTATATTTTCTATTATTTGCTGACCATAGCTGCTGAAGTTTTGTTCTATTTCCTATCAAATTCAGCGTACCACCAAAGGCAGCATTTTCCACATGGACATAATAGCTTGAATCTGTAGTAGCCCGA
Organism: Algoriphagus sp. SE2; assembly: GCF_039563885.1. Classification (NCBI taxonomy): domain Bacteria; kingdom Pseudomonadati; phylum Bacteroidota; class Cytophagia; order Cytophagales; family Cyclobacteriaceae; genus Algoriphagus; species Algoriphagus sp. SE2. The sequence goes on along the minus strand of NZ_JBCLWJ010000002.1, from coordinate 76,797 downwards.
CCTGTTACTTGATTGATAATGTCCTGATTAGCGGAATTTTTACCTGCAGGTATAAGACCAATACTCCCAATCAATGACCCTAAAGAACTAGAGGGAATAGTTGGTTTTCTTGACAGAATAAGTTGTCTCAACTTGGTGAAATCCTTATAGAATTTACCTGGAAAATCAGTTGTAAAGGCAGGATTACTTGACCTTACTCTAAAACCAAAATATGTGTAAGGAGTACTTAGAGGCCAAGAAAGCGAAACGTTGATTTCTTTAAGTTCTATTTTAAACTTCCAGATTCTATGACTTACATCTGAATTAGGGCTCGGTCCGAATTCTTGGATTACTTCAGATTTTGGAGGAACTGATATCCCTGTCCACTGACCTGGGCCTAAATATTTTTGGAGTGCTAATTTATTTGGCTGGTTTTTGTACAGTCCATAATTAACATCCACATTACTGGTGATTGCTCTATCTCTGTTATAATCGAAACTTAGCCAGAAGTAATCATTTGTTCCATGATCATTGCCTGTATCTTCCAATACATCTAATGCTAAATACAGGAATTTAGCATCGTTTTTTGCCATTACATACCCTCTTGAGAATTTGAGTTTTCCTGCATCCTCCCATCCACCGGAATTTATAGGAGCAGCTGGATCAATTGGAGTAACTGCCCATTCACTTCTTAGTGGAAAAGCAAACAGCAATGGAGTCGTAATAGAAAGTTTTCTAATTTTTGCCATGACTTTTTTGTTTAGTAAAAGTTGAAATTTGATGGAATAAAATCCTCCTAAAAAAATGGAGGTTAAATAAAAACAATCCCTGAATAGGGAACCTTAACGCAATCCTAACCTGATCTACAAGTTTATGAGGATCAACTACTTATAAAGTAACAATTTGTGGGCAAAAAAAATAATAATCAGAAACAAAAAGGCTTCTGATATCACTATCAGAAGCCTCAATTATATTATTCTATGTAGATTTTACTTTGATGGAAGTAGTTTGGATCTGACTTCACCAAAGCCCACTCTAATCCCATCCTTCTCGGCATACCCTTTCATAATGACTGTATCCCCGTCCTCCAGAAATGTTCTTTCCTCTCCAGACTCCAACTTGATGATATTTTTTCCATTCCATGAAAGTTCTAGCATCGAACCAAAAGAATCCTCTGTTTGTCCAGAGATGGTTCCTGAAGCCATTAAATCCCCGACATTGATATTGCAGCCATTCACTGTATGATGTGCCAATTGTTGTGCAATATTCCAATACATCGCCTTAAAATTGGATGTACATACCTTTGAGGCTTTCTTTCCATCAGGCTGTATTTGAACCTCTAGATTGATATCAAAACTATGAGGGTTTTCACATTTCAAATACGGTAAAACTTCAGGATCTTGCTTAGGACCTTCCACTCTAAAGTGCTCCAAAGCTTCCAAAGTAACTACCCAAGGAGACATGGAGGAGGCAAAACTTTTTCCAAGAAACGGACCTAAGGGCACATATTCCCAAGCCTGAATATCGCGGGCTGACCAATCATTGAACAACGTAAATCCAAAAATATAATCTTCGGCATCAGCAGTACTGACAGAATCCCCCAACTTGGTGGATTTACCTGTAATGAATGCGAGCTCTAATTCAAAGTCCATCTTTTTTGACGGCCCAAAACCAGGAGACTCCATATCAGGAGTTTTAAATTGACCTTTCGGCCTATGAATTGGAACACCTGAAGGAATAATGCTGGATGCTCTTCCGTGATAACCCACCGGTAAATGTTTCCAGTTTGGAAGCAAGGCATTCTCTGGGTCACGAAACATTTTACCCACATTAGTGGCATGTTCAATACTGCTGTAAAAATCAGTGTAATCGCCAATTTTGACCGGTAGAAGCATTTCTGCTTCCTTTCGATTTACCATCACTTTACCCCTTACAGAATGATCTCTGAGTTTCTCATTATCTGCCAAAAGCAAGTCCTGAACCCGCTCACGGATCTTCTTTGTCTGAGATTTACCTAGGGAAATTAAATCATTTAAAGTCTCATTCAGGAAAATCCCCTCCGGAAGAAAAAGATCCGAAAAAAAGCCTTCTTGATCCAATACACTCAAATCAACAATTTTATCTCCGATCGCAATTCCGGTTCTGGGGATCAATCTTTTGTTTTTGAAGATACCGAACGGTAGATTATAAATTGTGAAATCAGAATTTTTGGGAACTTCCACCCAAGTTGCCAAGGTGTTGGTAGTGCTATCGCTCATGTGTAAAAATCTTTCAGGTGGTAAATTTAGGGTTAATACCTTAAATGAAAAGTGTTAAATGGAATAGTAAAAAATTTCATTTTTTAAATTACCCCATAAGTGTTTGGTTTCTTGGTTTTTGACAGGTATCACCTAAACTATAAATAATTTAACCTCCCATCATTTTTCATTTCATATAAAAGAAGTCTTTAATAACTTAGATTGAAACAAAAATCCCATCAAATGAAAAACCTTAACAATATTTTCCTGACGCTACTACTGGTATTGGTGGTTTCTGCCTCTTTTGCCCAAGAGAAAAGCATTATTGATCAGCTAGAAGAAATTGCTATTGTTGATCAAAAAGTCATGATGCCAATGAGCGATGGCGTTCGACTTGCAACAGATATTTATCGACCTAAAGGCGAAGGAAAATATCCTATCGTATTTTCGAGAACTCCTTACAACTTCAATACTTGGGGAAATGGTGAGTTAAACACAAGAACAATGCAAACAGCGCTTTCTTGGGTTGAAAAAGGTTATGCTTACGTGGTTCAGAATGAACGTGGTAGATATTTTTCTGAGGGAGATTGGGATATTCTTGGAGTGCCTTTAACGGACGGTTATGATGCTTTTGAATGGATGTCCAAGCAACCTTGGAGTAATGGGAAGATTGGAACATTGGGATGCTCGTCAACTGCTGAATGGCAAATGGCTGTTGCCTCGCTAGATCATCCCGCATTGGCAGCAATGGTTCCACAAGGATTTGGAGCTGGTGTAGGTAAGGTTGGAGAATTTTGGGAGCAGGGAAACTGGTATCGTGGTGGAGCTGGACAAATGCTTTTCACAAACTGGCTTTACAGCGTTCAGCATGACCCAATGGCTCCTAAGCTACCAAGAGGGATTAGTCAAGAGGATTTACTTAGGCTACAGAGATTTTATGACATGTCTCCAGAGTATCCAAGGATTGATTCCAAAGAGGCATTGAGTCATCTTCCAATACAAGATATTATTCAAAACCAACATGGTCCAAAGGGAATTTATGAAGAGATGATCACTCGGAAACCAAATAATCCTAAGTGGTTTAATGGTGGATTATATCATGAAGATATGCCATTTGATAAGCCAAGCTTCTGGTTTGTTTCATGGTTTGATGTGTCTGCAGGACCAAACATTGCATTATTCAATCACATGCGTGAAAACGCAGTTTCTCAAATGGCACGAGACAATCAGTATCTGGTGATAGCTCCTGTTTTGCATTGCTCTTACACTCGAGCAACCGAAAACACCATGGTTGGGGACTTGAATGTAGGAGATGCAAGGCTTAACTATGATGAAATAATCACAGCTTGGTTTGATAAGTGGCTAAAAGGAGAGGATAATGAAACAGTTCAAGAACTTCCAAGAATTCAATATTATACCATGGGGTCGAATAAGTGGCAGACATCAGATGTATGGCCACCTGCTGAAGCAGAAATGACTACCATGTATCTGGATTCTGAAGGTAACGCAAACACAAGGAATGGAGACGGAAAATTGACTCCTAAAAAACCTAAAAATGATAATCCAGACACGTTCCAATATGATCCTATGAACCCGGTAACTTCTTATGGAGGAAATGTCTGCTGTACAGGAAATGCTGTAGTCGGTGGTTCATTTGACCAGTCTGAAATGGAATTGCGAGATGATATCCTCGTGTATACTTCAGAACCATTGGAAGAAGGTATTGAGGTTTCTGGCTTTATAGAGTCTTACTTATATCTTTCGTCTGATGCAAAAGACACTGATGTAACTATCAAGTTGATTGACGTGCACCCTGATGGAAAGGCTTTCAACCTTGATGAAACAATCCAACGAGTACGGTACAGAGAAGGCTATGAAAAAGAAGTATGGATGGAAGAAGGTGAAGTATATGAAGTAAAAATGACACCGATGAGTACTTCCAATTACTTCGACAAGGGTCACCGAATCCGAATTGAAGTAAGTAGCTCCAACTTCCCTCGTTTTGACAGAAATTTGAATACTGGAGGAAATATTTACGATGAAACAGAAGGTGTGATTGCTACAAATTCCATTCATCATGGAGGTAAAAATCTGAGTAGGATAGTATTGCCGATTATGAAAAAGTAGCAAGACTTAAAAATAGGATATTAAAAAAGAGAAGAATTCAAATCTTCTCTTTTTCATTTTTTGAGATCTAATCATTATAAAGTAGATCAAAAATGTTTCAAATGTTTCTCAACTTCTCTCCAAGAATCATTATTTTTCTTTTCGGAAACTAACCACTCCATTCTACCCTAGTTCCTGTTTTTACAAAACAAAAATCTTAAACAAATAACCTCAGTCTCTTTCCAATAAAAAACCCTTTAAGGGATACTGGAATTAAATATTATGTTGAAATTCTTAAAGGATTAAATTAAAAAGGACAGATATAATTCAATTCTTATTTGTTAAAATAGAAATAAACAAATATTTTTATTTTAATAAATAATACATTATCATAGTTTTTTAATAAAAAATTAAATATATTCATATGATTTTTAAATATTAAAAAAAGTAATTTTATTCAAAATATTATATTTTTTTTATTTCGATATTAAATTATTCCTACAATTTAGGGTATAATAAGTTAGTGCCAGGTTTTTATAGAGATTAGAATTATTCCCGCAATTTCGGGTATAATAAGTTAGTACCAACCAAAATGGGTTTTTTACAAAATACTTGAATCATGAATATTAAAGAAAACTTCCTCAATCCCGCCATTTTTATTATTCTTATTGCAATTACTATGTTTATTTTATCAGGCTGTAAAAATGACGATGATACTTGTCCTGAAACTACTTGGTACCAAGATTTCGATAATGATGGTCTTGGAAATCCGGATATTTCCATTACGGATTGTGTTCAACCCCTAGGTTATGTCAATAATAATGATGATGATAACGATACACTAGATCCTTCAACTCAATTGGTTTTTAAAGATATAAACTCAGTTTACATTGGTGAAACCTATCCTCTTACGATATATTTACCAAGAGGATATGAAACCAAAAATCTTCCTGTACTGTACTTGCTAGAAGGCAAAACGTATTATCAAGATTTGATTACTTGGTCATCCGACATTGATGTAGAGGCTATTATCGTTGGAATTGGAGATAATTTATTTGAAGAGAATTTTGATAAAATTGCTAGGGACTATATTCCAACCAGTGGGACTACTGCAGGACATTTAAATTTTTACAATTTCCTAATAGAAGAGGTTGTGCCTTATATTGATGCTAACTACGAAAATGATCATGAAGCCAGAACTTTGATTGGGTTTAATCCTTCTGGTTTATTTACTAACTTTTCACTTTTAAATAAAGCTCCTGAAGATCAATTTTTCAAGGGGTTTTTATCAGTAGACCCACAAGATAGGAGTAGAGATATCATTACAGATATGGTAGAGAATCTCAGCTATTCTGGGGATGCAAAAAATATCAAAATTCACATTTCTCAAGTGAGTGGAACAAGCAGAGCTGATTGGTTTAATAACCTTTTATTGGCACAAGAGTTCCCATGGCTAGATATTGATTTTTACACTTTCGAGGCTGAAGATTCTGAAGGAATAAAACCACCAGTATTAGAACCGTCTATGAAAAAGGGTCTTCAATTCATATATAAATGAGCTTTTTTTCTTATCTCTTATAATCAAAAAATTATGTTTGGTAGAGGATAGAAATTCTTTTCAAAAAGAGTAAAATTAAACAACAAAGGATTAAAATTGATGCTAATAAAGTGGAAGACATCAATCCTACTAAGTTCGGATTTTGTTGTTGGCTAAGATCTTTTACCGGAATATAGATTTATAATTATTCCTTTTGCAAGCGTTTGTTACCCCCAGTATCCTTATGGATTCTCAAAACAAGAAAAAGAACTATTAATGAGCGCTTAGCCTAAGATTACTTGACAAAGTAAAAACTAATAAATGAAATTTATGGCTCTAACTTTTTCTTGCCGGAGACAACATATTCATATGCAAAATGTAATTGATTCTATACAATTATTATTAGATCAATTACTATATATAAAAACATAAAATAGCAAAACACTAGCACCTGTTATAATTCATATCTACCATATACCACAATTCAGTTTTCCTATTTATAAAGATAATTAGAACTTGCTAGAAAGGTCAAACTACTTGGTCTCGCTCCAATCGAAATATTAATAATGTATGAAACTTCTCATCAAACAGTAGGTGTGATTCCTTCTACCTCTATTCATTATGGAGCTAAAAATCTAAGTAGAATTATACTTCCAATTATAAAGAAATAGAAATCAGAATTTTTAAAAGGAAATGAAAAAGTGCAACTCACTCTATGAGTTACACTTTTTCATTTTTCCGCAAATAGGCACATTCTATAAGAAAGAATGGCTACTTTCATCTGTATTAATCAGTAGAGTTTAATTATCTAATTGTCACAAGCCACCGATGCAGTAAGAATACCTGAACTTCACACCAAAATAGAGGAAAGATTAAGGAATGATTAAAATATAGAAGATAGAAAAATGCTTGTGGGTTTTTGGCCAAATTGGAATGTTAAGCTCCATTAGTAATACATCTTAACCTAAAATGAAATTTATCGAAGGTAATCCTTAAATGTATTAACATGATTTCATCAATGAAATAATGCTAAGGGGATTTGAACGAATGAAAGCTATACAACATGAAGGCCATTTTACTTGAGAAGTACGGAAGACCAAAAGAAGTACTTGAGTTGAAAGAAATACCAATCCCTAATCTTAAGGAAAACGAGGTTTTGATTAAAATTTATACTACTACAGTCAATGATTATGATTGGAGCATGGTCCGGGGCAAGCCCTATTTGCATAGGCTGTTATTTGGACTATCCAAACCCAAGAATCCAATCGTAGGAATGGAATTGGCAGGTGTGGTAGAGGGCATTGGAGCTAAGGTTAGCAAACTAAAAGTTGGGGATGCTGTATTTGGAGATATTTCAAATTTTGGATTCGGGACTTTTGCTGAGTATATCGGTATCCATGAGGATGCAGTACTTGTCAAGCCTGATGAATTGAGTTTTGAAATAGCAGCGGCAATTCCCCATGCTTCTCTTTTAGCTCTTCAAGCACTTCGTGGGATAGCAAAGATAAAAAAAGGGCAGAAAGTCCTTATCAATGGCGGAGGAGGAGGTGTAGGAACAATAGGACTTCAAATAGCTAAGCTCAGCAACTGTGAGGTAACTGGAGTGGACTCAGACGAGAAATTGGGGATGATGAAATCCCTTGGTTATGACCAGGTGATCGACTACAAAAAAACAGACTTCACAAAAACGGGAGAGCAGTATGATCTTATTCTGGATTGTAAATCAACCAAATCTCCATTTTCATATTTACGTGCCTTAATGCCAACTGGAATCTATGTAACTATTGGAGGTAACCCTAGCAGTTTAATCTCTGTACTTTTTTGGGGAATGATATTTACCTTATTCTCTTCCAAAAAACTTAAAATACTGGGGCTAAAACCAAATGAAGGGCTGGATGAAATTGCCCAATTAATAATCCAAAATAAAATTTCACCTGAAATAGATGGCCCTTATACTTTAGAAAATACGGCAGATCTAATTCAATACTTCGGAGAAGGAAAACATAAGGGGAAAATTGTTATTAAGGTGAGTGGCCGTTCATAACAAGTTTATGATGATGCAAAAATTATAGCAAAACTTCCTTCAAAATGATTGTTCTCTCCATAATTCACTAGAAAATCCGAAACTAATCAAAACTGGAAGAAGCAGCAATATTTCTGCTCCCACTGTATTTATTTAGCAGATTAGATTTTGGCTGGTGGTGGTTTCCAGTGCTTTTACTAGCCCCAGACATAGGAATGATCGCATATTTAACCACCCCAAAAACTGGAGCCTTCTTTTATAATCTTTTCAATCACGGTTTGGTCGCTGCAAGTCTTTGCATTTAAGGACTTGCATTTGGAAATGGGTATTTGATACTAGTTGGGATTATCCTATTTGCGCATATTTCTTTTGATAGAATCATGGGCTATAGCTTGAAATTTAACGATAGCTTTAACCATACACATCTGGGAAAAATTGGGAATATTAGGTCATAAACCCGAGTATAGTTTAGGTTATCAAAATCTACTTTCCAATTGTTCTTTTTCTCAATTCGAAAACATGAAACTTAATTCCTGTTCTATGCCTTATTTAAGGTAGATAATAAAGACCACGATATGAGTAGAGGATTTGTAAAAGAAGATGATCAGGAAGTAACTCCACTTGTTCCGCCTAGAGCTGAAATCCCAAATGGATTGACCAATTATGTTACCCAAATTGGATGGGATGAATTAATTGCTGAAAAACAAGCACTCATTGAAGAGAAGGCAAATTTTGAAGGAAGTACCGAACAGGAAAAACGCATCACATCAAACTTCATCACTGCCAAAATCCATTTATTGGAAGAGAGGATCTCCACAGCAAAAATTGTAGACTTGAGCAAGCAACCAAAAAGTGAAATCCGCTTTGGAGCTACGGTCACCCTTAAAATCGGAAAAACCCCCAAGCTTCAAAGCTATCAAATTGTAGGTGTGGACGAGGCTGATATTTCTAAGAATAAGATCTCTTTTATTTCTCCTATAGCCAAACTATTAATTGGAAAAAAAGTCGGAGAAAAAGCTATTTTAAAGTTGGCAAAAGAAGACAGAGTCTTTGTAATAAAAGGAATTAAGTATTGATGCTGTCCCGCTGATACTCCCAGGTTAGGGATCGGGTTTCAGGATTAAACATCCTAAATAATATTATCCGAATTAAGATCTTCATTAATAAAAGAACTATTCAAAAATCATTTTTTTATATCTAACATTTGATAAGAAAGGAAAATATTCAAGCTAGAGGAACCCATCTAACAAATATGATCCTGAGAAAGCTGTGGCAAGGAAGTCAGGATGAAAGAAGGAGGTGAGATAGTTACTAACTCCATTCATCATGGAGGTAAAAGTTTGAATAGAACAACAATACGGATCATAACTTATTAAAATCAATCTTAACTTAATTCAAACATAAAAGATGGAACTTACCATCTTTTATTATTTCCAGAACATTTAAAAATAATAGATTGGTCAAAACGTCACCTGTAGTTTCCATTCATATAATTAAATCCTAATCGTATAGGTAAACAATTTTTATAGCTGATAGAATTTTTAGAAATTAAACAAAACCAAATATTCTTTTTTATGTCAAAACCTTACAAATTACTAGCAACGATAGCCATGATGTGGCTCTCGGTCGGTTGGGCTTGGGCCCAATATACGGTATCAGGTACTATATCTGATGAACGAACAGGAGAGGCTTTGATAGGAGCAAGTATCCTATTGAAAGGTACCACAACAGGAGCGATTACAGACCTAGATGGTACATTTACATTGACAATCCCTTCAAATGAAGGAGCAGAGTTAGTGATTTCCTCCATAGGATATCTTTCTCAAACAGTGAATGTAAGCCCTTCCCTAAACTCTTTAAACATACAACTGAAGCAGGATGCGACAAATCTTGAGGAAGTTGTAGTAACTGGTCTGGCATCTTCGGTAAAACGAAGTAATCTGGCAAATGCGGTTTCTTCTGTTTCAGCTAGAGATCTTACAGGGACTACCACAATTCAAACCACCGATGGGGCACTCTACGGAAAAGTAGCAGGTGCCACAATCCGCTCTAATGGTGGTGCGCCTGGAGGAGGTATTTCTATTCAATTGAGAGGAATCTCTAGTTTGCAGGGAGCCTCTCAGCCACTTATCATCGTTGATGGAGTCTATATTAATAATGCTTCTCAACGAACAGGTCGTGCATCTGTTTCGGGTGCTGGTGGATCTAATCAGGATGATGGTTCCAATAGACTTGCTGATCTTAATCCAGCGGACATCGAAACAATAGAAATCCTTAAAGGTCCTTCTGCTGCTGCCATTTATGGTACTCGGGCAAATGCAGGTGTAATTATTATTACAACAAAAAGAGGTGTTGAAGGACGTACAACTGTTTCTTTATCCCAGGATGTAGGATTTGCACAACCACTTAGGTTGCTAGGCGTAGATGACTGGTCTGAAGAGAAGATCAATTTCTTTTTTCCAGAATCCAGAAGACCTGTTGAGTTAGAAAGATTCAGAGCTGCCCAATCTTCAGGAAACTTTATAGACTATGAAGATTACTTTTATAACAATCAAGCACTTCTTCTCAATTCAAGAATTAATGTTTCCGGTGGAAATCAAAAAACAAAATTTTTCGTATCTGCAGGCATCACATCAGAAGATGGTACGGTAAAAGAAACCGGGTTTGAGCGATATTCAGTAAGAGCAAACATCGACCACAACATAACTAATGGAATTAAACTTGGAGTTTCCTCTAACTATATTCGTTCCAATACGGATCGAGGATTTACCGGAAATCAGAATAATACAGGTGCTAGTATAGGTTATAGCATTGCTTATGTTCCCAATTATTTTGATCTGAGACGAAATGAAGATGGCACCTATCCTGTAAACCCTTACTTCTCTGACAATCCTGTTGCAATCACAGATAATGGGGTTAACAATTCTGAAGTGAATCGTTTTATTCAGGCTTTTACACTTGACGTTGATTTGCTTAATACTACTAACAGTTTCTTGAGAGCCAGTATATCAGGTGGATTGGACTACCTCCAAAATTCTACTACAGTTTACTTACCGGAGTTTTTACAGTTTCAAAGAGGACAGGCAAATCCAGGTGATATTCTGATAGGCCGTCAAGAAAGTTTTAATACTAATCTCCAGGCAGCTTTGGTATACAACTGGAATTTAGGAAAAGTTAATATGAATTCTCAGGCAGGTTTGGTAAGACTTGACTTTAACAACAGTTCACTTTTCAACAGAGGTAGAGGCCTAGTACCAGGTCAAACAAATCTTCAGCAAGCTGCTATTCAAGAGATCAACAGCCAATTTGAAAGTGAAATACAGGAAGCAGGTATTTTCTTACAACAAGAAGCAAATTATGAAGATAAGATTATTGGTACAGTTGGTATTCGATGGGATAAGTCTACTTTGAATGGAGACCCTAATAAGTATTATGCTTTCCCTAGAGCGAGTTTAGCAATAAATCTTGCAAACTTTGATTTCTTCAATAGCTCCGCCATAAGTCAGTTGAAGCCAAGAATTGCATATGGAGAGACTGCAGGTCCTGTTGCCTTTGGAGCAACCTTTACTCCACTAGGAGGTACCAATATCGGTGGACTTCTTGGTTCTACTGTTTCTACCTCTATTGGAAATACACAAATTCAGCCTGAGACAGCCACTGAGCTTGAGTTCGGTATTGATGCAGGTTTCTTTAATAGTCGCCTTAGTCTGGAAGCAACTTATTACATCAAAAACACCCAGAACAATCTTCAGAACCTAAACCTGGCTCCTTCCACCGGAGTAAACAGCACCCCAAGTAACGAGGCAGAGCTTCAAAACAAAGGATTGGAATTGGGATTATCTGGTACAATTGTAGAAAAATCAAATTTCCGCTGGTTTTCCAGAATTCTTTACTGGCAGAATGATATTGAAATGACCCGTCTGGGAATACCTACTTACATTTCTGGAGGTTTTGGTGCTGGCTTAGGTACGTTTCTTTATGCAGAGGGATATTCTCCAACTACTATTGTGGGTACTCCTGCAGACCCTTCCATCCCGGGAGGTTTTACCATCTGGGGGAATGCTCAGCCAGATTTTAATATGTCCTTTTACAACACCTTCAATATTTTCAATGGACTAGAATTATCTTTTCTTGTTGACTGGAGACAAGGTGGAGATAATATAAACCTTACATCCTTCCTAACTGACGGCGGTGGAACAACAAACGGTTGGTTTGATGATGATAATAACGATGGAACACCTAATGGTCGTCAGCGACCTCCAGAGCCTTATAATAACGCAGGAAGATGGGTTCAAGATGCAACCTTTGTAAAAGTTAGAGAGATCGGACTTTACTATACCATACCTAAAGCCACGCTTGGCGAATGGTTTGGAAATACGGTTCAAAATATCCGCGTTGGCTCTTCCGTAAATAATGCTTTTCTATTTACGGATTATAAGGGTTACGATCCTGAGACTTCAACATTTGGTGCTCAGGCAGTGGCCAACAACGTGGACATTGCTCCTTATCCTACTCCAAGGAGAATTTTCTTTCATTTAACTATTGACTTTTAATCGGCTTAATCATGAAATATATAGCAAACAAACTAGGAATAACTCTGATTGCCGCCGGTTTACTCTTCGGATGTAACCCACTTCAATTAGACGAAATACAGGATCCAAACAATCCCTCGGTCGGAAGTATCGCTAATAATGCAAGCCCAGAACAGATTCAATTTTTGATCACAGGACTTGAATCCAGACATAGAGGCTACATTACGAGTGTGGCAAGATCTTGGAATACCTTTGGAAGAGAGATATGGTACTTGAATGCTTCAGATCCAAGGTTCCAAACAGATTGGCTAGGACAAAATGGACGTGTACCTGACAACTCTTATTTTGGATTCGGCAACACAGGGGGTGGCTCTTGGGCCTCTCCATATCAAGCTATTAATCAAGCAGATGTTCTTCAGCTTGCCGCTGAAAATACAGAGAGTATAACTGCAAGTTCAAAAAGCGCTGTGGTAGGATTTGCGAAAACAATCCAAGGATATCAATTTATGATCCCTGCCAACTTCGTATACTCCAACGGAATCAGAATGGATGTCTCAGACCCACTAAACCCAGGTCCATTTGTCCCTTATGATCAGGCTTTAGATCAAATTAAGGCAATCTTGGATGAAGGTTTTCAGGCTCTTGGCGCAGCAGGGTCGGGTGATTTTCCTTTTGAACTAACAAGTGGTTTCGATGGATTTAAGACGATTCCGGGACTTCAACAAGTAAATAGAGCCATTACTGCAAGGCTGGACGCTTATAGAAAAGATTGGCAAAGTGTTCTGACTGAACTGGATGCTTCTTTTATGGATTTAGATGGAGATCTTGAGAGAGGTCCTGCACATCCTTATGGAGCTGCTCCTGACATATTCAACCCCCTCTATTATGTTCCAAATGCAGAAGTAAATACGATTGTAGTCGTTCACCCTTCTGTATTGGATGATGCGACACCAGGTGATTTGAGAGTTGCAAGTAAATTTCTTGAGCGTACAAATCCTGTCACCGTTACCACGGATGCTGGGGCACTAGTGGGTACTCATCAGGATGCCAGATGGGCGAGTAATACCTCACCGATTCCTTTCATTAGAAATGAAGAATTAATTCTTTTGAAAGCAGAAGCTCATGCTAATTTAAATCAATCAGATCAAGCTATTGAAGCAATCAATATAATCAGAAATGCAGCAGGCTTGGGAGATTATTCCGGAGGTACAAGTATGGACGCCTTGATTGATGAGATCTTATATCAAAGAAGATATTCGCTTTGGGCAGAACCTTGGGGACATCGTTGGATTGATGCGCGCCGATATAACAGACTGGACGAAATTCCAACAAGCTACGACGGGGGAACAATATTTACAGAATTCCCTCATCCACAAGCAGAACTAAGTTGGGATGAGTACGTTGGAGAAAATTAATATTTAAATTTTTATAAAGCTCACTGATTTTTCAGTGAGCTTTTTTGATTTCTAGTTCAATTAAGCCTCATCTGTTCAACCAAAATCCTATTTTTCCCCTATTTTTGCACCTCAATTAATAATCCGATTTATGTCTATTGCCAGCAAATACGATCCAGCCTCTACGGAAGCCAAGTGGTATGCTTACTGGATGGAGCACAAGCTTTTTTCTTCGAAAGTAGATCCGAATAAAGAGCCTTACACCATCGTAATCCCTCCACCAAACGTCACAGGGGTACTACACATGGGACATATGCTGAATAATACCATTCAGGATGTATTAATCCGACGGGCCAGAATGCAAGGCAAAAATGCTTGCTGGGTACCTGGAACAGACCACGCTTCTATTGCTACAGAAACCAAAGTAGTAAACCTCCTGAAAGAGCAAGGAATTGACAAAAAGTCAATTTCGAGAGAAGTATTCTTAAAACATGCTTGGTCCTGGAAAGAGAAATATGGCGGAATCATTTTGGAACAACTCAAAAAATTGGGCGCTTCCTGCGATTGGGACCGTACTGCCTTTACAATGGATGAAGGCTTAAGTGATGCTGTAATTTCTGTTTTTGTGGATTTACACAAAAAAGGGAAAGTCTATCGTGGAATCCGTATGGTCAACTGGGACCCAAAAGGAAAAACTGCGCTTTCCGATGATGAGGTAATCACCAAAGAAATTGCCTCAAAACTATACTATATCAAATATCAGATCGAAGGAACTGAAAATGAATTTTTGACCATTGCTACGACCCGACCTGAGACTATCATGGCCGATGTGGCGATCTGTGTCAATCCAAACGATCCAAGATTTACTCATCTGAAAGGAAAAAAGGCTATTGTTCCTTTGATCAACCGCCCAATCCCTATTATCGAAGATGAATACGTGGATATGGAATTTGGTACAGGTTGCCTGAAAGTAACCCCAGCGCATGACATCAATGACTACGAGCTTGGACTGAAACATAAATTGGAGGTCATTGACATTTTGAATGACGATGGTACTTTGAATGAAAAGGCACAAATACTAGTTGGTGAAGATCGTTTTATAGCAAGGAAAATGATTGGGAAGAGGCTTAAAGAAATTGACCAGTTGGAAAAAATCGAAGATTACAAATCCAATGTCGGTCATTCTGAAAGAACAGATGCAGTTATCGAGCCAAAGCTTTCATTGCAGTGGTTTCTGAAAATGGATGAAATCACCAAACCTGCACTAAGCGCTGTAATGGAAGATGTTATCCAATTGTATCCGCCAAAATTCAAGAACATGTATCGTTCTTGGATGGAAAATGTACGGGACTGGTGTATTTCCCGTCAACTCTGGTGGGGACACAGAATTCCCGCATACCACCTACCTAATGGTGAGTTTGTCGTAGCAAAAACAGCCGAAGAGGCATTGAAAATAGCAAATGAACAATTTGACGAACAATTTACCGCAGCTGACTTGAAGCAGGATGAAGATGTTCTGGATACTTGGTTCAGCTCTTGGCTTTGGCCTATTTCTGTTTTTGATCCCAAGGTTTTCTCAACTGGAAAACCTAATGAGGAATTGAAATACTATTATCCTACTAATGACTTGGTAACTGCACCGGAAATTTTGTTTTTCTGGGTTGCACGAATGATCATTGCAGGCTACGAATACATGGGTGAGAGGCCTTTCAAAAATGTATACCTTACAGGAATCGTCCGCGACAAACTTGGGAGAAAGATGTCTAAATCTTTGGGTAATTCTCCAGACCCATTGGAACTCATCGCCCAAAACGGGGCTGATGGTGTCAGAACAGGAATGTTATTTTCATCTCCTGCGGGAAATGATTTGCCTTATGATGATAAATTGGTGGAGCAAGGAAGAAACTTTGCCAACAAAATCTGGAATGCCTTCCGATTGGTAAAAGGATGGGAAATTGATCCAAACTTGGATGTTTCAGATAATGAGTCTAGCATAGATTGGTTTGAAAATCGATTCAATCAAGCGTTAGTAGAAATCAATGAGCATTTTGAAAAATTCAGAATTTCTGATGCCCTGATGACTACTTACAAGTTGGTTTGGGGAGATTTCTGTTCTTGGTATCTAGAGATGATCAAGCCGGAATATCAGCATCCGATCGATCAGAAAACCTACGATAAGACGATTTCGATTTTTGAGGATATTCTTAAAATTCTGCATCCATTTATGCCTTTTATCTCAGAAGAACTTTGGCACCAAATCAGAGAAAGAACTGTAGAGGAATCCTTGATTCTAGCTTCATGGCCTGAAGAAAAGAAATTCGAAGAAAAAATCATTGAAGAAGCAAATCAAATATTTGAAGTAGTTTCCCAAGTGAGAAATTTGAGAGCATCCAAGGGAATGTCTCCCAAAGAAGCTTTGGATTTGACAATTAAAACTTCTCAAAGCGATCTATATAAACGGTTTGAATCCGTACTTAACAAACTTGCTAATCTTTCCTCTCTAAACTTTGGGGAAAAGGTTGAAAATGCCATCAGCTTCGTGGTAAAATCTGATGAGTGTTTTATTCCAATGAGTGATTCGATTAATATTGAAGAGGAAAAAGCCAATATTCAGAAGGAACTGGACTACACAAAAGGGTTCTTGAATTCAGTGATGAAAAAACTAAGTAATGAGCGATTCGTAAATGGAGCTCCTGCGAAGGTCATAGAAATGGAACGAAAAAAGCTGGTAGATGCTGAGGGGAAAATAAAAGCATTGGAAGAAAGCCTGGCAAAGCTTGGATAAATTCTAAGACTCTGTCTACATGAAAAAACCGGAGCAAATTAAATTCTCCGGTTTTTTTCTTACACTTTTTTTCAGGAAAAGTCTAGGTAGTCTTTGCTTAACCACTTCTCTTCCAAACTGATTTTACACCAGCCATCTCTCTCCTCTGAAATAAAAACCTCTTCGGATTTCATCAAATTATCTACGATTGAGAAATTAGTTCCGGGCCCGCTTCTAACCCGAAGGACATTGGCATTGACAGTCGCTCTTTTTACATCCTCAGTATATCTTCCATACACCCAATGTGATTGGCTATTTGAGATTTTCAGCCAGGCATTTGATTCATCATAAACTCTCAAAATCGCTCCCAATTGAGCAGGTTCTCTACCTGAAACAAGTGAAGCTGTACCACTTGGGGCTTCTCTTACATTTAAAGCTGATGCTGTAACGGTAACATATTTCTGGATACTTGTTGGGGGTGCTAAAGTGCCTGCCGTTCCCTGTCCATGTTGAGCTACCAAAGGCAGGAAGAATGAATTAAAATCATCTACTTTATTTCCTCCAAAGAAATTTGTTCCTGGACAGGATTTATTACCTCCAGTTCCATTATTCCTTTTTCCAGTATCAAGATTAAACCAATGGTGGTAAATGATGCTGAAACTATTAAGTGGAAGCCTAAATTTATTACAAATTGCTGCTGTCATTCTAACGATCGTCTCCCTATGATCATTTGTCATGGTATCCCCACCTTTATCAAAATTCCCAAAATGCTCTATACATATTGAGTCTCTATTTGCTCCATATATACAGGCAGGAGTTGATTCCAAGGATCTCCCAGTAACAATTGTCCCATCAGGAAAAGTTGTGAAATGCTGTCCAATATCCTGCCATCCATTATTCCGTACATGGTAATTCTTCATGGCAGCTTGACGTTCAAAATGATTGCTACCATTAAAATGGATATAACTTGGACTCCATGTATGATGTTGTTGAACAGTGAGAATTGTTCTTGCAATTCTTTGGGATTGGAGCCAAGGCTCAAATTCCGCCATGGTCATCTTTAAAAAACCATTTTTTGATTCCATTAAATGTAGATTAAATGTTAAAAATTTTTATTCCATTTAATTTAATTAGAAAAATCTAATCGAACAGACTAAAACAAACTTAAAGTTCTCTGATTCTCAAATCTTTGAATAAAACTCCTTGGCCTTCACTTTGTAAACCTATATAACCGGATGTTAAAGCCTGTCCATCTATTTTAATAGCAGGATCATAACCATTTGCAACACCACCACCTATTTGCGGTAAAGAATATGTCAAAACAGTATCTCCGTTGACTAAATGATGTACAATGGAATCTCCATATACAATCAATTCTGCGCTCACCCAGTCATCCCATTTGAATGTAGGTGAAGAAGAATTAATACAATGCCTAGGATCCACTTTACCTTCATAGACAACATCTGTTCCCGGCGAACACATATTCCCAGTAGGTCTTGCAACCCCTTCTTTCTCTTCAGCAAGCATTTGCCATTCCACTGAAATTGGCCAATCCTGTTCCTTTAAAATAGTTTTTGGTGCCTGAGAATGAAACATAACCCCACTGTTTCTATAAGTGTAGCTTGCAGCATCCGTTAGCCATTGATCTGTAAATCGATATTCCCAAGTCATATGAAAAGAAGAAAAAGGCTTTTCATAAAACAAATGCCCATAGCGGTCATTAAAGCCCTCTTTGTAATCATCATAATTGACTTCGATGATCCCATCTTTTACTCTAAATGTATTGGAATAATTATCTCCGGTCTCATGATGGTAAATCTTAGGAGTCCATCCATCTAGATCTTTGCCATTAAACATTTGAACCCATTCCGAAATTGGTTCTTCATGAAAAATATCAGTAACTTCTGCTTTATTATGGGTACAAGAAAAAAGGATACTACTCAAAATGGCGAATTGAAAAACTTTTCTAATCATAGTGCTTTGAGAAATGAATAAAGGAATTTAGAGAATTCTCCGGTATTCTTCCAGTTTGATTTGACAATAACCCTAAGAAAGATTCTTTTTATAGCGCGAAAATCTTTTTGAAGTGACAAATTGAAATGCATGTTTTTCTATCCTGGCGTTTATAGACTGTGGCTTTCCCATTAACTCACCATCAATTTGAAAATCAACTTCTTTTTCATTTTCAATTTCACAGGACTCACAGCGATAAAAAATAGATGAATTCTGCTCTTCTAAATCGCCTCTAAACATAGCCATGATCATTCGAATGTAATCTTTTGTACTTTGAGGATTTAAGGCAATTACTTCAAATTTTCCATCATTCATTTTGCCTTTATAATTGATCAAAGCGCCAGTACCATACTGATCCCCATTTGCTAATACAAGCATTTTTGCCATCACCTGCTTTTCTTCCCCATCTACTTTCAATTTATAGGGCTTAGGTTCTGTAGTAAAAATTTCTGATACCGATCCTTTGATGTATGCGATCATCCCTCTGCCATCGTTTGATTCAAAATTCTTCACCAAGTTGGCATTAAAACCAAAATCTGCAAGATGTAAACACAACTCATCATTGATTTGAATCGCATCAATAGGATGAATGGTATAACATCGAATAGCCTCCCAAGAATCTTCAATAGTATGGATTCCAAGACATTTTGCAAGACCATTTGCTGACCCAAATGGAATTACACAAAATGGAGCTTTCGTATCCCTCAATGCTTTTGCTACCAACTTTACCGTGCCATCTCCTCCTCCAATCAAAACTAGTTCAGGGCGGGTTTTCTTATATGCTGATTGGATTCGATCTATGTCATCAGAACCAGAAGTTTCAACAATAAATGTTTCAAAATCAGGTAATTTTACACGAACCATTTCTTCTAATTCCTCTTTCTCTATAGGTGTGTCCCCAGAGACAGGATTAAATATAAATAAACATACTTTTCTCATTTTCTTATTTTTATAAATTGATTTTTCCTTGCAATTTCCAGTGCTTGATCGGAAGACTCTACAAAGAAAAATTTCTTCATACCCACCGATTGTTCTATACTTTCCTTCCGTTTAATCCCTAGTTGACCTATTAATCGAATAAAAACAGCCTGTACCCTATCTGGATATTTTTTAATCACATTGGCATAAATTTCAGGATCATGCTGCCCACTGTCTCCAATTAGAAAAAACTTCATCTTAGGGTATAGCTCAAAAAGAAAAAGAATTTTCTCTAATTTATGATCGTGGTTTCCTCCACCAGATTTCCAGATATTTTTCAGGTTGATATGTTTGTCTTTTAGTAACGTGGGGCCCAAAGGGATATTCCTAAAAAGCATGAAATCCCGAATCAAATCAAATAAAGACCAATCGCTACTTGACACATAGAATATAGGGACTTCCCTTTGGTGGGTTAATTCATTATAAAAATCCGATACCCCTGGCAATGGTCTTCTTGTGTAAGCATTCTTTGAGATTGAAAGCCAAAATTTTTTACCAATATCAGTTGAATGTGAAATTAAGATGGTGTCATCGATATCTGAGATAATTCCGGAATTGCTTTCAATTCGCAACACCTCTTTACTAGCCAAGGTAGATTTATTTTTCCCCAGCGGTTCTAAAACTTTGAAATTAACAAATTCAGGGTTTTCCAAATAGGGATTTTCCACCTCAATGTGTTTCTCAAAAACCCCATTTTCATCAGTTCTGACCTCGAATCTATGCCCATGAAAATGTATCTCAACAAGTGCCTCTGGGATGGATTTTACAGAATACCTTCTAATAGTTGCCAAAATATTCTTAAACCAAGAAATACTTGACTTCGGTCTTTTTTGCTTGTAGGATGTAATTACTCGACCTTTTACAAAAATCTTCTCCTTATTTCCAAAGGAAAGAAATGGCTCAACTTTAATTTTTTCCTTCAATCTCGCCTTGTTTTGTATGAATGATTCCGTATTCATACCACAATAAATTGCAAAAAGAAGGCCTGATTTTACTAAAAATGCTATTATAAAAACTTCTTTCAGTCAGTATATGTAAAGCTATCCCGGATAGGATAGCTTTACTTTAAAAGTTTTTTCAATGTTTCCAGTCATATTTATCCAACTGCTCCAAGCAAACAGTCAATAAAGAAATGGAATCTGAAATATCCTGTTTATGGGCCATTTCAATCACTTGATGCAGATGTCTTGTAGGAATAGATATAGCTCCTGCTATGGCTCCCTGTTTTCCCATTCTTTGTACTCCGGCAGTATCTGTTCCACCAGCAGTTAATATTTCTGGTTGCCATTTTATATTTTCTCGATCTGCTGTCTGCTTCATAAATTCAACCATTCTATAATCACAAATGGTCATAGCGTCCATGATCTTAATTGCAGTTCCTTTTCCTAGTTCTGTCACTTTTTCATGAGCTTGAGCTCCGGGTACATCAAATGCAATCGTCGTATCCAAAGCAATTCCAAAATCCGGATTGATCCCATGGGCTGCAACGTTTGCTCCTCTTATTCCTACTTCCTCCTGAACTGTAAATGTAGCATACACATCAAATGGAGGATTTTTAAGTTTTTTCAAAGTTTCAATAAGAATAAAAACGGCTACACGGTTATCAATTGATTTACAATTGACGCAGTCTCCCATTTCTACTAATTCACGATCTCTTGTCACTGGATCACCTATAGTGACAAATTTTTCCACTTCAGATTTTGTCATTCCCAAGTCGATAAAAAAATCTGTTGTTTTTGGGAGTTTAGTTTTTTCTTCCGCTGACATCACATGAATTGGCTTGCTTCCCATAACTCCTACTAAATCCTTTTTTCCATGGACTATCACTCGCTGGGCAGTTAGTGTTTTTGGGTCAAATCCTCCTAGAGTATGGAATCTTAAGAATCCATTTTCATCTATATGGGTAACTATAAAACCTATTTCATCTAAATGTGCAGCGACCATCACGCGCTTTCCATCTGGGTTTCTTTTTCCTTTTTTGATCGCAATCACATTTCCCAGATTATCGATTTTCACCTCATCCGAAATAGGAGTTACTAATTCAACTACTAAATCACGAACTCGCTTTTCAAAGCCAGGTGCTCCTGCGATTTCACAGATTTCTTTTAAAAGAGATACATTTATATCCATTATTCTTAAAGCTTTTTAGTTTCAAAACACTAATTTATCAATCCAAGGGTTTCTAAAAGAGAAAAGGCACAAGGAATATTCCCTGTGCCTCTTTAATTTTTCTCTCAATTACTTTTTAATTAGTATGCCCGGACGGTAATTCCTTCCATAAAGTTTGCAAATGATCTGTTAACTACCCTAGTACCTCCTGTAGTTGGATAATTACCGGTAAAATACCAATCTCCAATATGATTTGGAATGCACTTGTGCAAGTTATCTACAGTTTGAAAGATGACTTTAACTTCCGCTTTAATGTTATCACCAGATACTATTTCTGCTATTTTTTCAGAAATTTCATCATCTGTAAATGAACTGTATACTTCCTTCACATAATTCTCATAAGAATTAGGATGGCTTAGGCAAGACTCATGAATTTTCTCCAATACATCCTCCATACCCCTTTCTTTCAGAAGTGCTAAGGCGGCTCTGAAAGCTATGAATTCTTTCATTCGGGACATATCAATCCCATAACAATCAGGGAACCTTATTTGAGGCGCAGAAGAAACGATGATTATTCTTTTTGGATTTAACTTATCAAGCGTAGTTAAAATACTTTTTTCCAATGTGGTACCTCTGACAATACTATCATCAATAACCACTAAGGAATCAATTCCCGGTTTTATGACTTCATAAGTAGTATCGTAAACATTGGCGACCATCGTATCACGTTCATCATCATTTGTGATAAAAGTTCGAAGTTTTACATCCTTACTTACCAATTTCTCAACTCTTGGCCTGAAATTCAGAAGTTCATCAAGTTCACCCATATGAGGCTTCCCATCCAAAAATACTTCTCGTCTTTTGGCACTCAAGTAATCCTCTAAACCTTCAATCATTCCCAAAAATGCAGTTTCGGCAGTATTTGGAATGTAAGAAAATACAGTGTTCTTTAGATCAAAATCAATTGCCTTCAAAATCTGGGGAATCAAAGCTTTTCCAAGATCTTTTCTTTCCTGATAAATCGCAGGATCTGTTCCTCTTGAGAAATAAATTCTCTCAAAACTGCATGACTTTTTCTCTCGGGCGGGAAGGATTTCTGACTCTGCGTAAGAAGCATCCTTATTGATAACCAAGGCATGCCCTGGCTTGATTTCCTGAATTGAGTTGAAATCAATGTTAAAGGCAGATTTAATGGCTGGCTTTTCTGAAGCTACGACTATCACTTCGTCGTCTGCATAATAATATGCAGGACGAATCCCGGATGGATCTCTAACTACGAATGCTGAACCATTCCCTACCATTCCCGCCATGGTATATCCACCATCAAAATCCCTACAAGACCTCCTTAGAATTCTTGCCAAGTCAAGCTCATTCTCAATTACATTTGTAATCTGCTCATTCGAATATTGGTGCTTGTATTTATCGAAAATTCGTTGATTTTCCTCATCCAAAAAGTGACCGATTTTTTCCATTACGGTAACCGTATCTGTTTTTTCTTTTGGATGCTGACCAAGCTGTACCAGTCTACTAAATAGTTCTTCAACATTAGTCATGTTAAAGTTTCCTGCCATGACTAGGTTTCTACTTCTCCAGTTATTCTGCTTTAGGAAAGGGTGACAGGTTTCAATGCTATTTTCACCATGGGTTCCATACCGAAGATGACCTAACCAAACCTCTCCTGTGAATGCAATATTTTCTTTTAGCCATTCTGCATCTGTAAGAGCATCATGTCCTCCGATTTTCTTAGCCTTTTTATATTTCTTAGTGATTTTGTCAAAGATATAATTGACAGCGGACGGTTCAACAGAGCGGTATCTGCTGATATACCTTGTTCCAGGATCGGTACCGATTTTTATATTGGCAACTCCCGCGCCATCTTGACCTCGATTGATTTGTTTTTGCATTAAGACATAAAGTCTATTTGCTGCGTAAGCTGCGGTTCCGTACTTATCTATATAGTATTGTACAGGTTTACGCAGCCTGATCATTGCTATACCGCACTCGTGTTTGATGGCGTCACTCATGGATTCTGGCGAATGTTAATTGGTAGTTCAAAGTTACTAGTTTTTAAAAGAATTTTTCTTCAAAAAAGTTCGATTTCATAATTTTAAATTTTGTGAATCACCGTAAAACAGATAAACCTTTAAATTAAGCAAGATAACAGAGTTTTAACCATAACTTTTATGGTTTATTTGGAACATACTGAGTGCATTTTCCCCATATTTAGTTTTGACCTTGATCAAAAAAGTACTTTAAGTGCTGGAATAAGTGCTTGGCACATCCTTGGCATGATTAGATAATTGATTTGAAAGCTCAGGTTTGGAAGAATAAAATTCAGACCCTAGAAAAAGATTATCCTAACCAACTAGTTGCCTTGAAAAAGATCATTTACCTATAAGCGATGTTTGTTTTCGGATCAAGAGCTATGGCTAGTCCTAAGAAAAGGATAAATCAGACAACTAATCAAGCATCAGCGATTCAGCAAGAAAAAGTAAAAATCGAGCCTGAAGCTCTTCCTGAAGCTGTAAAAACAACAATTGCAGCGGACGAGAAATTAAAGTCACTTTCCGTTTTGAAGGCCTCTCAAATCACACAACTTGATAGGACATTCCACTTTGAGGTCATATTTGAAAATGGTACTGAAGAAAAATTGATCGCAAAATTTGATCAAAATGGAATTAAAATAATAGACTAGTTGCTTAATCCTTACTAATTTAAAAGCATCGGGCACCTGCCAGATGCTTTTTTTGTTAAACTTGTAATGTAAACCCAGACTTTTGCATGAAGCATATATTATTAGTCGAAGACGACCTCACCTATTCTAGAATTGTAAAGACCTTTTTGGAGAAAAATGGCTATGCAGTTCAGACCTGCGTCAAAGTAAAGGATGCCCAGTTAATGATGGCTTCAAATAATTTTGATTTGATCATTGCTGATTTTCGATTACCTGACGGCACGGGTATGGAGTTACTACAATGGACGAAATCCAAATATCCTCATACCCAAGTTATTCTTATCACCCATTATTCAGATATAAGAATTGCAATCAAAGCCATGAAGCTTGGTGCTTTTGAATATATCACCAAACCAATCAATCCGGACGAGTTATTGGCTACTGTAAAAGAGTCACTATCTACGACTAATCCAGAAATCCAGAATTCTCCAACTACTCCACAAAAACCTTCATTACCAAAGGTGGCTAAAGGAAGTTATGTAATTGGTAGTTCTGCTGAGGCCGAAAAACTTGAAAAGCACATACAATTAGTAGCTCCTACTGATTTGAGTGTCTTAGTTTTGGGAGAAACTGGTACAGGAAAGGAATTCGTATCGAGAAGAATCCATGATTTATCAACCCGAAAAAATGGACCTTTTGTAGCAATTGATTGTGGAGCATTGCCAAGAGAACTTGCTGGAAGTGAATTATTCGGTCATGTAAAAGGAGCTTTTACCGGAGCTTTAGATCATAAAACAGGGCATTTCGAGTCTGCCAAGGGAGGAACCATCTTTCTAGATGAGATTGGAAACTTAAGCTATGAAGTTCAAATCCAATTACTACGCGCTATACAGGAAAGAACAATCCGGAAAATTGGGGGAAATAAAGAAATCCAAATTGATGTAAGAATTATTGCTGCAACGAATGACAATCTGATCTTACAATCTGGTGACGGGCATTTCAGAGAGGACTTGTATCACCGTTTGAATGAATTCACCCTTCATGCAATCCCATTAAGAAGAAGAAAAGAAGATCTTGAAGATTTTTCTCAGCAATTTTTAGAAGAGAGTAATCAGCGCCTTAACAAATCGGTTAGTGGCTTTACTCCGGAAGTTTGGGAAATATTCCTTGCATATGATTGGCCTGGAAATCTTAGGGAGCTCAGGAATATAATCAAAAGAGCTGTTCTTCTAACTTCAGGAGGATTGGTGGAAAAAGATGCACTTCCTTCTGATTTATATGAGCCATCTGGTCAAGTTTCCGGTTTCAATAACGGTAATTCCTCCTTCTCTATGAATGATGAGCTACCATCTCCCAAAGATTATAAATCTAAGTGGGTTGAGCAGGAGAAAGAACTAATTCAAAAAGTTTTAAATGATACAAAATTCAATAAATCCAAAACAGCCAGAATACTTAACATGGATCGTAAAACCTTGTATAGTAAAATGGAAAAATACGGTTTGGATTAATAAAATATTATCGACTCGCCGGAGCAAACACTAACTCTGAGAGAGTCGATAATAGGTGTTTTACCTCAACATCCAAAAGATTTAAAACTTCACCCAACCCGTTCCGAGTACCTAATTTTAAACTGTTTTCTACTTTTCTGGCGAGTTCTCCACTTGGACTTTTTATCTGCCCCAATCGACTTCCCAATTGGTGACAAATCTCCAAAACTTCGTCCCATCTGTTATTTAGTCTCGCCTTTTTAAGTTTAGCCATATCTTTTTGGGTATCTCTGATCAGATCTTTTAGAATATCCATCAACAAATCTTCATCCCCCATACAAAACCTTCTCATATCTTTCAAATCGAAAAGATCATGATTTTCAGCTTGATTTGGCAAAGCCACAGGCTGCCCCTTGGTAGCCCTGTCTGGGAAAACTCTACTAAGACACGCAACCAATGCTCTTTCCTGGAAAGGTTTAAAAAGTAATTCATTAAAACCTTCCTTCATCATTTTTTCCTTTTCTTCCACGAAGACATTGGCAGTCATCGCCAGAATAGGCAGGGTTTGGTAAGAAGTAAAAGATCGCAGAGATTTAACCACATCAAACCCAGAAAATTCCGGCATTTGGATATCTATGATAGCAAGATCAATATCGATTTCTTCAAATTCATCCCGAAAGCTCGCCCCTCCCGGAAAGGCAATAACATTCGCTCCGAAGTAAGAGAATATTGTTTCCAAGTACCTTAAGCCAACTTTATCATCATCTACTAAGAGCACATTCTTACCATTCAAATCGATGAAATTGAATTCTTCAGAATTTACCTCTGCGGCTTTGGAAGGAACTGTTCTAAGGGGTAAAGTGATTTTAATTTCTGTTCCTATTCCAACTTCACTTTTCGTATCAATTTCCCCATCCATCAACATCACAAGTCGATTAACAATTGCTAACCCAAGCCCCGTACCTCCAAATTTCCTGGAAATGGAATTATCGGCTTGATCAAATTCAAGAAAAACCTTCTCCAATACTTCTTCGCTCATTCCGATCCCAGTATCGCTTATCTCAACTCTTAGCTTTTCATTTGCCCAGGCTATATCTACATGAATAGATCCTTCCTGTGTGAATTTAAATGCATTGGAAAGTAAATTATTCAAAATCTGTTTTAGACGGAGCTGATCTCCTTCCAACCATTTATCTTCTGGCAGATTCAAATCCCAATGGAAAGCAAGTTTTTTTTCATCAGCTTGTAGGTCATAAAAATTCTGAAGAGAGCTGAAAAGGGCTACTGGATCAAATGCCGTATACTCCAATTTTAGTTTCCCTGCCTCAAGTTTGGAAAAATCAAGTACATCATCCACAATCTCCATTAATGTCTGCGAAGCAAACCCGATCATCCGTAAGTAAGATTGCTGGGCGGTATTCATTTCTGATTTTTCCAAAACAGATTGGTAGCCCTGAATAACATGAAGTGGATTTCTAATCTCGTGACTCATGTTTGCCAAAAATTCCTGCTTCGATCTGGCCAACTGTTCAGATTTTTGCTGAGAAATCAAGAGGTTTTCCTGATAGGTTTTATTCAATTTAATTTCCTTTAAAATTGAATAAACCATAAGTGCTGAACCTAGAACGGCTAGCCCAACGATCATCAATAAAAAGAAGGTAACGTCATTTACCAGTCCAAAAGCAGCATTGTTTTGGGAGTTTGAGTCTTTTATTACTGTATCCTCGAGAACCTTTAACAATTGTTGGATGGTACCAATTATTTCACTTTGCTTTATTGAAAGATCCGTTTCTAGGGTGGCAAGCTTTTCTCGTTGGTAGGATTCCTCCCGGTATATCCTACTGATTACTCCTCGGATGTTATAAAGAATACTGTCAATGGTAACTGGTTGCGTCGAATTGGGTCTAGAATTTTGCCTTTGAAGATTCCGAAGGTAATTCACCAATTTATCCTCTTCCTTGGATAATTCATTAGATAAAACCCTCCCTCTCTGCAACTCTTGATTTGGAGGAAGTTCCTGAAGGTTTGCATTTTGTTCCTCAAGTTCATCCAGTATAATATTTCTTGGTTCTAGGGTTCTAAGTGGTTGGGTTTCTACATCAACTGCTCTTCTTCGGATTCCTAGCTCTACTTTTTTCAAAGCTTCCTGGGTGAAATTACGGTTTGCCAGATTACGTTTCACCTCAAAGAGATCCATGTAGCCAGTTACCAAAGTTGCCAGGTTTTCTCTAATACTTTGAATATTGTTTTTTTCCAAGGTATCAGAGGCTAATTCATCCAATTGAGAAAGCTTCAGGTTTAATGAGTTTAGGGTGGAATCTTTCACCCTAAAATCTCCTCCAACACCCACTTGATCTATTTGAGAGACCGAAAAAATTTGAGCTTGTAATTCGTTAAGAAGATTTAACTTTTTATTGGGACGGGCCAATTCGGCAACTGTATCAACTAGCCGATTAAGGGTATAATAGGTCAATCCTGCTACACCAATCAGGAAGATAGCAGCAAAGAAAAAGCCGATAACGACTTTACTGGCTGTTTTGGATGGGGGATTGACTTTTTTCATAAATCTATCCCCCAAAAATACCAATAATTATTCCAAGTATTAGAATTTCAGCAGTGTATATCCCTGAGGTACGTAAGTGGTAAGAGTGGTGAGAGCAGAATGTGCGATCTGAATCCCTGGCCAAATGTCATCTTTGCTCAAGGATCTAGCACGCATGGACTGTCCACAGACATAGACTTCAACACCTGCAGCTTTCAAAGCTTCAAAAACAGGAAGATTTGGATTATCTACTTCATAGCGACTCTTGTAATTTGCATCATTCAAAATCGTAAAAATTGCACCGCCATGAATTACTACCTTCACGTGCATCTGTTCTTTTTTCACTCCGGCAAGTCCATGAAGATTCATTAACCTAGCCACATTATCTACCCATCTGCTGATTTGCTTAGTATCTGCTGGCCCTGTGGTCATATCTACAATAACCTTATATTCCAGGCTTGGATCAGGTCGCTCAGTAGCATCAGGGATTTCATAAATTCCACCAAACCCTTTTACCAAAGGAAACTGAGCTTCAGATTGAGCAAATGTAAACTGGGAAAGGAAAAGTGCAGCTGAGAAAAGAGCTGCTTTAAAGAGTCGATTCATAAGAAATTTAATTTGGGCGAAAATGTAAGGAAAATATGGGGAGAGAAGAGGCCATTGGTGGAAAAAATAAAAGATATCTTTTCGATTGTTCAATTGGCGATTGAAATACAAGAATCCTTATTAAATATTCCGAAAAAGCACAAACGATACTATTAAAATCTCAGCGCGTTTTAATTTTAATTGCGCTGTAAATTTGCTGTGATATTTTTTTAAGCCGAGACTGCTTCGGCCTCTGACACTCGCCTGACTTTAATTTGAGTAAAATGAGATTTCTCCCACTGGTCGAAATGACTAGATACTCCTAAGCTCTTTTGCTTCTTTGCGGGAGATTTTATTTCAGAAGAATATGATTACCTACACATCGCTAGGTAGGTTCCTGGTTTTGATATTCGCTTGACGGTAGTTTGAAGAGATTTCCTACCTCCCGGCAGGCAAGCTCGCTCTGGTCGAAATGACCTAAACAATTCTTTCCTCACTGTGAAAAGCTCCGCGTTCTCTGCGCCTTTAAGGTAAACAAAACCTTCGAGGTTTTTGAGACCTCAAAGGATACAAAAAAAGCCCTGAATTTCTTCAGAGCTTTCTTGTGCGCACGAGAGGATTCGAACCTCCACACTACTTAAAGCACCAGCCCCTCAAGCTGGCGTGTCTACCAGTTTCACCACGTGCGCTTACTGGGAATGCAAAAGTATCAGACTTGCCTATTCGAAGCAAACCTCAACCTAAAGCTTTTCAAAATATTTTTTAATTTACCCGTAAACTTTCTTTTCAGCAGAAAGCAAGGTATTGTAAAGAAGAGAGGCGATCGTCATAGGACCAACTCCACCTGGGACCGGTGTAATTGCAGATGCTTTCTCAGCTACTTCATCAAATTTCACATCTCCCACTAATCTAAAACCTGATTTCTTGCTTGCATCTTCGATTCTGTGGATCCCAACATCAATTACAACAGCTCCCGGCTTCACCATGTCAGCAGTGACAAATTGTGGTTTACCCAAAGCCACGATCAAAATATCAGCATTTCTTGCTATTTCTTCCAGATTCTTTGTTCGACTGTGAGTCAATGTCACTGTAGCATTTCCAGGGTAATCATTTCTAGCCATCAGAATGCTCATTGGGCTTCCTACAATATGGCTTCTTCCGATCACCACACAGTTTTTGCCAGAAGTTTCAATCTCATATCTTTTTAGAAGCTCCACAATTCCATTAGGAGTTGCCGCCACGTAAGCTGGCCAGTTTAGAGCCATACGGCCCACATTGGCAGGAGTAAATCCATCCACATCTTTTTCAGGCTTGATTTTATCAGTCACTTTCTTCACAGAAATATGCTTTGGAAGTGGTAGTTGTACAATCAATCCATCAATCTCCGGATTCTCATTAATATCCTCAACCATTTTCAGAAGTTCAGCCTCAGATACTGTATCTTCTAATCGAACCAGAGTTGACTCAAAACCACATTCTCCACAAGCTTTTACCTTGGAATTTACATACGTCTGACTTGCCCCATCATTGCCAACAAGAATAGCTGCCAAATGAGGTATTTTTCCTCCTTCAGCTTTTATCTCCGCCACTCGAGCAGCGATTTCGGATTTGATTTCAGCGGATGTTTTTTTACCGTCGATTAAGATCATTTTATTTACGAGTTACGATTTTGGATTTACGAGATCCACAGGAACTCCAACCCTTAAATTATTTTATGATCCTGAAAATCCATTTCAGAATTAACTAGATCTTGATGTTTTAATACTAGCAACAATGATAGCTACTAGCTCATCTGCTTCTTTTATTAGTCGCTTAATTTCTGATGATAATTCAAAATTGTCGTTTATTTCATTTATAACCTCAAGAAAGAATTGGCTTTCATCAGCTTCCTCCTCTACTATTTTCAATTTGTTAATAAAATCGGCTTTAGATTTTGCTCTAGTCACTGCTCTATAGTTGGCAGCAAAAGAACTAGAACTCCTAATGAGTTGATTTACATAACCATTAAACTCCCTGGAATGTGGCAACTTCGAACATAATCTCCAAACATCTATAGCAAACTGCTTGGTTCTCCTGATTATTTCCTGTTTCATATATCAAATTTTAGAACTAAATCTAAAAAACTTAACTATGAAAATTAAGGTTAGAAGTACTATTAAATCTCGTAATTCGTACTTCTAAAATCGTAAATCAGATTAATCAAGCTTAAGTACCGCCATAAACGCTTCCTGAGGCACTTCGACGTTTCCGACTTGTCTCATGCGTTTCTTACCTTTCTTCTGCTTCTCAAGGAGTTTACGCTTACGGGAAATATCACCACCATAACACTTCGCCAATACGTTTTTACGCAAAGCCTTAACTGTCTCCCGGGCGATAATCTTAGTGCCAATTGCAGCCTGAATAGCAATTTCAAACATTTGTCTCGGTACCAATTCTTTCAACTTCTCACAAAGTCTCTTTCCCCACTCATAAGCTTTATCTCTGTGAACTACCGCTGATAAGGCATCAACTGGTTCGCCATTCAACATTACATCCAATCGAACCATATTCGAAATTTGGTAACCGATTAATTCGTAATCCAATGAAGCGTAACCCCTGGAAATAGTTTTCAACTTATCGAAGAAATCAAATACAATTTCCGCCAAAGGCATATCGAAAGTCAATTCTACCCGGTCAGCAGTCAGATAAACCTGATTCTTTATTTGACCTCGCTTATCCATACAAAGAGTAATCACTGCACCAACATATTCTGCCGCCGTGATGATCGAAGCTTTAACATAGGGTTCCTCAATATGCTTCATTCGTGTTGGGTCAGGCATATCGGATGGTGCATTGATCAATTGATAAGTATCATTGGTCATTAATGCTTTAAATTGAACCGAAGGAACCGTGGTAATCACAGTCATATCGAATTCCCGCTCCAATCGCTCTTGAATGATTTCCATATGAAGCATACCCAAGAATCCACATCTAAAACCAAAACCAAGAGCTACAGAAGTTTCAGGTTCCCAAACCAAAGAAGCATCATTTAGCTGAAGCTTCTCCATGGATGCCCTCAATTCTTCATAATCGGTAGTTTCTACTGGGTAAATACCCGCAAAAACCATCGGCTTCACATTTTCAAAGCCCTGAATTGCTTTCTCGCAAGGTCTTTTGATATGGGTAATCGTATCCCCTACTTTGATCTCTTTAGCAACTTTAACTCCAGAGATCAAGTAACCTACATTGCCGGCGCTCATGGTTTGCTGTGGGATTTGATTCAATCCCAGAATACCTATTTCATCGGCCTCGTATTCCTTACCTGTATTAACAAACTTGATTTTATCGCCTTTGCTGAAAGTCCCATTGAAAATTCGGAAAATAACCTCCACTCCACGGAATGGGTTATAAACCGAATCAAAAATCATAGCTTGAAGTGGGGCATCAGGATCTCCTTTAGGAGGAGGAATTCTTGTCACTACAGCTTTCAAAATGTCATCAATTCCAATTCCGGTTTTGCCGGAGGCAAGAATAATATCTTCCCAATCACAGCCTATCAAATCTATTACCTCGTCAGCGACTGATTCCGGATCTGCTCCAGGAAGATCAATTTTATTTAAAACAGGAATAATTTCCAGATCGTGACCCAAAGCAAGGTATAAGTTTGAGATGGTCTGGGCCTCTATCCCTTGAGAAGCATCCACAATCAACAAAGCTCCTTCACAGGCAGCAATGGATCTGGAAACTTCGTAGGAAAAATCAACGTGTCCCGGAGTATCAATGAGGTTCAGCGTATAAACTTCCCCTTCGTGGGTATATTTCATCTGGATGGCATGAGATTTAATGGTAATACCACGTTCCCGCTCCAAATCCATATTATCTAACAACTGCGCCTGCATATCGCGATCAGCGACGGTATCAGTCTCCTGCAGCAGTCTATCCGCCAATGTACTCTTCCCATGATCAATATGGGCGATGATACAGAAATTTCTTATTTTTTGCATATCCATTCTGGGGGCAAAAGTAGTAAAAATTAGGCTTATCGCTTTTTATTTTTCATCCTTTCTTGAAAGCAAAAAATAGCAGACAAGAGTTTAAAAAATGTTAAATCTTAAAAAGCCCCCTCCGAAAGCTTTATTCCTTCACTTCCAAAAAGTTAATCGAAACCAATTACTACTCTAATAATTGGTTATTTCCTCCCCAATTTTCATCATTTTTTACCCAATTAAAGGTTGGTTTTTATGAATTCCGTCCTGATAATCAGCAATAATCGTCCAAATGATCAAAATATAGCCCATGGTATGATTATTTCTAATTGGTTTCTGAAAAGAGCAAATACCTAGGAATCAAAGCCTATTGATTATGAAAACTCAACCAACTATTAATAAAATAAAAAAATCCTTACCCCAAACTCTCTTGCTTCTTTGCCTCGGCATTGGGATCCTCAGTTGTGAGGAAGCCGAAGTGAAGGAAGAAGGTATTCCACTTCCCATTTTAACATTGAAAGAGGAAAAAGCAGCTGTTTCCTATAAGTATTTAGGATCAGTAGAGGGTGTAGAAAACGTACAAATCCGACCTCA
The DNA here is from genome assembly GCF_039563885.1 of Algoriphagus sp. SE2. Classification (NCBI taxonomy): domain Bacteria; kingdom Pseudomonadati; phylum Bacteroidota; class Cytophagia; order Cytophagales; family Cyclobacteriaceae; genus Algoriphagus; species Algoriphagus sp. SE2. The sequence goes on along the minus strand of NZ_JBCLWJ010000002.1, from coordinate 43,278 downwards.
GGTGGAAGGGATCCTGGAGGAAATCTATGTAGATGAAGGACAATATGTCAATAAAGGTGATGTCTTATTCAAAATTAATAGTCAGCCTTATATGGAGGATCTGAAAAATGCCCTTGCAAATGTAGAACTTGAAAAAGCGAAGTTGAGGAAAGCGAAAACTGAGATCGAGAGGCTACGACCTTTGATCGAAAATGAAGTGATCTCTGAAGTTAGGATGGAAACTACAAAAGCGGATTATGAGGTAGCACAATCCTCACTTGCAAAAGCAGAGGCAGCAGCTGCGAATATGCGCATCAATATGGAATTCACTACAATCAAGGCACCTGTGGATGGACTAATGGGAAGAATCCCAAAATCTATTGGAAACGTGGTGAAAAAATCGGATTCAGAACCATTGACAGTCTTATCTAATGTCAGTGAGATCTATGTCTATTTCTCCATGAGTGAGTCGGATTACCTCTACTTTGAAAGAATGAAGAAAGATTCTTCATCCAGAAAAATGAATCCTGATGTGAAATTGGTCTTAGCTGATGGAAGTGTATATGACAAAGTTGGAACTATCGATGCTAACTCAGGTCAGATTAACAGATCTACCGGATCAATCACCTTGAGAGCTCATTTCGAAAATCCTGATACACTTTTAAGAACAGGAAATACAGGAAAGATTCTGATGGAACAGATTTATCCTAATGCCATTTTGGTTCCCCAATCTGCCACAACTTCTATTCAGGACAAACGATTTATCTATGTCTTAAATGAGGACAATACTGTGGTCAGACAAGAAATCAAAATTGAAGGAAGGTCTGGTAACGACTTTATCGTTAGTGGTGATGTATTAAAAGCTAATGATCGAATTGTGACTGCCGGTCTTGATAAATTAAGTGATGGAGTACTTGTAAAGCCAATTGAGCAAGGTCGACTCCTGACAGATAACAACCCAAAATAATTCTCAATTCTCTCTGACACAAAAAATGTTTCAGAGCGATATTCAGACCTAAACCTGATCGATTCTCCTTTACAGAATGTAGAGGAGCGGGACCTCTTTTTTTTTATTTCCCCGCTTTTATCGAGGTAAATCCTGATGAACTCATGATAAAAAATATAATACAAAGGCCAGTTTTAGCGCTGGTGATATCCATTCTTTTGGTTTTGGCTGGTGCAGCAAGCATGAGACTACTGCCGGTGGAAAGATTCCCTGAAATAGCTCCGCCAAGTGTCAGTGTGCAGGTATACTACCCAGGCGCCAACGCAGAAACTGTTGCTAATTCTGTTCTTCTACCCCTCGAGGAAGCTATCAATGGTGCAGAAAACATGAGTTACATCAACTCCACTGCGACCAACTCAGGCCGAGGAAGATCCACCGTTTATTTCGAACCAGGTACAGATCCCAATGTAGCAGCGGTAGAAATTCAAAACCGAATCTCAAAAGTGATGGAGCAAATTCCATCTGAAGTTAGAGAAGCGGGAATTGTCGTTTTAAAAAGACTGAAAGGTTCTTTGATGACCATCAACATCTACAGTGAAAATGGAGCTTATGACGAAACTTTCTTGAATGCATACACCAGAATGAACATTCGAAGGGAATTGAAAAGGGTTAGTGGTATTGCTGAAGCTTCCATTTTGAGATCCCGTGACTATGCCATGCGAATCTGGCTTAATCCTGAGAAACTAGCGCTATATGGTTTGACTCCAAGAGAGGTTTTAAACGAAGTAAGGGATCAAAGTTTTGAGGCGGCGCCTGGAAGATTCGGAGAAAACTCAGAGGAAACTTTCGAGATTGTATTGAAGCATTCCGGCAGATTTAGTGAACCGGAAGAATACGAAAACATTGTCATCAAATCAGAAGAAGACGGTTCTCAATTGCGGCTAAAAGATGTTGCAAGACTGGAGTTTGGAGCTTCCAATTATGCCAGTGAAAACAAGCTAGATGGCAAATCTGCAGTGACTATTGACATTGTGCAGCAGCAAGGTGCCAATGCTGTGGAAATTGACAAGGCGGTCCGTGAAATCATGGAAAAACAAGCTAAAGCTTTCCCGGAGAGCATGAAATACAAGATTACTTACAGTGTTCGTGATCAAATTGACGAATCCATGCATCACGTACAAAAGACCTTGATTGAGGCATTTGTATTGGTGTTTTTGGTAGTCTTTATCTTTTTGCAGGATTTCCGAGCCACGATTATTACGGCAATTTCCATCCCGGTTTCCTTGATCGGTACTTTCTTTTTCCTTCAGGCTATTGGCGCGACGATGAACGTATTGAGTATGTTTTCGATCGTTCTTGCCATCGGAATCGTGGTCGATGATGCCATTGTGGTGATTGAGGCGATTTATGAAAAAATCCATGACCATGGCATGCATGTCATCGATGCGGTGAATTCCGCCATGTCTGAAATTACAGGTGCGATTATTTCCATTACCATTGTGATTGCCGCGGTATTTTTACCTGCAGGCTTCTTGGATGGACCGGTTGGGGTTTTCTATAAAGAATTTGCCTTTACCATCATTTTCGCAGTACTTATTTCTGCCATTAATGCCCTGACTTTGGTACCTGTATTAAGTGCTTTGATCTTAGGTAAAGGCAAAAAGAAGAAAGTCCAAAAAGACAATCTGATCGGGAAAATCAAATCTTCCAAAGGGGTTTATAAATTCAAATTCTTCAAGACTGTTGGCCTAAGAAAATTCGATAAGGTATTTGACAAATTCACTTTCCAATACATCAGACTTGTAAAATGGGCGATCATTAGAAGATGGTGGACAATCGGTGGATTGGTCGTCGTTTCAGGATTGACTTTCTTTTTGGCATCTTCCACTCCGAAAGGATTTATCCCCACAGAAGATGATAATTTCCTGATTTTCTCCCTGACCATGCCAGAAGGTTCGTCTCTTCATAGAACCAACCAACTTCTTCGAGAGGCTGATTCTCTGCTTCATTTGGAACCAGCTGTGGCGAGTGTCAACACGGTTTCCGGCTATAACATCGTGGATGATTCCGAAAGTGCTTCTACGGGTTTGGGTTATGTGAAACTGAAAGAAGTTTCTGAGCGAGGAGATATTTCAAATATCAAAGAAGTGGTCAAGCATTTGACGGAGAAACTGAGTGTTTTGAACGAAGCTAAAATCAATATGTATCCAAGACCGACGGTTCAGGGATTCGGGAATTTTGACGGTGTTCAGATTGTCCTTCAGGATTATTCAGATGGAGATTTGGCAGAATTCGGCGTGTTGATCAATGAGTTTGTATCAGAGCTTTCCAGCCAAAAGGAAATTGAGAAAGCTTTCACTTCCTACAACACCAATTTCCCTCAATTCAAATTGGATATTGACTATGAAAAAGCAAAGGCGCTGGGCGTATCCGTGAAGGATATGATGTTTACCATCCAGTCGAATTTCGGTAGAACGAGAGTTGGAGATTTCAACAGATTCACTAGACAATACATGGTCTACATGCAATCAGATATTCAGTTTCGCGAAACTCCAGACGCGATAAATTCCATCATGGTTAAGAACAACAAAGACGAGATGGTTCCGCTGAGTTCTTTTGTAAGACTGGAGCAAACCTACGGCCCTGAGACAGTTTTCAGATATAATTTATACAATGCCGCAAGGATCAATATCACGCCTGCACAAGGTTACAGTACTGGTGATGTGATGAAAATGCTAGATAAATTCAGCGAGGATAAACTTCCTGCCAACCTTGGTTTTGAATGGACAGGAATGAGTTTGGAGGAGAAGAAATCAGGTTCTGATACGACAATCATCTTTATCATCAGTATTATTTTAACCTATTTCATTCTCGCCGCTCAATACGAAAGTTTCTGGCTTCCGATGGCAGTGATCCTCTCTTTACCAGCTGGTATTTTAGGAGTTTTTGCCTCTATCAACCTTGCCGGAATCGATAATAATATTTATGTGCAGGTAGGGCTGATTATGTTGATTGGTTTGTTGGCGAAAAACGCGATCCTTATCGTGGAGTTTGTCGCCCAAAAAAGAAGATCTGGATTGCCTGTTTTCGAAGCAGTAATTGAAGCTTGTCAGTTGAGATTAAGACCGATAATGATGACCTCCTTTGCATTTACCGCAGGCTTGATTCCATTGATGTTTTCGGTTGGCTCTTCGGCGGAAGGAACCAAGTCTGTCAGTATTGGTACTGCCGGAGGGATGATTTTCGGAATTTCACTAGGTCTGATTTTCATACCGGTTCTATCCTATGTATTCCAAGAATTGCAGGATCGATTCACTCTGAAAGTAAGTAAAAAAGTAGAAACAGCAGTACAATGAACCACGCAAAGAAAATAGTATATCTCTTTTTGATATTGGTGGCAGCGAGCTGCAAAGTGGGCGAAAACTACACTCGTCCTGAAACCAATTTACCGGATGAGTTTTACGGAAGTGACAAGCTTCAGGATAGTGTTTTTGTAGGAGATAAACCAATTGCCACCATCAATTGGGAAGAATTCTTTCAGGATTCCATGTTAAACTCACTGATAGATTCTGCTTTGGTGGGCAATTTTGACATGCAGAAAACAGCGAAACAGATTGAGATTGCGAATGAGAGCTTTCTTCAATCCAAAGCGAATTTCTTACCAAGCCTGAATTCTAATCCAGCCCGTTTTACACGGGAGTACTACTCAGGAAATTTCAATAATTACGGTTCGAATAGATCCAGGAGAAACCATCCTGATGGTGTTCCTAATACTTTATACACCGAAAATCTCGCTTATGCAGTGACACTTCAGGCGAGTTGGGAGATCGATATATGGGGAAAGTTACGTTGGCAAAAAGAGGCTGCACAAGCCAAATACATGCAAACTCAGGAATTCCGAAAAGCTGTTCAAACTGCCTTGGTTTCGGAGATTGCCTCAACTTATTTCAATATCCTGATGCTCAAATCGCAGCTGACAGTTGCGCAGCGGAATTATGACCTTAGTAAAAACACTTTGAGAATTGTGGAGCTTCAGTATGATGCTGGGGAAAACACCTCTTTGGCAATCCAGCAAACAAAATCACAGATGCTGAGAGCGAAGGCTCTTATTCCTCAATTGGAAAAAGCTTATACTATTCAAGAGAATAGATTGAACAACCTTTTGGGAAAAAATCCTGGTGCATTGGAGTTTAAGGGGCTTTTGGATCAGTTAGCGTTGGACCATGAATATACCACAGGAGTACCAATTGAGCTTATCCAAAACAGGCCAGATGTGGCAGCTTCAGAATATGAATTGATCGCTACGAATGCCCGAGTCGGAATTACTAAAGCGATGAAATATCCCTCATTGACAATTAGTGCAGGTGCTGGATTGAATTCCATGGCTTTCGGTTCAGTCTTTGACCCGGTAGGTTCTGGTTTTGCCTTACTGAATGGGGCATTATTCCAACCTATTTTTCAAAATAGAAAGCTGAAGACAAATCACCGAATTGCTATCAAGCAGCGGGAAATTGCAGAATTAGATTTTAGAGACAAGGTAAATACTGCTGTGATGGAGGTTTCCAGTGCTTTGGTGAATATGGAAAAGCTGCAGGAAGAATATGAAATCGCCCAGGAAAGAATGCGGACAACTACCAAAGGGATGACTGATGCATTTTTGCTATTCGAAAGTGGTTTTGCTAATTATCTGGAAATCATCAATGCTCAGGAAGATGCCTTGCAAAACCAGTTAGAAGTGGTGCAATTGAAGATGCAATTGGCTTTGGCCAAAGTCGAACTCTACAGAAGCCTTGGAGGCGGCTGGCAAGTTAATGGCAATTAGGATGAGTCAGTTTACGGAATTATTTCTCCTATAAATCCTATAAAAAATGGTCTGTCAGTCCGAATGTTAAATATTCATCGAACAACAAAAAGGAAACAGTGGGATCCAAAATGGATTCTATTGTTTCCTTTTCGCATCTGAAAACCAATTCTCAACAATAAAACGTAGTAAGTGTAGGCGCGTGGGGCTGACGCAGCAGAAGGTAACAGTCACAGTTGGCTGGGAATCGTGTTTATTTGGAGAAGCAATAATCATCTTGAAATCTGCATTGAAAAAAACTAACCTCCTCGTTGGTACTTTTGAGGCCAAAAGTACCCAAAAGCCTCTTCCCTAAACTCTCCTTCAAATCGGTAATAATTCCAGTAATTAATTCAATGCGTTCCGATTTGATTTTTTCGCTTTGGCATCTCCTAAAAATCGGCGGATCTCGCTCGAAACTTGCGAGCTAACCGATTTTTTAACGGATCTGCCTTCAGCTCAAAAACCGGATAGTTTAAGGGAGTCCCTCCAAAATTCGACTTTTTTTACAAAATGACATTTCAATTTTAGAACAATCATTAATCGGACGTGCGGTGGGAGGATTTGGCAGCGGGGCGGGCGGAGGCTTTGTGCGGTGGAAGCTTTGCCAAATCTTGATTTTTTCGTCCTTTTGCATCAGGGCAAAAGGACAAAGGGTACAAATAGCAAAATGTTTATATGGAGAAACAATTATCAACTCAAATTAATCTCCATTAACAAAGTATAAAATTTTGAGATTATTTATTTTTCAAAAGTTAAGTTAACCTGTCATTGGTAGCACTTGAGAGACGGGAGTCTCAAAATCGAAGACGCTTCGACTCCGCTCAACGTGACAAAGCTGCTTGCCAACACAAAAATCTTTTCAAGGATTAGTTTGCTTTTGGAAAGCAAAGAAGACAAAAAACAATCTTTTCTTACCTTTGCCGCATGAAGTCTGTAGCAGAGAACAAGAGAGCAACCAATATTGCCGAATATATCATCTACATGTATCAAATGGAGGATTTGATCCGGTCTTACCAAGGCAATCCGGAGGAAATCAAAACCTTTGTAGTTTCTAAATATCCGGTTTCCGAAGAAGAAAGAAATGAGATTTCGGAATGGTATCTAGCCCTTTTAGGAAAAATGAAAGATCAGGATATTCTAGAAAAAGGACATTTAAAAGAGCTCAATGAGCTAGTCTTTTCTTTGGCAGAAATCCATTGGAAACTCTTAAAAACAGATGCCAAATATTTTGAAATCTACAATAAAACCAAACCTTTTGTAATTGAAGCTGTGATGCAGGCGGAAGGACGGGACTTGGGGAATGAAATACAAATATGCCTGAACGGTATTTACGGCTTATTACTTTGCCGGCTTTTAGGCAAAAAAGTGTCAGATGAACAGTTGAAATCGGCGGAAGCTTTTGGAGATGTTTTGAGCTATCTCAGCAGGTATTACCAAACATTGCATTCTTTGTCAAAGAATTAAATACCTATTTAACCAATGAGCAACACATTCATTTTTATAGTTGTAGGGATTTTGATCCTACATTTTGTTGTAGGTATTGGCTATTTGATTTATAAGATCAATGGAGGTAAAAACAGAGATTAAATAAAACTCATATTATTAATCCAAAAACTCCCATACACTCCGGTATCCCTCATTCTTCTCGAAATACTGCAGTAGCTGATCGAAAAAAGTGTTTTGCGCTAGCGTGCTGCTATCTCCTATCAACACTAGTTTTCGTTTGGCTCGAGTCAAAGCTACGTTCATTCTGCGAGTATCCGCCAAAAACCCGATTTCTCCTTTCTCATTGGATCTAGTGAGGGAAATCAACATCAGGTCACGCTCCTGCCCTTGGAATCCATCGACCGTATCGATGGTTATCAAATCCGAAAAAGCTCTCAAATTTGGATACTCAAACCCTTCAAAAATCAAAGAACGAAGCAGGCGAACTTGGGCACCATAGGGAGCAATTAAGCCGATGGTCCAACCTTCTTGCTTGAAATTCCCAATTCCAATTCGCACAATCATCTCATTCAAATAGCGACAGGCAAAAGCGGCCTCCTCCGGATTACAGGTACTTAGACTTTCATGTTCCTTCTGATCTAAATACCCAGCTCCGGCGGTATCAATCCATTCCAACGCATTGCTATCTCCGGGGAAAACATGCAATTTAGTATTCTCGGCAGCCTGAAGTTTACCTTTATAAAATTGTTCATTGGAGAATCCCATAATAACTTCCAGCATTCTATACTGCACCTGAAGCATCTGTGAAGCCTGAGGCTTTCTGGCAATCACTTTTTCAAATAAAGTTTCAGCCAATCCTTCCTGAGCAGCCTGATAAGATTTGATAGTAGGAGGAAGCTGACAATGATCCCCTGCAAAAACCACTTTCTTGGCCTTCAAAATCGGAATCCAAGTGGCTGCTTCCAAGCCCTGGACAGCCTCATCGATAAATACCACGTCAAACTCCATCCCCTTTAAGCTGTAAGAAGAGGCCCCCACCAGAGTGCTGGCAAAAACCTTAGTCTTCTGGAAAATATCGTACTGAATGTATTCTTCCAGTGACTTGGCCGCTTCACGAAGTCGAGAGACTTCCGCATACATCAGTTTGCGTTGTACCCTCTCCTCAGGTCCAAAATTCCTTTTGTATTGCTTAGCCAGCTTTAGGTATTTATCCGTTTCTTTTCGAAGCTTTTTAAGATCCCTATAACTCGGGTGAAAAGTCGTTTTCGCATCCAAAGTTTGGTTCAAAATCTTCTTCTCTACCCTCGCTGGATGCCCCAAACGCAAGGTCTCAATTTCTCGATCAATCAACTTTTCTACCAACAGATCCACAGCAGCATTACTGGGAGCACAGACCAAAATGGATTGACCTAAAATCACTGCTTGTTCGATTGCTTCGATCAAGGTAGTCGTTTTCCCTGTTCCAGGAGGTCCATGTACCACCGCCACATCTTTTGCATTTGAGATGAGTTGGCAGGCTTTATTTTGAGAGTCATTGAGATGAGATGCATTGCTTTGAGCTTTCTCAGAAAACTGTGGCGACTTCTTACCCAAGAGAATCTCTTTCAACTCCTCCACGCGTTTGTTTTCGGTAGAAATCACCCGCTTCAAGGCAAACTCCATTTCCCGGTAGCTTGCCTCATCAAAGAGCAAATCCACTCCCAAGCGTCCTCCTTCCATCCAATCAGGTATCTCATCCACCTGAAGTGTCACGATCATGGAATTATTACGGACAAAGTTGATCACCCCATTTACCCGGTGCTCAGCACTTTGATACCTATCTTGCGTAGTAAAAAAAGACACTGATTTCCCAGAGGAAAAAGCAGAAGATTGATTGGAATCTGTCCTTTCGATCTCTACAAGGAGTCTTTCTCCCATCCCGATTTTACTTTTCTTGAGCAGCACAGGATGCCAGGTAATCCCTTCTTTTTTCTTTTCAGCAATGGAGGAATTCAGAAATTTCTGTTTGTATTGGGCCAGGTCTTCCTGCCATTCTAGTTTTAAAAGTTTTAGTCCTTTCTTTAATTCCTCTGTGACTTTGTCCATCAATGCTTATTTTAGGGTCGAAACTAATCAAATCGGATTAAGTTTTCTATTCAAAAAAAGCAAGGATGAACTATTTGGCCCATGCCTATCTTTCTTTTCATCAAGAGGAAATACTAGTTGGCAATTTCATTGGAGATTTTGTCAAAGGGAAGATGATGGCCAATTTTCCTGAAGGAATCAGTCATGGGATTCAACTGCATAGAGCTATTGACAAATTCACGGACACTCACCCTTTGGTAAGAGCAGGACAAACTTATTTAAGGCCTAAGTTTGGGCATTATTCAACTGTGATCACCGATATTTATTTCGATTATTTTTTGGGTAAAAATTGGAATAGATATTCAAATCAACCATTGGAAACATTTGCTCAGTCAGTATATGATCAAGTTTCAAAATATGAGGCTATCTTCCCGGAAAACTTTGGAAATCTATTTTATTGGATGAAGAAAGATAATTGGCTTTACAACTATTCGACTATAAAGGGAATTCAAATGTCATTAACCGGACTTTCTAAAAGAACGAGGTTTAACTCCAAAATGGAGGAAGCTCATTTGGCACTTTTAGAGAAAGAGGATGAATTTGAAGTTATTTTCTTCGCTTTTTTCGAAGATTTAAGGACTTTTGCAAAGCAAAAATTGAAAGAAATTCAAACACTCCATGATTCTAATTAAACCAAAATTATCTACATATTTTTCACTAGGCATTCTCGTAATTATTTTATTAGCAGGATTAGTATTTATCCTGAGAGATTTTGCTTATGTCGGAAGTTTTGGAATTTGGTTTTATCTGATTGCTGCGCCACTGCTTACTCTGGTGATCTTGATGATCCTCATAAAACTTTTGGCAGGCTATCGGTTTATTGCTGCCGGTAAAGATCAAATCGTGGTAAAACTTCCCATAAGAGGCTATGAAAAAACATATCCTGTTAACCAAATTTTAGCCTGGGAAGAAGAAACTATTTTGGCCAATAAAAAAGAATTCAAGCAGCTTACGATAGCTTTCTCAGATAAGCAATCAATCTCTATCTCAAATCACGAACATGAGTCTTACAACCAATTGGTGAAATATCTCCTGAAGAAAGCTGCAAAGCAACAGGTGAAAAAGAAAAAAGCCTGATATCAATCAGGCTTAGAATTTATCTTTGGTTTCTAAAATGCTTATCATAAAGCGCAATGCTTTCCTGGATGATCCTCAAAGCATCTTCCTTACCGAGGAAATCCTCGACTTTTACTTCTTTATTTTCGAGTTTTTTATAATCCTCAAAAAACCGGTGAACCTCCTTCATTAAATGCGGAGGAAGATCGTCAATATCATTGATATAATTTACGGATTGATCTCCTGCAGCTACTGCAATGATTTTATCATCCGCTTCACCTCCGTCAGTCATTCTCATAACACCGATTACTTTTGCCTCCACCAAACACATGGAAGGAATATCAATCTGGGAAATGATAAGAATATCAAGAGGATCATGATCCTCGCAATACGTCTGGGGAATAAATCCATAATTTGCAGGATAATGAACTGCTGAAAATAGCACTCGATCCAGCATTAGCATGCCTGATTTTTTGTGAAGCTCATATTTCCCTTTACTTCCTTTAGGGATTTCAATTACACCCATTACAACTTCAGGGGCATTTTTTCCGATATTGACGTCGTGCCAAGGATTAATCATATTTTTTGTATTAGTTAATAAAAAGTGAGACTTCGCTCTAATCCAATGCAAAGATACATTTTACGTTCGAAATGACAGTTCTTCAACCTTTTTTCATATCAGGTAGCGTTACAGTAATCTTTGTACCTTCATCAAGAGCTGACTCTAAATTGATGGATCCTCCCATTTGTTCTACTGCTTCTTTGACCATATAAAGCCCCAGCCCTACTCCAACATTTTTTTGTGTAGCACGGGTAAATAGATTGAATACATCCGGATGATGCTTGGGATCTATTCCTATACCATTGTCTTCCACAGAAATGACCACACTATCCTCTAAAACATCTACTGTCAAACTGATGTTTCTTGGTCCGGGTTCAGGTTTTTGAAATTGAACAGAATTACTAAAAAGGTTATTTAAAATTACTCTGATTTTTGCATCGTCAGAGTAGAAATCCTTTTCCTGATTTACTTGAACATCCAAATGGAAATTCGATAAGTCGAATTTTGAATGATAGGCTTCCATTTGTTGTTTGACGATTTCCTTAAAATTAACAGAAGTTACTTTATGATCAATTTTCGTAGATCTATAAAAATCAAGCATTTTATAAATGTAGTCATCCAGCTTTACTGTTGCTGAATCAATCATATCGAAGTATTCTCTGGTTTGAGAGTCTTCAATTTCAAGTTTTGCCAATTTAGAAATGCCAGAAATACTCATCAATGGACCTCTAAGTTCATGTGAAAGACTATATACAAATTGATTCATTTCAGAATGAAGTTTCTTCAATTTGATATTTTTCTCTTTCAATTCCATTCTCATGAAATAGATGTCGGCTGCATTCTTAATGGAGTTTTTTATCTGTTCAATATTCCAGGGTTTATCTATAAATCTATAAACCTCCCCTTTATTTATTGCGTCAATTACGCTGGAAATATCAGAGTAGCCAGTAAGTAAAATTCGAATTGGGTCAGGGTTTATTTTGACCATCTTCTCAAAAAATTCAGTACCTGTCATTCCAGGCATTCTTTGATCTGCAATGACTACATGAATTTCTTCTTCTTGCGCAATCCTGAGGCCTTCTTCAGCGTCAATAGCTGTAAAAATTTTAAAATCTTTTCTTAAAGTAGCTCTAAATGATTTAAGGTTATTATCCTCATCATCTATGTAAAGTACGTGAATTTTATGACTCATATTTCTGGGTACTTTGATGAACAGGAAGCGTTATTTTAAAAGTAGTACCCTGTCCTTGCTGGGTATTTACTTCCAGACTTCCTTTATGGTTTTCAATTATAGAATAAACAATGGAGAGGCCTAAACCAGTCCCCTTTCCTACAGCCTTTGTTGTAAAGAATGGTTCGAATATACGTTGTTTTACGCTCTCTGGCATTCCCGGGCCGTTATCTTCAATCTCTATAGTGACGGTTTCGTCTAAATGTGCCTGAGTTCGGATAGTTATATGAGGGTCTTTTATACCATCAATATTATCAGAAAGCGCATGAACTGCATTATTGATAATATTCATAAAAACTTGATTTATTTTACCAGCCAGACATTCTACAAGTGGCAATTCTCCAAACTCCCGAACAATCCTTATTTTACCTGGCATGGTGCTGTTAAGAAGAATTATAGTACTATTAATTCCGTCATGAAGGTCAACTTTTTTAAGATCTTGTTCATCCACTCTTGAGAAAATCCTAAGACCTTTAACAATTTCAACAGTCCTTCTGGCCCCATCTTCCATTCCTTTTAAAAGTTGATCCACCTCATCCAAAACATAATCAAGCTCTAGGTCCTCTTCTAGATTTTTTGCTTTCTTAATTGAAGATTCAGAAAATTCCTTTCTACCTGTGTCTCGATAAAATTCTATCACTTCCATGATGTCTTTAATATCCCTTTTTAATGGGGTAATATTGGAACTTACAAAGTTGATCGGGTTATTTATTTCATGTGCAATACCGGCTGTCAATTGACCCAAAGAAGCCATTTTCTCTTGATTAACCAATTGACTTTGAGTGTTTTGAAGGTTTCTTAATGCATTTTCCAACTCATCAGTTCTAAGCTTCACCTTCTCTTCCAAAATCGTATTTTGTTCTCGTACTAAGATTTCATTCTCCTTAGAAATCTCTAGTCTTTCTGCTTGTTCTCGTTCTTTATCTTTTTTCAGAATATTGATTCGATCAGCAAGTGCAAATGAAAGTAAAACAACTTCCAAAGCTGAGCCAATTGGCATAATATAAGCCGTCAAATTGTTGATTGGAATGATCCCCATTTCGCTGAAAACAAATAAAAATATTCCTATCATAAAGATTGACCAAGCAAGTAAATAATATCGAGCAGGTCTAAAACCTTTTCTCAAAATCATCACAGCTGTAAACAACACAAAGAGAACAACGATAGATTGAGTAACTAGTAATACCTGATAACTTAACGTGATAGAAATTAAAACAGCGTTTATCAAAATGAAAGCATAAACACCATAGATCACAAAAAAACCTTTATCCAACTTTGGAACGATACTTTTGGATAAAAGGAAAATTCTTAGAAACCAAATTCCAACTATACTCACGGCTGATGAAAAAATAACGATAGATCGTTGGTTCATCCAGTCCCATTCAGGCCATATGATACCTTGTGTGTATCCAAGTATAGAAGCCTGTGCAAACCATACCAACAAGGTATGAAGCACATAGATAAAGTAAACTTTATCTTTTACAGAGAAATAAAGAAATAGATTATAAAAAAACAGTCCAATAAAAACACCTGTTAAAAGACCAAAAAGGAGGTCTTCAAAATTCAATATGTCTTGTAGGCTATCTTTTGAGGAAATATATCCAGTAAAAATCTTTTTGTCTACATTTTCAATTTTGAATAAATAAAAATCAGCGTTTACCTCTTCTTCCGAAAAATCAAAAACTATTTTTTGTGAAACGTACTCTCTTTCATCAATACCTATTAAACGGCCATTCAAATGTTCTTTAATTATTTTTCCATCCTTGATGGAATATAATTTGACAATATCGATAGAAGTGGAGTTTAAGGAAAATATAGGGTCTTCAAATTGATCTAAGTCTGGCAACTCGACTTTTACCCATACTGAACTATTACTGATCCCAAAATTGAATGTATTACAGTTATTGGGAATAAAGGAATTTGAAGTCAATATTTCATTGACAGCAATATCATTATCGACCATCAAATACGAAAAACACTCTACTTTAATTATGTCGTCTTCTTCTGCATACGCCCCGGCGAACGCCGTCAAGAAGAAAAAGCAAAAAACAAAAACCCTAAATATCATTTCTCCAATTATTATTCTTTACTAACAAATCATAGCTTACTTCAAATTCTCCTTTAGCTCCCATTTCAATTTTTTTGAATTGGACATTGTTTCTTAGTTCAAAAATCTTATCTCTTTCAGAGGTGTCAGCTAAAGGTAAATTCTCCGGATCTTTCATCACAATTGATGTTGCGACAAGATCCAATTTGGGATAAAAGAAAGTTCCAGAATTTCCAATACCCGTTTCTATTTCAAAACCTTTTTGTAAAGATGGCTTCAGGGTATACTCCGCCACTAAGGCGAGCAAAGAACCCAGTTTTAACTGAGTAGCAATCGCAATTCCTGCCCGAATAAGCAATACTGCACCAATTCCATAGCCTGAAATGGATTTAGAATTCCAAAGCCCCGAAACTTCTCCTGTACCAAAAGAAGAATACTCTTTTACTAAATCAAAAATTTTATGATCCACCTGAGAGACGGCCTGTTCCATAGGTAAAGGATAATCCGGGTGTGCGATATGAATCCTTAATCCGCTGACAACTTCTCCAGTATCCGCCTTTTCTACTGTTACAACGTAAACAAAGGGATTCTTAACCCAATCATTATTTGCAGAGGTAACTTTGGTTACTCCATATTGTCGCAATACATCAGAGTGCCCTTGAACGAATTTTTGACATCGTTCTGGTTCGTCAATGGCCCTAAATGCTTTAAAATTGAACATCTCAGATAATGATCAAAGTGTCTGAAAGATTTCTTCTGTAAGACTTTACAGAAGGCTCACCCGCTTTATTGATCCTAAACATAAAAATTTCTTTCTGTTCCTTTTCCTTATTAAAAATATTAGTGAATGAATTTTTTAGATTTATAATCTCTTGCTCCTCTATTTCTGTAAACCCTGTCTCCTTTTCATTTAATATTCTATGAAAAATAAATAACATCGCAGTTACTGGTTGAACACTTAATCCCAGCATATTAGCTTTAATCCATAGCCTTTGTAAAACGATCCCTACATTGAGAATTGAAATTGGTGAATAATCCTTAGTTTTCAATAAAATTATTCCGGAAGCTGAGGTAATTGTGTCTTTTGAAATTTTAGTCAAACCGTAGCCCATCAAATATTTTCGGAAAAATTTAATAGTTCTTGGGTCTCTAAGTAATCCCATAGCCGCTTTCTCTGTTCCTGAAAGCTCTAGTGTTGCTATATCTATTCCGTCCTTTTTATCTATAGCCTCTTTTTCAGTCCACCTAACTTCGTTAACAAAATCTACTAATCCCTGATCATGGAAAAATCTGAGTCTATCCATCCCACCCACTATTTTAGCCAGCTCTTCTAAATCATTCTCTTGGTCAGTCCACTCTAAGAAGACGTGGTCTTCTTTTGACACTTCCAAAAGCGAATTTAGCTCATCTTGACTAAGTAAGTATCTTTTCCTATTTTTTCTGTTAGTGCACCGTAAACCTATCCCCTCAACTAATTCAGCATATTTAATTTTTAAGGGCTTTGGTTGTTTAGTCAAAAATCTAATACTAGCTATTAAATCAGAATCAAACGCTTTTATCTGATAGATCACCTCTATATCAATTCCCATTTTTCCAGATTGAAGCCTTAGATTTTCTATAGCTGCCCCAAAAGCTATCAAGCTACCAGTCCCTTTGTAATCCAACATGGAATGACTTCTTATCTTATCATGAAATAAATGTAAGACACCCTTTCTATCAAAGACCCATACCCATGGTTGAATATTCCCTCCTGAGGGAGCCCAATTAGCTTTATCAATCAAAGTTTCAAGCTCGGAACGAGAGATTTGATACGCAGACTGAAGTACATCAGAAGGAATGGAATATTGAAAATCTGATATACCAGGGATTACAGGAGAGTCAATTTTAATTTCCTCGGAGTCACTTAACTTAAATAAGTTATCAAAATCAACATAATACCTTCCTGATTTAATGTCATCCCCAAGAAGAAATTTGCGAGCTGCATGAGCTACTGAAGCTCCACCTAGAAATACGCCAGATGCCAATTGGGGCCAGCTAGTTATAGTTTGTCCAATCTCCAACAAAGAAACTTTCATTCTAGCTGAAAGCGTCTCTAGTCCAGTTATTTTCAATACAATAGATACTTTTTCAGTACTACTAAGATTCTTTAAAGAATCTAAATCAACTCCTTTAAGTAATCCATGAAAAAGTTCTCTTTTTGGTTCCTGATCAAATCGCTCCACATCTAACATTCCTTTGTCAGAGGTGTCCATCATTACAGTTAGTCTATGTTCTTTTGCTTTTTCTCGAAGTAAGACTTTGATATCCAAACTATCACACTCATCAATTAACAAATCCATTTTACCTCCTTCCAAAATGAATTCATCAACATTTTCTGCCGTGATCCCTTCCCGATATACCTTTACCTTCAAGTAAGGATCAATTTCTGCGATTTCCCTTGCTGCTATAATTACTTTTTCTAAACCTAAGCTTGTTACTCCAGCTTTTAACCTATTAAGGTTACTTAGTTCTAGGGTATCAAAATCCGCTAATCTAATTTCACCGTAACCTCTCTCTAAAGTCATGGCTAATGCTATACTTTGACCAACAGAAAGTCCAACAATACCCACTATCTTTTCACCTAGTATTTTTTGTTCAATAGGTGTAATTTTAAAATTATTTCTTACTGTTCTTATTTTTATAAATTCTTCCCCTGATAGAATGTGTACCAGGGTATTTTTCCATGGGAAATAAACCCAATTACCATACTTCTCTTTATCCGTATTATTAAAAAAATTAGTTACGAGATTGTTTAATTCTTTTGGAGGTATTGTTCTAGTGGGATTTTCCGATTTTATCAAATCGGCAACTTGACTTTCTATTTGATCAGAGACCAAAACAAACTCATATCCTTTTAATTCTTTTAATCTTGAATAATCTAATTCTTTAGTAGGATTAAGAATTTCCGGTCTATACTGAGCATTTTGATCAGTAGAAAATTTAGATGACATTTGTTGAATATGAGGGTGAATGGCTGGGTAAAGATAATTTATTACGCTTTATGTCAAATACATTCGTTGGCATAATAGATTAAAAACTTAAAAACTAATTCAAAGAGCGCTCTTTTAACTTAATTATCCTTCTAATTAGATTTGTTTTTTAACTGGAAATAAGATTATTTGTAGTAAGGAAATAACCTATCGAAAGATTGAAGATCGAATGGAAACGGAAAGGGAAGAAAAAATAAAAATTCTATATGTTGATGATGAGGAAAATAACCTTCAGGCATTCAAAGCTACATTTCGTAGAGATTATAAAATTTTTCTTGCTATTTCGGCAAATGAGGCACGAGAATTATTAAAAAACGAGGAAGTCGACATAATAATTACAGACCAAAGAATGCCTCAAGAAACGGGTGTTGAATTTTTGGAAAGTATAATTCCAATTTACCCTAAACCAATCCGACTCTTATTAACTGGATATACTGATATACAGGCCGTTATTGATGCAATTAACAAAGGTCAAGTTTATCATTACCTCACAAAACCTTGGGAAGAAGATTACCTAAGAACCGTAATTAAAAATGCTTTTGAAATTTATATGTTAAGAAGAGAAAACGAGAAATTAACCGAGGCTCTTCTAAAAGCAAACGAGCAGTTAGAATTTTTGCTTCGTCAAAACCTCCTTTCTTAAATTAATATCTGGCAGCTAGTAATAGTTGAAGTTCTTTATGAGAAAGTCCAAATTTCCTACCTAAATAAGCATTGGTCAGACTACCCCTATACGTATAAACACCACGTAGAAACCACTTATAATTAAATATCATCTCCTCAGCTCCACCTAGATCGGCAGTCTGTAGAATAATCGGTGTAAAAATATTGCTTAAGGAGTAAGAAGCGGTTCGAGCAACTCTGGAAGCAATATTCGGAACGCAGTAGTGGATGATATCATGAACTCTATAGACAGGTTCATCATGACTGGTTACTCTTGAAGTTTCAATACATCCACCTTGATCAATTCCCACATCAATGACAATGCTGCCATGCATCATATTGGCAACCATTTCCTCACTTACTACAATTTTATTCCTTCCTTTTTCAGCTCTTAAAGCTCCAATCACTACATCAGCCTCAGCCATTGCTTGGCTTAAGCTAAAATTATCGATGGTAGAAGTATAAACTTGTTGACCTAATAATTGCTTGATCCTTCTTAATTTATAAATATGATTATCAAAAACTTTGATATTAGCTCCAAGACCCAACGCTGTTCTGGCTGCATATTCCGCAACAGTACCAGCTCCAATGATAACTACTTGAGTAGGTGGGACACCGGTAACACCTCCCATTATTAATCCCTTACCATCATTTACACTGGATAAGTATTCAGCTGCTATTTGCATACAAGTACTTCCCGCTATTTCAGACATAGCCCTTACTACAGGCATGCCTCCTACTTTATCTTCTAAATACTCAAAGGCAACAGCAGTAATTTTTTTAGCATTTAGCGCCTCAATAAATTCTTTACTTTGCCTCCCAAGTTGAAGCGCTGATATCAAACAACTTCCTTGAGTCATTTCAGCCACCTCCTCTATAGTGGGAGAATCAATTTTTAAAACTATATCCGAAGCAAATGCTTCTTTTCTAGAATAGACGACTTTGGCCCCGGCATCAGAATAATCCTGATCAGAAAACTTTGCATGTAGGCCGGCTCCTGTCTCAAGAATTACAGAAAGTCCATAATTAGACAAAATCCCCACAGCTTCAGGAGTCAACACGACCCTCTTTTCTTGGGATGATATCTCTTTTGGAATTCCGACCGTGATGGATTTTGAATCCTTCCTGATTTTTGATGGAGATTCTTTAGGTATTAAACCTACTGCGGATAATTCACTTAGTTCAGCTGACATCATCTATATGTTGAAGCGTGAGATTTCTTTCTGTTTCTGAAAGAATTTCTATTTTAATAAGAAAATATTGATCTGGAAGAAATTCAGCTATTTTTTCGGCCCATTCCAGCCAACAATAATTTTTACTATAAAAATAATCTTCTATCCCAATATCCAAAGCTTCTGTAGGATCATCTAGCCGATAAAAGTCAAAATGATAAAATTTCTCTCCTGATTTACTTTCATATTCATTAACTATTCCAAAAGTAGGGCTACTCACTTGATCTTGGATTTCAAAAAGTTTCGCCAAAGCTTTTATCAAAGTGGTTTTACCTGCTCCCATCTCTCCTTTAAAAACCCAGATTTTTTCGGAATTTGCTACTTCAACTATCTTCTTAGCGGCAGTTGAAATAGCATCTATCCTATATGAATACTCAATCAATGTTCCGATTATTTTGGTGATAAATGAACAATTGGAATGATCATTTCTTCCAGAGAAACTCCACCATGCTGAAAAGTATCTCTGTAGAAGTTTACATAATAATTGTAATTATTGGGGTAGGCGAAGAAATAATCTTCAACGGCAAATACATAACTTGATGAAACATTCAACCTAGGCAGTTTTGCATCTTCCGGCCTTTTTATTTCAAACACTTTCCCTCCTTCAAAATTAAGGTTTTTACCTTGCTTATACCTTAAGTTAGTTGTTACATTTTTATCACCAATAATCCTGTAGGGTCGATTCACTCGTTTAGTCCCATGGTCTGTTGTCACAATCACATCAGCACCAGCTTGATAGATCTTTTTGAACAAATCAAATAAAGAAGAATGTTCAAACCAACTTTTTGTAATAGACCTATAAGCTGATTCATCCGGAGCTAGCTCACGAATCATTTTCATATCAGTCCTGGCATGTGACATCATATCCACAAAATTATACACCAAAATATTCAGATCATTTTGAAGTAGTTCATGGAAGTGTTCTACTGCCGCTTTACCCTGATTTGTCTGTAAAATCTTTTGATAAGATGATTTAATTGAAAGTCTGTTTTTATCAAGGTTTATTTTCAACCAATCTTCTTCAAAATTATTTTTCCCCTCATCAGAATCCTCATCCTCCCATAATTTAGGATAGAATCTTGCCATATCTAAAGGCATCATTCCACTAAACAATGCATTTCTTGCAAATGCGGTGGTAGTTGGTAAAATACTATAATATGTATCCTTTTCCTCTACATTGAAATAGGTAGATAAAATGGGCTCAATATCTTCCCACTGATCATATCTTAAGTTATCGATGACAATCAAAAATAAAGGTTTCCCGGTTTGGACTTTAGGAAAAACTTTCTGCTTCAAAACTTGATGGGAAAGCAATGGTTTTTCTTTGTTTTGCTCTTCCATCCAGTCTATGTAATTTTCTTTAATAAATCTGGCAAAGGAGGCATTTGCTTCTATTTTTTGGGTTTCCAAAACCTCAATCATGCTTTTATTTTCGGTAGAATCAATCTGCATTTCCCAATAAATTAGCTTTTTATATATATCAGCCCAGTCCTGATGATCCTCGGCATCTCCAAAAGCCATGCTGATTTTCATAAATTCTTGCTGATAACTTAAAGTCGTTTTCTCATCGATCAGCTGCTTGTTTTGCAAAAGTTTTTTTACAGAAAGCAAGATTTGATTGGGATTTAATGGTTTGATCAGATAATCAGCTATTTTTCCTCCTATAGCATCATTCATGATATGCTCTTCCTCCGACTTGGTAATCATTACCACTGGTATTTGAGGCTTTAAAATCTTGATTTGTTGTAATGTTTCAAGCCCTGTCATTCCAGGCATCATTTCATCTAAAAAAATCACATCAAAATTTTGACCTTCCACTTCTTCGATGGCATCTACTCCAGAATTTACGGTAGTAATCTGATACCCTTTCTGTTCTAGGAAAAGAATATGTGGTTTAAGCAGGTCGATTTCATCATCTGCCCACAGAATATTGAATTTTTGAGACATTTCAGGTTCCGTTTCTTTTAAAATTATAATTACTTTTGAGTCAATCAAATTCGGCCCAATTGAAAAGCCAAAAGATTTTAAACGACCCGGTCTATGGATTTATCACGATCCCAAGCGAGTTGATTTTTACCATCATTGATCACCCTTATTTCCAGAGGTTACGGAGAATAAAACAGCTAGGTTTGACAGACTTTGTCTACCCCGGAGCTCTTCATACTCGATTCCATCATGCTTTAGGTGCGATGCATTTGATGAGTATTACGCTGGATAATCTACGCATAAAAGGAACAGAAATCTCCAATAAAGAATATGAAGCTGCTCTTATTGCTATTTTACTGCATGATATAGGTCATGGCCCTTTTTCACATGCCTTAGAATATAGCCTGCTTAAAAGCGTCCCACATGAGGATTTATCACTTTTAACCATTGAGCTTTTCAACAAAGAACTCAATGGAAAGCTCGATTTAGTTTTAAGAATATTTAAGAATACATACGAAAGAAAGTTCTTTCACCAGCTTGTTTCCAGCCAGTTGGATATTGATAGATTAGACTACCTTCAAAGGGATTGCTTCTTTACAGGAGTCTCTGAAGGAACAATAGGTGCTGACAGAATCATCAAAATGATGGATGTTAAAAATGATCAAGTTGTTATTGAAGAAAAAGGGATCTATTCTATTGAAAACTTCCTAAGTGCAAGGAGATTGATGTATTGGCAGGTTTATCTACATAAAACCACTGTCAGTGCCGAGAAAATGCTCATCAAGCTGATAGAACGAGCCAAAATGCTTCGCAAAAGCGGGACAAGGTTTACGATAACCGATGAGTTTGATTTCTTTTTACAAAATGAAAACACTATTTATGATTTTC
The DNA here is from genome assembly GCF_039563885.1 of Algoriphagus sp. SE2. Lineage (NCBI taxonomy): Bacteria > Pseudomonadati > Bacteroidota > Cytophagia > Cytophagales > Cyclobacteriaceae > Algoriphagus > Algoriphagus sp. SE2. The sequence continues at coordinate 21,306 of NZ_JBCLWJ010000002.1, read as the reverse complement.
AGCAAAATCCTGAGATTCTAAAATTATTTTTAGAAATGGATGATTTGGATATCTGGGGAGCAATAAAGCTATGGAAGAAACATCCCGATTATGTATTAAGAAATATTTCCAACATGTTTTTGACCAGAAACCTTTTTAAAATAGCATTAACAAATGAGCAGCCAAGCCTAGAGGAGATCGATGAATTGAAAACAAAAACAATTTCGAAACTTGGGATTCCTGAAGAGGATATCACTTATTTCTTTTCTCACGGGGCAGTAAGCAACTACGGGTATTTGGCAAAAGACAGGATTAATATCCTTACTAAAAAGGGAAAAGTAATTGATGTGGCACAAGCTGCGGATTTGCCGAATATCAAGGTAATGAGCAAAATAGTGGAGAAACACTATATATGTAAAGCCAAAAGTTTAAATTTAAATTTCTAATACGTCCAACCAGCATATGGAATTTACTTTAGGCCAAGTAGCCGCAATCCTTCAAGGAAAAGTAGAAGGAGATGAAAAACAAAAAGTATACAGACTTGATAAAATTCAAGAAGGGAAATCTGGTGGAATCAGTTTTCTCTCCAATGAAAAATATCAAGCGTTTATCTATGAGACAAAAGCGACTGCAGTAATAGTTTCTGAAAATTTTATTCCAACAAAGGCAGTAAATACAACATTGATAAGAGTAAAGGACGCATATTCCGGATTCTCTACACTGTTGGAGTATTATAACCAATTCACAAAATCTAGCATGGTTGGAGTGCAAGAGCCAAGTTTTATGGATATTTCCAGCGAAATGGGGAAGGACGGCTTTAGAGGTATTTATTCACATATTGGAAAGGAATGTGTAATAGGAGATAATGTAAAGATTCATCCTCAGGTGTATATTGGAGACCGAGTAACTATAGGAAGTAACACTATTATTCATCCAGGTGCAAAAATTTGTTCCGACACGTCAATTGGCTCTAATTGTGAAATACATCCCGGGGCTACAATTGGTTCTGATGGCTTTGGGTTTGCACCACAATCAGATGGAAGCTATAAACCAATCCCCCAAATCGGAAATGTTATTATTGAAGATCACGTCAGCGTAGGAGCAAATACCACAATCGACTGTGCAACGATGGGGTCGACTATTATTAAAAAAGGGGTGAAAATCGATAATCTGGTTCAAATCGCCCATAATGTAACAATTGGTGAAAATACAGTAATCGCTTCCCAAACTGGAATTTCTGGTTCAACTGAAATTGGAAAAAATTGTATCATTGCTGGTCAAGTAGGAATAAGCGGTCATCTGAAAATCGCTGATAAAACCACAATTGGAGCAAAAACAGGCATAAGTAAATCAGTAAAAAATACTGGTCAAACTATTTTTGGTTACATAGGAATTGAGATGAAAAACTTCCTGAAATCATATTCCATTTTCAAAAATTTAGACGACCTGGAAAACCGTTTGAGAGAACTGGAAAAAAAGCCGTAAATTTGCACCCTTAATCATCCTGAAAGTTTAAAATATCAGATGAAGGTAAAACAACATACCATCAAAAAGCAGGTAGAACTATCTGGAGTAGGTCTTCATACAGGAGTAATTTCCAATATGACGTTCCTACCTGCACCTCCTAACCATGGAATTAAATTTCAACGCGTTGATCTCGAAGGAAGGCCTACCGTTGATGCGGACTGTGATCTAGTAGTAGACGTTTCCAGGGGAACAACATTAGAACAAAATGGAGCCCGAGTGTATACAGTTGAACATGTTTTGGCTGCCTTAGTCGGGATGGAAATAGACAATGTATTGATTCAACTTGATGGACCCGAGCCCCCCATAATGGATGGCTCTTCTATACAATTTATAGATGTCCTACAAGATGCAGGTCTTGAGGAACAAAACGCCTTAAGAAGATTTTTTGAGGTGGAAGAGAGTATCCAGTATAAAGACTCTTCCAGAGAAGTAGAAATGGTTGCTTTGCCTACTGATAATTATAGAGTAACCGTAATGGTAGATTATAATTCTCCTGTTTTGGGTAGCCAGCATGCATCTATTACAGATATCAGCCAATTCATTCCTGAAATAGCTTCATGTAGAACATTTTGTTTTCTTCATGAATTAGAAATGCTATATAATTCAAATCTAATAAAAGGGGGAGATTTGAATAATGCAATTGTGGTTGTAGATCGTGTTGTTGAAGACAAAGAGCTGGTCAGTCTGGCTAAAATGTTTAATAAACAAAAGGTAGAAGTAAAGAAAGAAGGTATCTTAAACAATGTGGATCTTCGGTATAGAAATGAACCAGCGAGACACAAACTATTGGATGTGGTCGGCGATTTAGCATTAGTAGGTAGACCTTTAAAAGCTCAGATTTTGGCAGCAAGACCTGGACATGCAGCCAACGTTGCTTTTGCAAAGAAATTAAAACGAGCTATGGAAAAGGCAAGTTCAAGTCATATCCCTCATTATGACCCGAAGCTACCTCCGGTAATGGATATCAACCAGATCAGTAATATTTTACCTCATAGATATCCATTTCAACTCTTAGACAAAATCATATACCTAGATGAGACTGTAGTAGCAGGAGTGAAAAATGTAACAATCAATGAACCATTTTTCATGGGGCATTTCCCTGGAAATCCCGTAATGCCTGGCGTTATGCAAGTAGAAGCTATGGCTCAAACTGGAGGTATTTTAGTTTTGAGTACAGTGGAAGACCCGGAGAATTATTGGACTTATTTCTTAGGAATTGAAAATTGTAAGTTTAGAAAAATGGTACTACCAGGGGACACCCTAATTTTTAAATGTGAACTATTGGCTCCAATAAGAAGAGGCATAGCTAAAATGCGTGGTGAAGCATATGTTGGAAACACGTTAGTCTGTGAAGCAGTTATGACAGCCAGCATAACCCGTAAAGAATCATGATCAGCCCAATGGCCCATGTAGACCCAAAAGCAAAGTTGGGAAAAAATGTCCATGTAGATCCTTTTACAATGATCCATGAGAATGTGGTCATTGGAGATAATTCATGGATCGGTCCTAATGTAACTATCTTTCCGGGAGCCATAATCGGAAAGAATTGTAAAATATTCCCAGGTTCTGTAATTGCTGGAATTCCTCAAGACTTGAAATTCCAAGGTGAAGACTCCACAGTGATGATTGGAGATAATACTACCATTCGTGAGTGTGTCACAGTAAGCCGAGGCACGGTTGACAAACAAACTACCGTCATTGGAAGCGATTGTTTATTAATGGCTTATGTTCATGTGGCGCATGATTGTGTGTTAGGAAGTCATGTTATAATAGCAAATTCTGTTCAGATAGCTGGCCATGTTTCCATTGATGATTGGGCTATTATTGGGGGATCAAGCGCAATACATCAATTTGTGAAAATAGGGATGCATTCCATGGTTTCAGGTGGATCTTTGGTAAGAAAAGATGTTCCCCCCTTCACAAAAGCTGCAAGAGAGCCTCTTTCATACGCAGGCGTTAACTCTTTAGGGTTAAGAAGAAGAGGTTTTTCCAGTGAGTCAATTGGCCATATTCAAGAAGTCTATAGATATTTATTCCTCAATAGCATGAATAATAGTCGTGCTTTGGAAGAAATTGAAATAAACCTACCAGCTACTAAAGAAAGAGATGAAATATTAAATTTCATCAGATCATCTGAGCGAGGTGTAATGAAAGGCTATATCAATTAATCATGTTTAAAATCCAACTTGAAGAAGCTTCAAAGCGCTTTCAATATGAGTGGATTTTTAAAAACCTGGATTTAGAAATTGAATCTGGTGAATCATTAGCAGTAACAGGGAGCAATGGTTCTGGAAAATCCACTCTACTTAAATGTATCAGTGGAGCGATTCCTCTTACATCTGGCAAAATTTCATATTTAAAAGAAAACCAATCTATTTCTGATTCGGAATGGTTTTCCCATATAAGCATTGCCGCTCCTTATATGGAGCTTCCTGAAGAATTTTCCTTAAAAGAGCTTTTACAGTTTCATTTTAAATTCAAGAATTGTATTTCAGGCTTTACCGTTGAGCAAATAATTGAATTACTTTATCTGAAAGAGCATGCTGAAAAACAACTCTCCCAATTCTCCTCAGGGATGAAACAACGCGTCAAATTGGGAATTGCTCTTTTTTCTGAGGTTGATTTGATTTTACTTGATGAACCAACTTCAAACTTGGATAAAAAAGGCATCAAATGGTATCAAGATTTAGTTTTTGAGTATAAATCCAATCGAACGCTTCTCGTTTGCTCAAATGATCCAAGAGAATATGAATTTTGCTTGCAAAAAATAAAACTTGAAGATTATAAGTAAGTTTAGTTTTAAACATACTTATGTATATTTATTTTCATTTGAAAGAAATTATTAATTCTATGAGATTTACATATTTAAAGGTCTTTGCTTTCATCGCAATTCTTGTAATAGTTCAAGGTTGTGGAGACGATACGCCAGATCCACCGCAAAAAACTGCAGAAGAGCTGGCTGTTGAAGCTTTAACTGGAACTGGCAGTCTGACCTGGGAAACTTCTGGAGGAGGTACCGTAAAAAGAGATGGCGTACTTGTTACAGATAATTTTCAAAATTTTGAACTAACATTAAGCTCAACTTCTTCGAAAACATATACTAGCAGAAACAGCAATGAATTGTTTGATGCTTCAGGAACTTGGAGTTTTGCTGGAAGTAGTTTCAATAAATTTATTCTAAGCGGAGTAAAACCCGCTGCCGGAAGAGAAATTTCATTTACCAGAAACGCAGATAATTTAAAGTTGATCTTCACTATTTCCGCACCGGGAGCTAGAATAAATGGTACATTCGCTGTGGCAGGAACTTATGAATTTGATCTTTTAAAGAAATAAAAAAGTCAATTCAATTAGCAAAAATAAAAAAGGAGCGAAAATGCTCCTTTTTTATTTTAGGGTAACTAAAGTAACTCCAGCCCCGCCTCTGTCTGCATGTTCGTCTTCCATCTTTCTCACATGAGGCATATTTCTAAGTAAGTTCCGTGTAATATCCCTAAGAATCCCGTCTCCTTTTCCGTGAACAATTCTTAGATCCTTCACTCCAAACATAAAACCTTCATCTACAAAAGTCTGAATTAAAGGCAAAATCTCCTCTCCTCTTTTACCCCTCAAATCAAGGTTGGGAGAAAACTCCAACAACTTCTCATTGGTATTATACCCACTTCTTTTTGCAACAGATTTAAGTTCTTTTTTCACCTGAGTCTGAGAAATTTTTTCTAGTCTGGAAAGCTTAACATTTGATTTTAACTCACCAATAGAAATCTCAACTTCCTTATTCTTTAATTGAAGAACTTGAGCAATTGCACCGTTATCTTTTAACCTTACCCAATCTCCTACTGAAATTTTACCCCCCACTACAAGTACTTCAGGATCTTTAATAGCAATCTTTTCTGGCTTTACTTCTTCTTTAAACTCCTCAAGCTCCTTCCTTATTTTTTTGGTAGCTTCTTTATCTGCTTTATCTTCCTTTATTTGACGAATCGTAGATTCGATTTTTTTATTTGTTTGATCCAATAAGCTCTTCGCTTCTTGTTTCGCTTCCTGTATGTATCTTTTCTTGTTAAGCTCTAATGTCTCTTTCAATTCATTGTATTCCTTCAATCTGGTTTTTAAAAGCCTTTCTTTGGCTTTAGCATCTGCCAACAAACTCGTGTATTGATTTTTTTCGTTTTCCAATTGCGTCAATAGCCTGTCATAACGGACTCGCTCTTCCCCAATATGATCCTTGGCGTATTGAAGGATTTCTTTTGAAATTCCAATTTTAGAAGCTATCTCCAAGGCAAAAGAGGAGCCTGGTTTACCTATTTCCAATTGATACATGGGTTCCAGATTATCCACATCATAGCGCATCGCTCCATTGACAAGTCCCTGGTTTTTATTCGCTATTTGCTTTAGGTTACCATAATGCGTGGTCACGATACCAAAAGAACCAAGCTTATTTAGAGCCAAGAGGATAGATTCAGCAATCGCCCCTCCAAATTGTGGTTCTGTGCCTGTACCAAATTCATCTATGAATAGAATGGTCTTTCTATTTGAAAACTGCGTAAAATGCTTCATGCTCATCAAATGTGAGCTGTAGGTACTAAGATCATTCTCAAGGTTTTGTTCATCTCCAATATCAATAAAGAAATTATCAAAAAGAGAACTTTTAGAATCCGGTTGTACTGGGATCAGTAGGCCACATTGGAGCATATATTGAAGTAGCGCAACTGTTTTAAGCGTAACAGACTTCCCTCCTGCATTAGGTCCGGAAATAACTAACAATCGCTCATGCCCCCCTAATTTCACATCAAGAGGAATGATCTTCTTCCCTTGTGATTTCAAGGCCATCTCTAAAAGTGGGTGCCTTGCTTTTGTCCATGTCAATTGTCTCTCTTTCGTTATCTCAGGTTTAACTGAATCTGTCTTTTGAGCAAATTTCGCTTTCGCCCGAATAAAATCCATTAGCCCAAGATAACTTGTAGCCTTTCTTAAAAAGGGGATTGCTGGCCTTAACTTGTCTGTTAATTGAGTTAAAATCTTTACAATCTCCCGACGCTCCATATACTCTAAGTCCCGGATTTCATTGTTTATATCCAAAGCCTCTTCAGGCTCCATGAAAACAGTTTGGCCGGTTGCGGACTCATCGTGAATAAAACCTCTGAGTTTTCTTTTATTTTCTGCAGCAATTGGAATTACCATTCTTCCTCCACGAATGGTCATCCCTGAATCTTCCGGAGTTAACCCCTTGGATCTTGCCTCTTTAAAGATTCGCTCCATCACTTTTCTCAATCTCGATTCCTCAAAAATAATCTGATTTCGAATCAGCTGAAGATCGCGACTTGCATTACTTCTAATATGTCCTTTCTCATCTATTACTTGCTCAATAGCCTTTAGTAATCCTAAGTCTAAATCAATCAATAACCCAAGTAATTGACTAAGTGCAGGATAGGATTCTCCAAATTTCTGAAAAAATGATATGCAGCCTCTCAGGGTATGAAGAGATAATTTCACTTCGTGAAAATCTTCCTGATCCAGATGCGCTCCTTCCAACTTTGCTTTTTCTAAATAAGGATGAAGATTAGTAAAGTTAGAGGTAGGAAAAGCTTCGCCTGAAATGAGTATTTCAAAGAATTCTTTGGTTTGATCGAGGAGCTTTTTGACGAGATTATAGTCCGAAGAAAAAGAGATTTTATCGACATAGCTCATCCCTAGAGGAGAGGTGCACTCTTCTTTAAGAAGTTCTTTTACTTTAACGAAATTTATTTTTTGTTCTAAATTAGAAGGGTATATCATCAGAAAATCTCTCCGTCATCTTTATTAACTCCTGCTATTTCTTTGGCAGCTAGGGAATCAAGAATCTGAGCATACATTTTATCCATTTTTGATGGATATTGTAAATAGTATCTCAGACTTTGAGTGAAAACAGAATCCTCCACCTGATGTTTAATAAAAACTTCTTTTTCCAAAAGCTTGTATAAAACTTGAGATGAATCGTAAGCAATAGGAAGTGCGCTGGTAACTCCTTCCGTTAAATGTATATCAATCAGCACATTGACCATTTTATCTTCACTTAGAAGACCTTCTGGTTCTGTATTGTCATTACAGCTGATCAAAAAAAGAATAATCCAACAAATTATATTTAATCTTTTCACAACGCAAAATTATGGTTTTTTAACGGAAATTTCCTTCACCCTTCATATAAGACAAATTTTATAATTCAAGCGAGTACTATAACTTAGCCAGTTCAAATCACCCAGAATGAATCAATTATTCAGTAAGCTTAGGAAATACGAGATAATGATCCGCAAAGTGGCCAATAATCACTTGCAAGGAGAGTACCAATCTCTATTTAAAGGCTCTGGTCTAGAGTTTGATGATTTGCGCCCTTATCAATACGGAGATGACGTAAGAACGATCGAATGGAAAGTTTCCGCCAAGGGTCATGGCACCTTTGTTAAGACTTTCCGTGAAGACAAAGATCAATGTGTTTATTTCTTATTGGATATAAGTGGTAGTCAGGATATAGGCCAAGCAGGGCATAAGAAAATAGATCAAGGAAAAACCATTGCAGGCGTATTGACCTTAGCTGGAGTTTTTGATGGAAGTCAAGTTGCATTAATCAGTTTTTCAGACCAAAAAGAGAATTTGATTCTTCCAGGTAAGGGAACCAAACAGGGTGTCAAAATGATAAGAGGGATCTTTGATTATGAAAACAAATCCTTAAAAACTGATTTGAATGCCATGTTTACATTTGCTTTGAACTTAATTAAAAAGAGAAGTGTGGTAATCGTCATTTCAGATTTTATTGACGAAGGGTATGAGCGACCTTTCAGAGCCCTAGCAGAAAGACATGATTTAGTGGCAATTCAACTTACTGACCCTCGGGAATCAGCGTTGCCCTCACTCGGAATCATTCCCATTTATGATAAAGAGCGTGGCAAAACAACTTGGGTGAATACTGCATTTGGAAGTTTTTCAAGAAAAATAGCTGATACTTTTACTTCGGAAAGAGATCATTTAAGTGAGATTTGTAAAAAAAATCAGATCAATTACTTAAGTATTGACACGACGCAAGATATTGTGGCCCCATTACTTGAATTATTCAAATACAGAAACAAAAGAATGAAACGTGGGTAAATTCAGTAAGCTCCTTCTTTTATTCTTCATACCTTTTCTTTCTTGGGCGCAAGAGGTGAAAGTGGATGGGTATTTTATGCAGGATTCTGCCAAACTCGGTGAGCGTGTAGGTTATGTGCTAAAGGCTAGCTATCCGGAGCAGAAGCAATTGATATTTCCTGATTCACTTTATGATTTTTCTCCTCTAGTACTTTTAGAAAAAAAGACTTTTATTTCAAATACTATCGGAGGAATAACAAGCGATAGTACAGTCTATTTCGTTTCTAATTTTTCATTGGAACCAAGTGTATTTTTGGCTTTACCTGTCTACGAATTGGTTCGATACGATAGTATTACCCATTTTCCGCTGGAAGCTGAGTTGAAACTTAAACTTACCCTAGACAGTATACCTGAACAGCCTGTTTTTCAGGAAAACAATGTATATCAACCTCTTGAAAAAGAATTCAACTGGATAGTAGTAGGAGCATTAATTGGTGGCATCCTTTTACTTCTTCTAATTTTCTATTTCTTGTTTGCAGATAGAATAAAAAGAATGTGGAGAGATAGGAACCAAAAAAGACGTTGGAATCAATTTGAAAAGAAATGGATTAAGAAGACAACTTTGCTTACCCAACAACCATCCCTTGAACTTGCTGATGAAGTTCAGGGAATCTGGAAAGCCTACATGGAAAGTCTTACGAAGCTTCCTTTTCAGGAATGGACCTCTAGTGAAATTGGTGAGGAGTTAGATGATCCAGAAGTTTTTAAAGCTTTAAGAACTATCGACTTAATCATATATGCCGGAGGATCTGAAAAAAGTGATGAGGCAACTAGCTATTTATTAAAATTAGCAAGAGAGAAGCATTTGGAAAAACTAAAAGAGATGAAGCATGCAAGAGCAACTAGCTGAGTTTTTTAGCTGGTCTTGGTTTTTGCCAGAGACCTTCAAATCATATGAATGGGAGAATCTTTGGATTCTAAATCTCCTTTGGATTATTCCTGCTCTTATGCTTTTTAGGAAGTTTGTAAAGTTTTTGAAAAATCCAGTTCTCGAACTTTCTCTTCCTAAAAGAATAGCAAAGAATAATCCCTGGACCTTTTTAAGACTGATTCCAACGGGACTTTTTTTCCTTTCATTAGTGATGATTGTTATTGCATTGGCCAGGCCCCAGCGAAGTAATGAGCGAGTAGAACAGTTTACGGAAGGGATCGATATTGTTTTGGTTATGGATATTTCTGAATCTATGGATCTGCAGGATTTTACTCCAAACAGACTGGAAGCTGCAAAAGCTACAGCTGTAGATTTTATCAATGGCCGCTTTGGAGACAGAATTGGTATGGTCGTTTTTGCTGGAGAGGCTTATTCCTTAGCACCTCTAACCAACGATTACAAATTACTAACAGACTTGATCCAGGATATATCTTTCAACATGATGGAAGCAAAAGGAACCGCTATTGGTTCTGCCATCGCCTCTGCCACTAACAGGATGAAAGAGTCTGAATCAGCTTCCAAGGTTTTGATTTTACTCAGCGACGGAGAAAGTAATGCAGGAAATGTGGACCCACTTTTTGCAGCTGAATTAGCTTCAGCTCTCGATATCAAAATCTATACGATTGCCGTAGGAAAAGATGGAATGGTTCCTTATGGAACTGATTTCTTTGGCAGACCTCAAATGGTGGAAAGCTACTTGGATGAAACTACCTTGCGAGAGATAGCTAAAATAGGAAACGGAGAATTTTTCAGAGCCGCAGATGGAGGAACTTTGAATAATATTTTTGAAAGAATTGACAACTTGGAAAAAGCAGAAATTCTTGAAAACCGCTATAAAGAAACTTCAGATTACTATCGCGTTTATTTGTTCTGGGCTATGATGCTATTCTTTTTGTGGCTAATTCTAAAAAGCACTTTCCTCAATAATTTCCTACTTGATTAAATAAACTCACTATTTCTTCTACGAGCCTTAAACCTGATATTTATCAGGTTGTATACTTATTATCATCACCGATTTACCTGTGATTTCGAGACATTTTTGTGCAAACAAAAAGAAATGTCTCTTTCACCAGAATTAATCGAAAAATATAGCAAACCAGCACCACGCTATACCTCCTATCCAACAGTTCCTTTTTGGGAAAATAACTTGAGCCCAAAAAGTTGGGAATCGCTAGTAAAAACAGCATTTGAATTATATGGTGAAAAAGAAGGAATCACACTTTACATTCATCTACCCTATTGTGAAAGCCTTTGCTCCTATTGTGGATGCAATAAAAGGATTACTAAAAATCACTCGGTTGAAATACCTTATCTGGATGCTTTACTTAATGAATGGAAAAAATATTTAGCTATTTTCCAAACGGTACCAAAACTTGCAGGAATTCATCTAGGAGGAGGGACTCCGACATTTTTCAAACCAGAATCACTTGAATATTTCCTAAAAGAAATCATTCAAAATTCATCAATCATAGAAAATGCAGAATTCAGTTTTGAAGGGCATCCCAATAATACGACGTTAGCACATTTAAAAACTTTAAAAAAACTTGGCTTTGATAGGGTAAGCTACGGGATTCAGGACTTTGACTCCAGAGTTCAGCAATCAATACACCGAATCCAACCCTTAGAGCGAGTCATCGAAGCAACAGAAAACGCCCGAAAATCCGGCTACAAATCTATCAACTTTGATCTTATATATGGGCTTCCACATCAAACTTTAAATACTTTGGAGGATACGTTTGAAAAAGTTGCCAATCTGAAACCAGAAAGAATAGCCTTTTACTCCTATGCTCATTTGCCGAGTGCTTTTCCTGCACAAAAAAGCTTTGAAGCGCATCTTCCCAACGATATTCAAAAGAGAGAGCTATATGAATTTGGGAAGAGGAAACTGATCAAATTAGGGTATGAGGAGATAGGAATGGATCATTTTGCTTTGCCTTCTGATCCATTGAATAGAGCTAAGAGAAAAGGGACACTTCATAGGAATTTCATGGGGTATACCACTTCTCCTTCAAAAGTATTAATTGGCTTGGGAGCAAGTAGTATCAGTGATATTCATTTAGGATATGCACAAAATGAGAAAAATATCGAAGCATATAAAGCTTCAATGAATAATGGGAATTGGGCTTTGCAGAAAGGTCATCTTATGACAAATGAAGACATTCATATAAGAGAGATTATCCTAGATTTGATCTGTAAGCAGCAATCTAATATTCCTGTGGATATATGGGAAAGAATGAGTGATAAGCAGATTTTTCAATTAAAAGAAATGGAGTTTGAAAAACTGGTGAAAATAAACCGGGGTATTATTGAGGTTACCAAATCAGGATTAGCGGTCATTAGAAACATTTGTATGCAATTGGATCTAAGGTTACAGACTGGCCAAAAACAAATGACCCGATTCAGCAAAGCAATATAAGTCAGCGGCAAATTGTAATTTCTATCTGCTCAGCTCCATAGTTATAAACTTGCAGATCAGGACTAAAACCATTTAAGCCAAGTCCTAAACCTCTAAAAATAAATAAGATTCCAATTATCACTCCTAAATAAGGAATTGCTGATTGGAATTTTTGTCTTAAAGGAACACTGAAAACACTTCCCGAAACCATCAAAATCAATAATAAAGGAACTGTTCCAATTCCGAAAAAAAACATATATGCTGCTCCCATTAAAGAACTTTGTAATGCTAAAGCAGCTACTAAAGCCATATAAACCATTCCACATGGCAAAAGTCCATTAATAATCCCTGTAGCAAAATATGCTGAAGATTTTCCTGATTTTAGGTATTTCCCCAGTTTGCTTTTTATTAAATGAATCGTTTTTGAAAATAAAGGAATAGAAAAAAAACGCTCTGACTTTTTAAAACTTATTGCAAAAATTAAAATCAAAATTCCCATTCCGATAGATAATCCCTGCTGAATTCCAGCCAAAGCTAATGAAAACCCCAAGGCTCCTATCACCAAACCTAAGAAGGCATAGGTCATACTCCTTCCGATGTGGTATAAAATCTTGTTGCCTAAAAATTTGTTCTTATTTGCTCCTCCAACTGCCAGGGCAATAGGACCACACATCCCCACACAGTGGAATGAGCCTAAGAAACCTAATACAATAGCAGTCCAAAGCATTTAGAAATTCATTTTCTTTTCCTGATAAAACTCCACTCCATTTTCTACCCAATTTAATTGAGCTTTCCAATAACCTTTCTTTAGCTTTCCTACAGGTATCTCGATTGCCCCTAAATTCTTCCCATCAAGACTTAATTTTTGATCCAATTCAGCATCAGAAGGTCTGAACAAATGAAGAGTACCTTTAGCCCCCTCAGGTAAGTCTAAGATCAGGAGTTGTTTTTGAGCGTTAAAACTTATTACATCCCGATTCTGATCCAATGTAACCTGTTCTTTATCGATTTGATCTTGGTATGCAATTTCCTTTTCGTAATATCCTTCAGTCACTAATTCAATCCCCTCCATTCTAACAGAAATCACCACCATTGTCATAATGATGACAATGAATCCTATAATTGAAAGTAAAATTCCTGTTCCCCAATTCATATTGAATATCTTTAGATTATTTGTTGACTGGCGCCATAAAGTTTGTCTTAATATCTCCGTATTCTTCATCGCCTGCGCTTAATTGTAATAATACCTTTTCTTGAGAAGTCTGTACATCCTCTTGATTCCTCACCAAGAAAAATCTACCCTCGAATTTAGATTGCGGTTCCAGAGTCCAATGGGTATCCCCAACCACTTCTAAATCCATCCCTTCAGCCAAAGGTTTAAGCTCTACGGTTTGGGGTTCAAATGTTTTATTTATCAGGGTAATTTCATAAAGATTTGAAACCTTTCCATCTTCCCTTGTTTGATATGTCATACCAGGAAATCGTGTCACGGTACCATTTATAGGTTCTCTAGTTGCAATCAAAGAAACAAAGGCTGCAACAAGTAAAATTAAAACTACTACATAGGCTTTAACTCTTCCAGTTATCAATTTTTGAAAACCTTCTTTGATACTATTTTGCGAAGCATACCGAATAAGGCCTGTCGGCCTATCAACTTTTATCATGACTTCATCGCAAGCATCAATACAGGCGGTACAATTGACACATTCCATTTGAATACCATTCCTAATATCTATTCCCGTAGGACAAACTTGCACACATAGACTGCAATCAACACAATCTCCTTTAGGTTCAAGTTCAGCCTGGTTTTTCCTGATTGGAGCCCTAGGTTCTCCACGGACATAATCATACATCACATTGATGGAGTTGCTATCCAATAAAACACCTTGCAATCTTCCATAAGGACAAACTACTAAACAAGCTTGCTCCCTAAACCAAGAAAATACGAACATGAAAGTACCTGAAAATGCAATCAGGCCAATGAATCCCGCCATATTTGCTGATGGAGGTTGTGTAACTACTTCTACCACCTGATCCACTCCTATCAGATAAGCCATTACTAAGTGACCAATCATTAAGGATATGAATCCGAAGATTAAATATTTCGATCCTTTTTTACGGATTTTATCCGATGTCCAAGGAGCATTATTTAAAGCCCTTTGTTGGTTGGCATCCCCCTCTATCCAATATTCAATTTTCCTGAAAACCATTTCCATAAATAGGGTCTGTGGGCATGCCCACCCACAAAACACTCTTCCGAAGATGACGGTAAACAGGATGACAAAAACAAAGAAGATCAATAAAAGAAAAATCAACAGATACGTATCCTGTGGCCAGAATACCGCTCCAAAAATGATGAATTTCCTTTCGAAAATATTAAACAAGAGCCAAGGCCTACCGTCTACTCTGATAAAAGGCCCAGCAAATAAAATTGCTAAAAGCACCCAAGACAAATATGTTCTATACTTATAAAAAAAGCCTTTTACTTTTTTCGGATAAACCCAGTTTCGTTTTCCATCTTCTTGGACAGTAGCAAGAGCATCTCGAAAACTATCAGGATCTAAATGTGGATTCTTTTTTGCCATGATATCGGCTTTAATTTAGCCGGAAGAAAAACTCTTCCGGCTTTATGAAATCAATTTGAAGAAGCAATTACAGCAGTACTATCTGTTTCAGCTTCCATATCAGACCCAGAAGATCCTCCTACCAGTTCTCCTTGTGGGTCTTTTGGGTTAGCTGGAGTAGTACCGTTTAAGGTAATTATATAGCTTGAAACATTTTGAATCTCTTCAGGACTTAATTGATCTTGCCAAGGAATCATCCCTTTGCTGACAACACCATATTTAATTACTGAAAATATTTCATTAACCGTATTTCCATGCAACCAGTAATCATCTGTGAGATTCGGTCCAACTCCACCACCACCATCTGAAGCGTGACAAGCGGCACAATTCCCTTCAAAGATTACCTTTCCAGAAGCCAACGAATTAGCAGATTCATCAAAAACGACTGTGGTTTCATCAATTCCCGCAGCAGCATTTGCCTTTCTCTCTTCTGCTAAAACAGCCTCGATTCTTAACTCTTCCTCATATTCTTCTACACCAGTTTTTCCAATTCCCAAAACTGAATAGTTAATGAAATACCCGATACCAAAAACAGCTGTAATGAGAAATACATATTGAAGCCAAGGAGGCATGAAATTATCTAACTCAGTAATTCCATCATAAGAATGATCTGCCATTTGCTTTTTCTCTATGGCTTCTTCTTCAACATCACCTGTTATGAATTTTTCTTTAAACGAATCCCACCAACTTGGCTCCTCAGCCATAGCAGGATTTTCCTTTTTGAAAACAGCTGAAATGAATGACATCAAATAAATTATCAGAATCAACAATAAAATGATAATCCCTAAAATAACGCCCATGATAACAAGTAATGTCAATTGGTTTTCATCCATTTCCATAAGCTTATTATAACTTGAACTTTCAACTTCCTGCCCTAAAACAGAATTTGTTGCCATAAGACTGACAAATGCGAACAATAAGGTTAGTATATTTTTCATGGCTCGTTCTTAATTATTTCATCCTCATCCATTGGTAAAGATTTCATATGATCAATGTAGGTTTTAGGTACTCTGATCACCCAGATAAACATTGCGACAAAGAATATCACAAAAATCAGTAGTGAAATCACAGGATAGATTTCTATATTTTCGATAGATCTTAAAACTTCTTTATACATGATATTGTGATTTATTGGTTGGATGCAGTTGCTTTGATATCAGTACCTAATCGCTGTAAATAAGAAATTAAAGCAACTATTTCAGTGTTGGGCATGACTTCTACACCAGCTTCTTTCAGATTTGCCGTGATCTTGGCAGCCTGTGCTTCTAGTTCAGCAGTTGCTTTCTCATCATATCCTTCAGGATAAGGGACTCCAAGTTTTTGAAGTGTTCTGATTTTTGCTGGTAAATCAGAGTAATCCAATTCATTTTCAACCATCCATGGATATGGAGGCATCAAGGATCCTGGCGACATAGATCTTGGATCCATCATATGGAAATAATGCCAGCTATCCGGATATTTCCCACCAACTCTATGCAAATCAGGACCTGTACGTTTTGATCCCCAAAGGAATGGCCTGTCATAAACGAATTCTCCTGCTTTAGAATATTCTCCATATCGCTCAGTTTCAAACCTAAAAGGTCTAATCATCTGAGAGTGACATCCAACACATCCATTTGAAATGTAAAGGTCTCTTCCTTCCAATTCTAAAGGCGTGTATGGCTTAACCGAACTAATGGTAGGCACATTGGATTTAACAAGAATAGTTGGAATAATCTCAATAGCACCTCCTATAGCAATAGCAATTGTCGCTAATACAGTAAAGAAAACTGGTTTTCTTTCCCATGCTCTGTGCCAAAATTCGCCTGCGGGCTTGTAGTTTTTTGCCAATGCTGGAGCAGAGTCCTCTTCAGTTTCTTGGAATACACCTTGTTGAGCAGTCTTCCACATATTATAAACCATAATTATAGCTCCACTCAGATAAAGTAATCCTCCAAATGCTCTCAGGATATACATTGGAACTAGTTCAACAACAGTTTGAAGGAAGTTTCCATAGGCTAATCGACCCATGTCATCAAACTCTCTCAACATTAAGAATTGAGTCAAAGCAGCTACATACATAGGAAGGGCATAGAAAATAATCCCTAACGTCCCCACCCAAAAGTGAGTATTTGCAAGCTTAGTAGAGTAAATTTTTGTTTTAAACAATCTTGGCCACATCCAATAAAGCATTCCAAAGGTTAAAAATCCATTCCAACCAAGGCCTCCAATATGAACGTGTGCCACGATCCAATCCGTGTAATGGGCAATGGCGTTAACATTTTTCAGAGAAAGCATAGGCCCCTCAAAAGTGGACATACCATAAGCAGTCAAAGCAACTACCATGAATTTCAAAACAGGTTCGTTACTCACTTTATCCCAAGCTCCTCTCAAGGTCAATAGACCGTTCACCATACCTCCCCATGACGGGGCTATAAGCATTACTGAGAATGCCGTACCTAATACCTGAGCCCATTCCGGCAATGCAGTATAAAGTAAGTGATGAGGCCCGGCCCACATATAAATAAATATTAAGGACCAAAAATGGACAATGGATAGTTTATATGAATAAACGGGACGGTTCGCAGCTTTTGGAAGGAAGTAATACATTAAACCTAAGAATGGGGTGGTCAAGAAAAAGGCCACTGCATTATGTCCGTACCACCACTGTACCAAAGCATCTTGAACTCCCGCATATGCAGAGTAACTTTTAAATAATGAAACCGGAAGAGATAATGAATTGAAAATATGCAAAACCGCGACCGTGACAAATGACGCCATATAGAACCAGATGGCTACATACATATGTCGCTCCCTTCTCGTGATTAAGGTTCCAATCATGTTGGCGCCAAATGCAACCCAAACTAGGGCAATTGCAATATCAATAGGCCATTCAAGCTCAGCATATTCCTTTGAAGTCGTTAAACCTAAAGGCAGCGTAATTGCTGCAGCAAGAATAATTAATTGCCATCCATAAAAATGAAACCAACTTAATGTTTTGTTCCACATTGGTGTTTTCAACAAACGGGGCATTGAATAATATACACCCGCAAAAATGGCATTTCCTACAAACGCAAATATTACAGCATTTGTATGTAATGGTCTTATCCTACCAAAGGTAGTATAAGGGTTTCCCAAATTGGCTTCGGGAAGAAAGAGCTGTGTGGCGGCAATCACCCCCACCAGCATCCCGACGAGACCCCAAATAATGGTGGCAGCTCCAAAATATTTGACAATTTTATTGTCATAATGGAACGTTTCTAAAGAAGAATCATTCATAGGACTTAGGTTTTGTTGGTTGATCTTTTTTTTCTTTTTTCTGCTGACTATTAAATAAAATTCTTACTGATGGGGTATAATCATCGTCAAATTGCCCATCCTTCATGGCTTTAAAAAACAAGTACAAAAAGGTTCCTGCAAGTATCAAACTGACTCCGATTAATAGAAAAATTACTTCCATTTCAATTTTGATTTAGTTTGATTAGACCTTTTCTCATTGCTATAAAATTGGTAGATATTGTAGTAAACACCACTACGGAAATACTGCTCAGAGGCATTAAAATAGCACAAATCACAGGGCTTAAAAACCCTTGAACAGCTAGTGATAGTCCGATAATATTATAGGCAAAACTCAATAAAAAACTCATTTTGATGATGTTTCTATTGGCTTTGGCAAAGCTTAAAAATGCCGGGATCTTGTAAATTACTGATGCATCCAAAATAGCATCACTTGCTGGCGAAAAATGACTAACCTGTTCAGTAACTGCTATACCGACTTCACTTTCTTTTAGAGCTCCTGCGTCATTTAAACCATCCCCTACCATCAAGGTATGCTTACCCTTATTATTCAGGCTTTTTAAATATTGGAGTTTATCTGATGGGCTTTGATTAAAATTGAATTTTAAGACCTGTCCTAACTTCTCTCTTAGTGAAACCTGCTCGTGACTGTGATCCCCAGAAAGTAAGTGCAGTTCATACTCATGACCCAACTGCTGAATCATATTAGGAGCACTTTCTCTCAAACCTGATTTGATATAAAAGTACCCTAAGTCTTGACCACTAATGGATAAGAAGACTAGATTACCATCTTCAATAGTTGGAAAAAGATGAGACCCCGTAAACTCCTTTGAACCTAGTTTTATTTGTTCCCCATGAAAATTAGCCTGAACACCTTCACCTTTAAGTTCTTTGAATTCTGAAATCTTTTCAAGATTCACATCTCCAAGAAAATAATTAATTCTATTGCTCAAAGGGTGACTAGATTTAGAAACCAATGATTTAAGAATACTTTTGGTTTGTTCCGTCAGTTCTTCTCCTATAAACTCAATCTGAGCATGTGCAGGTGAAGTAAGAGTACCTGTCTTATCAAAAACTATGGTATCGACTTGAGCCAACTTTTCGACTACACTGGCATTTTTTAGATAGAATTTACCTTTTCCAAAAATTCGTAAAGTGTTACCGAGTGTAAAAGGAGTTGACATAGCCAGCGCGCATGGGCACGCAACAATCAGAACTGAGGTAAATGATTTTACAGCTAACGACAAATCTTGAAAACTCCAAAAAGTAAAAGCTATGAATGCTATTGAGAGAACGGCCCAAGTAAAAATACCACTTACTTTATTTGCCAGTGGCTCAAGTAAACCATTCTTTTCTTTTTCAAAACACTCGCTGTTCCATAAATCTGTCAAATATCCCTGAGAAGGAGATTTCTGTATAGTCAATATGATTGGATTCCCAAATTGACGGCCACCAGCGTAAATCACCTCTCGTTTTTGTTTTGGTACAGGAATCTCTTCTCCTGTGACAAAACTATAATCGATATTGGCATTTTCACTGAGTAAAATCGAATCGGCAGGGATTAATTCTTCATTTCTTATGAGGATTACATCTCCAACTTCAAGTTTTGAAATTGGGATTACCTCTTCCTTATCTTTATTCAGTTTTGTAACAGCCATTGGGAAATAGGATTTATAATCCCTATCAAACTCTAGATTAGCGAAGGTCTTTTGCTGGTACAATTTTCCCAAGAGCAAGAAAAATAATAATCCTCCCAGACTGTCCATGAACCCGGCATTTCCAGAAATAAATATTTCCCAGAGCGAATAAAGAAATAAAGCAAGAATTCCTAATACGATAGGAACATCCATGTTTATTTTCCTTTGTTTTACTGAATTCCATGCAGACTGGTAATAGCTGCTTGCTGAATAAAAAACTACAGGTAAAGACAGGATAACATTAAGATAGTTAAATAAGTCTCTAAATCCCTCTCCTAATAATTGGGTTTCTGAAAAATATTCGGGTAAACTGAATAGCATCATATTACCAAAACAAAACCCTGCTACTGCCAATTGAGAGATTAATTTTCGATCATAAGATAGATTTTGCTCACCGCCTTTATCAGATAAACTAATTTTTGGCTCATAACCTATAGTCGACAAAAGAGATACTAATTCCTTTAGGGTAATTTTATGATGGTCGAATTTTATTTGGACTTTCTTTTTAATGAAGTCAACCCGACTATTTATTACTCCAGAATGAATTTGAATTAGATTTTCAAGGAGCCAAATGCAAGAAGCACAGTGGATTTGAGGTATATAGAAAGAAACATGACTTTCCAAATCACTTTTAAAATCCAACAATTGATTTTGAATTCCATCATCTTTTAAATAATCAAATCTATTTGTTCTCGAGTTTTTAAATTTCTGATTTTCTCCTGGAAATTCTTCTTGTTCGTAGTAATTGCATAGATCATTTTCAGCGAGTACTTCATATACAAGTTTGCAGCCTTGACAACAAAAATTTTTATTATCAATTTTTAAATTAAGTTCCTTGCACTCTTCCCCACAATGGTAGCATTTTACTTCAGAATTGGCGATTGGAGAAACCTTCATTCTTAGGAGTTTATAAAAATTACTTTATTAAGTACAGAAAAGAAATAATCAATGTCAATAGAAACCATTTCTTATAAGGATAAATAAAATGATAATTGATCATCCCATAAAGCACCTTTATAAAAATTGAAAAGCACATTTGAGAGCTCTAATTGATATGTTTTGGTTGTCACTAATAGTGTACATTTATGCTTTACAGCATAAGACCAAAAATCACCAATTCTTAAAAAATTAAATTTTATAAAGCTAGTTTCCAAAGTTGCGGCTGAAATTTTTTGAATAATTTCTTGTTCCTCTTTTAATCTTGATTTTGGAATAAAGCTTGGTGAAATGATGGTGGCTTTACTTCCTTTGATCAAATTTTGAAAAAGAGTTAAAAATTTATCTATGATTCTAGCGGAACTTTCTGTGCCGTCATAATGAAATAGAAGGTGATTAACCGAAAAATTAGGTACAAATAAAAGTATCGGTGTGTTGCAGGGTTCTTTTTCAATTGCTTTGGGAAGATCATGAACCAAAAGCCAATCCAAGACTTTATTAAGCTCCATAGTTAGTAAGGAATAATCAGACCCTTCAAAAATAAATTGATCATTAGCTCTCGTTGGCTTGAATCCATCACATAACACATCACACTTGAGTGGAGTAATAAATTTAGATGGCAGATCAAATTTTGTAAGACTAGAGGATTTTGTTTCCATTCTGATTAACATTCCTCAAAGCTATTTATTGAAGAACCAGAACATCATGACCATTCCTACGGACAAATATGATAAAAATCAGTTTTTCTTAATGAAGCAAAAAAAAGCCCTATGGAATTAACCAAAG